>JBJFGK010000185.1:0-32807 GCA_051892655.1 Prevotella sp. | reverse complement strand
TGCGGACACTAATTGTCGTGGGTTTGAGTTCCCTTTGAGTTCGTGGGGATTTACAAATCCCTGCGGACGGTCGTGGGGGCACTAATCCCTATGAAAACAGCTCTACAACACAAATTTTAAGTTCAAACGCCTTAGTTCCTTGTTCGCATTCTCCACTTCCTCTTTGTGGACGTTTACGTTTAAATCCCCGTAGCTCATATATTGCCTACAGCCGTCAATGGGCAACTGTGTTATATACTGGGCCAGACGGGCTGCCGCCGCCTTCACCCCCCGTTCCTCAAAATCGGCTCCGGCACACTCGAAAAGCTTCCTTACCAGTTCAAGACGCACCTTGTTGTGAGGCTCTACCGCAACAGGCTCCGCCCCGTCAGCCGCCGCAGGCTCCTTTAAGTCCTCCGCCTCGCTCTCCATTTCGGCTATCCTCCTTTCAAGCTCCGTTATCCTCTCCGCTTGCTCCCTTATCTTATTCTCATACCCTTTAATGTCCGCAGGCGTCCCGTCCGCAGGCGCCCCGTCCGCCTGCTGCCCGCCAAGACCCCCGTCAGCCTTTGAGTAATCCCAATCTTTCTCTATTTCTCCTTTAACTAAATCTTCACACAAACTATCAAAAAATTCTTGAGAATTCAAACCTTCGCAAATGTCTATAAATTCTAAACATTGTCTGGCGTCATTGATTATTTTTTGTACCTCGTTCTTGTCTGCATACAGGGCGACCATTGTTGCTGTTACAGCCCGGCACAAATCCAATTCTTTTCCATAATAACTCATTTGCTTTTTCTTGGTTTCCTGCAAATAAATCAGATAAGGATGTTTAGAGTCTATAATTCTTAAAGCACTATTCTTACGTTCTTGCCAAAATGAAGCGGCTAAAAATACATTGTCACATAATCTACTGTGGCGAATCAAAAATTCATACCATCTGCCAAACAAAGCCTCGTTATCAATAAGCCAATAAAAATCTTTCATTCTGATTTTAATTTTATGTGTATGTTCATAATCACAAAATTAATAAAAAAACTGACAAAAAAAGCCCCAGCCAAGCTGTTTTGGCAAAAAAAGCCGGCAAAAAGCACGGCAAGGCAGCCTATCGCCCGCCCCTTACACCTATATTATATATATTAGCAACCGGAAAGCAGCCCGGCTTGCGGCAGAACCCGGCGCCTGTTTGCGGCAAAGCCAACAGCTGTTTCAGCCAAAATCAACATGTCTAACCTGTGGCGCACAAGCCACGCAAAAATTTTTGAACCATGCTTAAATACGTACTTAAAATGAACACCAACAAGACGTCGGCAACCTACGGCAAGTGGTACGCCCGTGCCGTACACGACGCAACGGTAAGCCTTGACGAGCTTGCAGAGCACATGAGCCAGCACAACACGCCTTACAGCAAGGGGGCGATAAAGGGTGTGCTTACCGACATGGTAGCGTGCATAAAGGAGCTGATGCTTGACTCCAAGAAAGTCAAGCTTGACGACCTTGCGATATTCTCGCTCGGACTGTCGAGCAAGCCTGCCGACAGCGAGGACGACTTTGACGCAAGCAAGATAACCAAAGCCCGCATACGCGCTCTCGGCACAGGCGAGGTAAGCAAGCGACAGCTGGACATGGACGTCTCGTTCCAGAGGGCGAGCGTAGTGAAAGGCTAAGCTAACCGGGTCCGCAGGGACTCATGTCCGTGCCTATGTCCGCAGGGATAACGGTCCGTGCGGACTACTGACAACAAAAAGTCAAACCATCTAAAAACCATTCAGACCATGACATTACATCGCGAAAACTGGCGTGTCATAATCAACGCCATCTGTACCCTGATAACAACCATCGTGAGCGCCCTGACCGTTACCTCATGCGTAGTACTCTGAAACTATGGCGATAAACTGGAGACACTTCTACGCTAACGGCGGTTACAGCAACGAGAACAGCGACCCGATATCCTATGATGACGGGAAAGACGACTATCTGGACGACAACCAAAGGCAGTAGCCTGACAACAACTCAAACGCCCTGACACCCTGTCGGGACGTTTCTGTTTTTCTTTGAGTTCACGGGGATTTGCAATCCCTGCGGACGCAAGGGCACAAAAATAATCTGCCGGGCATGTAATTTTCAAATAATTACTTTGCAAGTCTGCCGAAAAATACTTAAATTTGCGATTAAAATAATACTATCAAGAACATGGACTTGTATTACACAGGTATCATCATCGCCCTGATGTCATTATTGATAATCGGCGTCTTCCATCCTATCGTTATAAAGACAGAATATTATACCGGTACAAAATACAGCTGGATATTTGTTGTCACAGGCATACTGTCGCTCATAGCGGCCCTGCTTACAGAGTGTACGACTTTGTCTGCCATATTCGGAGTGTTCGGAGCTTCGGCTATATGGGCTGTCAAGGAACTGCGGGAACAAAGGGAAAGAGTGAAGAAAGGATGGTTCCCCATGAACCCGAAAAGGAAAGACGAATATTCAGACTGACATGAAAATAACGCTCATACTTGTAGGAAAGACCGCCGACAGACTGTATGCGGAAGGCATGGAGGACTATTCAAGAAGGATCTGCCACTATGTACCTTTTAACATCAAGGTCATTCCGGAACTCAAGAACACGAAGAGCCTGACACACGCACAACAGAAAGAGAAAGAAGGAGAACTGATACTGAAAGCCATAGAAGACAGGAGCCATGTCATACTGCTTGACGAGCACGGCAAAGAGATGAGAAGCGTGGAGTTTGCCTCATGGCTCGAATCACGCCGGCACGACACCAGGACTCTTACATTTGTCATCGGAGGTCCATACGGCTTCGCGAAAAGCGTTTACGACAGGGCCGACGGGAAAATATCGCTTTCGCGCATGACATTCTCCCACCAGATGGTGCGGCTCGTCTTCACGGAGCAGGTTTACAGAGCCTGCACAATAAGCAATAACGAGCCTTACCACCACGAGTAAGACAGGACAAGGAAACAGTTAAAAACAGATAGCTATGGAAAAAACATGGAGATGGTTCGGCAAGAATGATAAAATCACTCTGTCGATGTTAAAGCAAATAGGTGTTGAAGGCATCGTTACCGCACTTCACGATGTCCCCAACGGAGAAGTCTGGACACGCGAAAAGATACGTGACCTCAGAGAATATATCGAAAGCTACGGCATGCGCTGGTCGGTAGTGGAGAGCCTGCCCGTTTGTGAAAGCATAAAATACGCAGGTCCCGACAGAGACCGCCTGATTGAGAACTACAAGGAAAGCCTGAAGAATCTCGGACTTGAAGGCGTACATACCATCTGCTACAACTTCATGCCCGTACTGGACTGGGCGAGAACAGACCTCGCACACCCCAATCCCGACGGCACAAGCAACCTGTATTTCAGCCACGCACAGTTCGCATATTTCGACTGCCACATACTTAAAAGAGAAGGAGCGGACAAAGACTACAGCCCCGAAGTGATGGAAGAAGTGGAAAAGCTGAAGGCGACCATGACGCCCGAAGACAACCACAGGCTTGTGGAGAACATCATAGTGAAGACGCAAGGCTTTGTCAACGGAAACATTACGGAAAACGACGAACACCCCGTCGAACTGTTCAGAGACCTGCTGGCCCTGTACAAAGGAATAACCAAAGAGCAGCTAAGGGAAAACATGAAATACTTTCTCTCGGCAATCATGCCGACATGTAACGAATACGACATGTATATGTGCGTGCATCCGGACGACCCTCCATTCCCCATTCTCGGACTTCCGCGTATCGTAACATGCGAGGAAGACATCGAATGGTTCCTCAAAGCTGTTGACGACCCGCATAACGGACTGACCTTCTGTGCAGGTTCACTCTCGGCCGGAGCGCACAACAACGTGCCCGAGATGGCACGCAGATTCGCCAACCGCACATGGTTCGTGCACATGCGCTCATGCAAGGTATTCCCCAACGGAGACTTTACGGAGGCTTCACATCTCGGAGGCAGGGCCGACCTTATAGAACTCGCACATATCTTCGAAAAAGCCAATCCCCGATTGCCCATGCGTGTAGATCACGGCCCCAACATGTTAGGCGATCTTGACAGAGGCTACAATGCCGGATACACATTCTTGGGAAGAATGTTCGCATTAGGACAGGTTGAAGGCATACTGTCGGCTGTGGACAGAGAACTCGGCATCAACCAATAGGAACCAACATATTGTATTACAGTCAAAAACACTATTATAATGAACAATCTGTTTAACATAAAGGATAATGTAACGGTAATAACCGGCGGAACCGGAGTCTTGGGGCGCGCCATTGCCAAATACCTTGCCGCCAACGGAGCGAAGGTAATAATTCTTGGCAGGAAAGAAGAAGTGGGCAAAAAGATAATTGACGAGATACATGAAGCCGGCTATGACGCGGAGTTCATGAAAACCGATGTCATGAACAGGGAAACGGTACAAAAGAACTGTGACGACATTCTGGCGAAATACGGCAGGATAGACACCCTGCTTAACGCAGCCGGAGGAAACATGCCGGGCGCGGTAATATCTCCCGACGGCGACTTCTTCGACCTTAAGGTGGAAGACTTCCAAAAAGTGCTTGAACTGAACCTTACAGGCACGGTAATACCCACACAGGTGTTTCTCAAGCCTATGGTAAAACAGGGCAAAGGCTCTATCATAAACTTCTCCTCAATGTCAGCTTTCAGACCCCTGACAAGGGTGTGCGGATATTCGGCAGCCAAAGCGGGCATAAGCAACTTTACGGAATATATGGCTACTGAATGTGCGAAAAAGTTTGGCGAAGGAATAAGGGTAAACGCCATAGCTCCCGGATTTTTCCTTACCGAACAGAACAGAAGCCTGCTCACTAACCCCGACGGCAGCTACACGCAACGGGGACAGGATGTGATAAGGCAGACGCCCTTCGGACGCATGGGAAGCCCCGAAGAGCTGTGCGGCACAATCCATTATCTCATGTGCGACGCGTCAAAATTCGTTACCGGCACAATAGCCGTAGTTGACGGAGGATTCAACACATTCTCCATGTGACAGACACTTACGCAAAGGTTTTCATAAACTTTAACCTCTATTTATTAATATTCTATTAAAGAATAATGTATCTTTGCACTTACTGAGCTGAACGATTACACCACAGACAACCATCTGCGTGTAGAAATAAACATAATTAATTAAACTCTATAAAAACAAGTCATGAACAAATTACAATCTTTAAACAAAAGGACTGCGCCAAAGAGCGTTATGCCTGAAAAAATTATCCAGTTCGGTGAAGGTAACTTCCTTCGCGCTTTCGTAGATTGGATAGTATGGAACATGAACCAAAAGACAAACTTCAACGGAAGTGTTGTTGTCGTACAGCCTATCGATCGTGGTATGGTTGACTGGCTCAACGGTCAGGATTGCCTTTATCATGTCAACCTTCAAGGCCGTCTCAACGGCGAAGCCGTAAACTCGCTTGAACGTATAGACGTTATCAGCCGCGCACTTAACCCATATAGCCAAAACGCAGCTTTCATGGCTTTGGCGGAACAGCCGGAGATACGTTTCGTGATTTCAAATACTACAGAGGCAGGTATTGCTTTTGACGAGACTTGTAAGTTCACGGACGCTCCCGCATCATCTTATCCGGGCAAGCTCGTCCAGCTGCTGTACCATCGTTTTGAGACATTCAACGGCGACCCGAAAAAGGGCCTCATCATCATGCCTTGCGAACTGATATTCCTCAACGGCCATCATCTTAAGGAATGTATCTACAAATACATCGAGCTGTGGAAAGAGGACTTCGGAGCTAACTATCAGGCATTCAAAGACTGGTTTACAAACTACTGCTATGTATGCGCTACATTGGTTGACCGTATCGTTCCCGGATTCCCCCGTAAGGAAATTGCTGACATACAGCAGAAAGTAGGCTATAAGGACAATCTTGTTGTACAGGCTGAGATTTTCCACCTTTGGGTTATCGAAAAGCCGGAGAACATGTCTATCGAAGACCTGCGTGAAGAGTTCCCTGCTGACAAAGCCGGACTGCACGTCCTCATTGCAGAAAGCGAGAAGCCTTATCACGAGCGTAAGGTAACATTACTCAACGGTCCTCATACCGTACTCTCGCCTGTAGCTTTCCTTAGCGGCGTGAATATTGTACGTGACGCCTGCAACCACGAAGTTATTGGCAAATACATACACAAGGTTCAGTTTGAAGAGCTTATGGAAACCCTCAACCTCCCGATGGATGAGCTGAAACAGTTTGCAGGTGACGTTCTCGAACGCTTCAACAACCCGTATGTTGACCATCAGGTAACGAGCATCATGCTTAACTCATTCCCGAAATTCTGCGCCCGCGACCTTCCAGGAGTCAAGACCTATCTTGAACGTAAGGGCGAACTGCCGCAAGGACTCGTGTTCGGTCTTGCAGCTATCATCACTTACTACAAGGGCGGCAAACGTGCAGACGGCGTAGAGATTGTTCCTAATGACGCACAGGACATCATGGATCTTCTCAAAGAGCTATGGGCGACAGGAGACACTCAGAAGGTTACAGACGGAGTTCTCGGAGCTACATCAATCTGGGGCGAAGACCTGCATAGCGTCAAAGGACTTGCTGAACTCGTTAAGAAAGACCTTGATCTTATACAGGAAAAAGGTATGCTTGAAGCAGTCAAGACTATCATTTAATCGTTACGATTATCTTAAGATCATACTGAAAGGTGGAAAGGTGATATTTACCCTTTCACCTTTTTTGTAGTCAACAAGCCGAAGCATATATAAAAATATATATGATAATGACGGGGGAAACAGAACAAATGCTGCGGAAATATGCGGCAGAATACGAGAACAGCAACTTCATAAATGGTGATCCGAGCCGGTTTATGCATCAAGTGGACGGCAACTTGAACAAAGAGACAGTTGCCTTTGTGGCTTCATCAGTCAGCTATGGCAACAGGAAACAGTTCATGCCAAAGATACAATGGATAATTGATGCGGCAGAAGGTGATGTGTATAGCTGGATAAAGGAGGGACGATACAAAAGCGTAATTGCCGAAAACGACACTTCCTGCTTTTACAGACTATATACAAGACACACCATGTACCGCTTTTTTGAAGCCCTTCAAGACATGCTTGCAACCTACGGAAGTATAGGCAATTACATAAAAGGCAGAGCTGACGATGGACTTTCGGCTGTTGAAGCGATAACGTCTTACTTCGCAGAAAGGAATATTGAAGGGATTATTCCCAAAAACACATCATCAGCATGCAAAAGGATATGTATGTTCATACGCTGGATGGTCAGAGATAATTCCCCCGTAGATATCGGACTGTGGAGCTCTTTTATTGACAAGAAAACGCTTATCATTCCTATGGACACCCATGTTATGCAACAGGCAAGGCGCATGGGACTGATTGACAACAAGACAGCCTCTATGTCGGCAGCTGTAAAACTGACGCGAAAATTGGCGAAGATATTTCCCGAAGACCCTCTAAAGGGAGATTTTGCTCTGTTCGGTTACGGCATCAATAACAAGTAGGCCTAAACCCTATCATTCAACATAATCAACCTTTATCACTATGACACGAATGTTCTGGTCCTCTTTGTCTGTCTTTACTTTTGCTATATGCCAGTCGGAAGGAAAGAAGATAAAGAATCTGTCAGGCGCGGAATCGTAAAACCTTGTCTTTGACACGTCATAGTCATAATGAATGACATCAGGCTTGTATTCGCAATTCGGCTTGCTTGTCAAATGGTCTATGATACCGAAACGCTCTACGCCTTTGACAACATATTGGAAATCGATTTTGTGATAATGGCTTTCGCTCTTCCTCTTTGACAACACACTGTTTTTCGAGTCTTCCACACTTACGACAAGAGAAGTGTTTTCTATCTGATACTTGCCTTTGGCTATCTGTGTAAGGTCATTTGTAGAAAGCCATTTGAACAAGGCGTTCCATTGTTCGGGATTCTTATGATACTGTCTGTAGAATTCAGTTATATTGACACTCTTATCCGGCTTTGCCGCCATAAAGCCGTTGCGCCACTCCCCTTTCTTTACCCATTGCCTTGCTTTTCGGGTCAGGGCCTTGTCTCCATAATCAACGGTATAATACCCTTGCGCCACAGACAAACATGCCGACAACAGCATAAGCACGAATAATATCTGCCGCCTTATAAAGGCTTCTGACTTTACATTTTTAACTCTATTCCTAATTTTAAGAAATCTGTCTGCATCCATAGCTTTACGGTTTTTCCACAAAGTTACGGTTTTATTTTGTGACAAACAAATGCAGAGCCTATTAATATCTTTCATGAAACTCATTCACACGTCAGCTACAAGCCGGATTGTCATAGGAATAATAATCCTTCTACTGCATGAAAAGTTTGTCACGATACGGCTTTTTTGCCAATAAAAGTAAATAGAAGCCGGATTGTTATAAATTATTGTCATTTAGAAATAATAAAGAATAAAATGTTTGCGTTCCAATAATAAAATTGTTATTTTTGCAACTACTTTTTAAATCCGGATACATGAGACAACTAAAAATCACAAAATCGATAACCAACAGAGAAAGTGACTCTTTGGATAAATATCTTCAGGAAATAGGCCATGAAGAACTTGTCAGTGTAGAAGAAGAGGTGGAGTTGGCTCAACGCATAAGAAAGGGAGACAGAAAGGCTTTGGAAAAACTTACTCGTGCAAATCTTAGATTTGTCGTTTCCGTAGCCAAACAATATCAGAATCAAGGTCTCAGTCTGCCAGATTTAATCAATGAAGGTAATGTCGGTCTTATCAAAGCAGCCGAAAAGTTTGACGAGACACGCGGTTTCAAGTTCATTTCTTATGCCGTATGGTGGATAAGACAGAGTATCTTGCAAGCCATTGCAGAGCAGAGCCGTATTGTAAGACTGCCTTTAAACCAAGTTGGTTCCGTAAACAAGATAAACCGTATCCTCAACAAGTTTGAACAAGAGAACGAGCGCAGGCCAAGCGTGGACGAAATAGCGGAAAAAGTAGATCTTCCACAAGACAAGATTGAGGAAGCGATGAAGGTTAACAATCGCCATGTATCGATGGACGCTCCGTTTTCTGAAGGAGAAGAAAGCAGTCTGTTGGACATTCTGCCCAACAACGACTCTCCAATGGCGGACAAGACTCTTGTACTTGAATCTCTGAGAGAAGAAATAAACCGCGCTTTACAGACGCTAAATTCTCGCGAACGATATATCATAGAGGCTTTCTTCGGTATCAACCAACCGGAAATGACACTCGAAGAGATTGGAGACAAGTATGGTCTTACACGCGAAAGAGTAAGGCAGATAAAGGAGAAAGCTATACGTCGTTTACGTCAGAACACCAAGAACAAATTATTAAAATCATATTTAGGACAGTAAAAAAAAATGAGACTCAACAAGTATCACAAGATAATAGCGGTTATCCTTCTGCTTACAATAACATCAGTACTTACCATTGTCGCAAAGAACAAGCAGTACCCAAAAGTTTATATGTACGGTATTGCCGCCTCGTTCAACGACTCAACAGTATATTTTACAGACATACAAGCTGTTGATAGCGTATGGATAAATGCAAAAAACAAATTCTTGATAAATCGAAGCGATTATTCCTATCAGTTAAAGACCTATTTGGAAAATGAAGGTCTGCCTCATCGCACATGTATCGTAACCTATGCTTTAAAGCGCAAGAACCTTGAGAAAAAGTATCAAAAGACAAGGAATAGATATGTCAAGAAAGGACGCACAGAGCTAAAATATATCAATAAAAACGAGTTCAGTTTCAAGGGCGTTTCTCTTGATGAATAGTCCGAACAGACAGTTTTTATTTTTCATAGGCTTTAAAGCATTGACATGACATCAACAAACGCCAGACATTGTTATTTTGATATTGCAGGTCTTGTTGTAGAGATTCTTTTCAACGATCTGGATATAGATATCTCTCTACTGCCGTCATTTAGTAATTTCAGAGCGACACATGACAGCAATAAAGAAACGCTTTTCACTCTAACCGTTACAGACAAAGACATCTGTTATAAAGGTGTACTTGAAAACATCAAAACATTTGACACGGGCAACGGAGACATACGTGTCGAACGTACTGAAGAAGGAGGATATCTTTTCCATTTGTATAATATTCAAGGTGTTCTTTGTTGCACAATGCTTTGCGACAAAACATTCAGGCAATGTACTTGTAAGATTATCGGGGATTTCTGTATGAAAAGATACGGACTTAACAATGCCATAATGCTGGCATACGCTTTTGCCGGCACCAAGAAACAAGCACTTCTCGTACATGCATCTTTGGTAAGACACGGCGGAAAAGGTTATGCCTTTGTGGCACAAAGCGGAACGGGCAAGAGCACACATACATCATTATGGCTGAAACATATTCCGGGATGTGATCTCATGAATGATGATAATCCGGTCATAAGAATAGAAAACGGAAAACCTTTTATATATGGTAGTCCATGGAGTGGCAAGACTCCATGCTACAGACAAGTAAAAGCTCCGCTTGGAGCGATAACACGTATTGACAGAGCGACAAAAAACAGTATTGAGAAACTTCGTCCCGTTCAAGCTTTTGCTTCTCTCCTACCGTGCTGTTCAACCATGAAATGGGATGAGAAACTATACAATGAGTACTGTAATACATTAACGGAAATCATAAAAACAACTAATATTTATACGCTTCACTGTCTGCCCGACAAAGAAGCCGCAATATTATGCAACAAGGAAATATCAAAATAACTGAACTGCAGTTGTCAAACGACAAACTCTTGCCGGAGATTGTAAGCCTGCTTAACGAAGGTCATACTGTCACGTTACGCTTGCGAGGCTATAGCATGAGACCGTTTTTAGAGGACGGAAGAGACAAAGCTCTGCTTACCAAACCTACAACTGTAAAAGTCGGTGATCCTGTTCTTGCGGAAATATCCAAAGGGAAATTTGTCTTGCACAGAATAGTTTCAATGGATAACGGCAATGTCATACTGCGCGGAGATGGAAATTTGGGTGTAGAAAGATGTACGACAAACGACATCAGAGGTGCTGTTATTGGCTTCTATCGCAAAGGAAGAGAAGTCCTTGATCGTACAGACGGCCTAAAATGGAAAGTTTATTCGTATATTTGGACAGCACTATTACCCGTAAGAAGATATCTGTTATTCATTTACAGACATTTATTTGTTTTAAAATTAAATTATAATCTATATGAAAGCGAAACAAGGATTTAAATTACGCGACATTTGCGGTGAACATATTATCGTTGCTGAAGGTAAGGAAAATATTGACTTCACAAATATCATCAGCATGAATGAGACATCTGCATATCTTTGGGAAGAGATTCAGAAAAAGGAATGTTTTGATACGGAATCTTTGGCAGACTTGCTGCTTGAGAAATATGAAGTAGACAGAGAAACGGCTCTTAATGATGCTGCCGAACTCATAAAACAGTGGCAAGAGGCAGAAATAATAGAGTGAGAGACATCATAATCTCCCACTCTAATTGTATAATATACCAAAGTATAACTTTGCTATATCATCAGGATTTCCATTAACTATTATGCATAATAACGCATAATTTCTTTACCTCCGTTGTTGTCTGCCCATTCGGTTCCCATATATAGCAACGACAACAAAGCATATCAGCGGCAACACAAACGATATATTGACAGCAGGTATGGACATCAGATATCCCATATCTATTATCGATGCCTGTAAAGGAGGCAAAACGCTGCCGCCAAGTATCGCCATTATCAATCCCGCCGCACCGAATTTGGCATCATCACCAAGACCTTGTAGAGCTATTCCGTATATAGTGGGAAACATCAAAGACATACATCCGCTAACAGCAACAAGGCAATAAACACCATATGTATTGCGGAACATTATCACTCCACATGTGAATACCACAGCTGCGGAAGCAAGAACAAAGAGCAGTTTTCCCGGATTAATGTATTTCAGGAAGAATGTACATACAAATCTACTGCAACAGAATAATATCATGGCAAAGATATTAAACTGTTGGGACAATACTTCCGCCGACCTCTCATCCATACCGTCTTGCATAAAATAATGCGTGCCGTATTGTATGATGAATGTCCAACACATTATTTGTGCGCCTACATAGAAAAATTGTGCAACAACACCTTCTCGATAATGCTTTATGTTGAATATTCGTCGCAGCGTAGGCATAAAGTCTATAGAGTGGCTATTATCGGCATTTTTAGGCATTCTGGTGAAATAAATCACAAGAAACATTACCGCAATTATGCCGGCAATAATAAGATATGGTGTTATAAGCACACTAAGGTCATGCTCTTTAAGAGCCGCAAACTCCGTATCCGACAGCCTTGCCCTACCCTCTGTGTCTATCGGGCTAAGTCTTGCCTGTATGAAATTCATCGCAACATACATGCCAAGCAAAGAACCCATCGGATTGAAACTTTGTGCAAGATTAAGCCTGCGCGTTGCCGTCTGCTCCGTTCCCATTGAAAGAATATATGGATTACAGCTTGTTTCAAGAAAAGACAAGCCGCATGTCAGCACAAAATACGCCAACAGAAAGTAGCCGTAATCACCAATAAGTTTTGCAGGGAAGAACATAAACGCTCCAATAGCGTACATTGCAAGTCCTGTCAATACACCTGCCTTATAAGAAAACCGTCTTATGAAGATTGCAGCAGGAAATGCCATAGCAAAATAACCGCCATAAAAGGCGACCTGAACAAGAGCTCCGTCGGTAACACTCATCCTGAATATCTTGGAAAAAGCCTTTACCATAGGATTGGTAATGTCATTGGCGAATCCCCAAAGCGCAAAACAAGAAGTTATAAGGATGAAGGGGAGCACATAGCTCACCCCATCCTTATGCAGTATACTGTCTTTTGCCATAACGCCGGCTATTTGTATAGCGGTCCGAAATTGGCACAAGCTCTATAGTCAGCACCTTCCTTGTCCATTCCGAAAGCGTTCCATGTGGCAGGGCGGAATATCTTGTCTTCATCGACATTATGCATACAAACAGGTATGCGCAGCATTGAAGCCAATGTTATAAGGTCTGCACCGATATGCCCATAGCTTATTGCACCGTGATTGGCTCCCCAATTGTTCATTACCGAATATACATCTTTAAATGCCGGTTTATCACATAGACGTGGTACAAACCATGTTGTAGGCCATGTCGGGTCCGTACGCACATTCAGCTTTTCATATATGTCATTGTCAACATCGGCAGTCCAGCCTTCAGCTATCTGCAATACCGGACCAAGACCTTTCACAAGATTGAGACGTGCCATTGTTACGGGCATACCTCCCTTTGTGAGGAAATTGGATGAATATCCGCCTCCTCTGAAATAGTCACGATCAGCCGGACACCAGTGTGTGGCTGCAAGACAATCGTGCATATCCTTTTCTGTCATGTCCCAGAATGGCTTCATTACCGGATGTCCTGCCTCATCTGAACTGTAACCTGTACCGTCAAGGGTTGTAGAACCTGAATTGATAAGGTGTATCATACCTCCTGAAGCCCGTCCGGTAAGTTCTTTTCCTGTTACACGTTTCACGGCTTCCGGGCTCCAATATGTACGAACATCTGAGAAAATGGATGCCCTGTTAGTCAGCAAATGCTCAAAAAGCATTGCAAGACCGTTGCAACAGTCATTCTCTGTAGCAAAGACGTAAGCCTCACGCAGCCCGTTCCAATCGAAAGAAGTGTTAAGTATCGTTTCGCTGAAGTCCCCGTTAGGCAGGAAATCAGTCCATTGTCTTTGTCCTTGAAAGCCTCCGGCAATGGCGTTATGTCCGAGAGCCTCTTCCTTATATCCTGCCTCCAACAATTTAGGATTGCCAGTCATAAGGTCACGGAGTATTATTGTCATCTTGACAACAAACTCCCAGTCAGCATCTTTCTCTTCACGGGTTTTCTGCTTTTCGGGTCTGTTCTTGTCAAAACCTTCATTGGGGACACAGTATTTCTTTGTCCATGCCATTGCTTTTTCATACTCTTCCTTGTCGTAAATACCCAACTGAATGCGTCTCATGACCTCCGTCATGTCAACTTGTTCGGCTCTTATGCCAAGATATTCTTGCAAGAAATTGGCATCAACAATACTGCCGGCAATACCCATTGCCACATTACCGACAGAGAGATATGATTTTCCGCGCATGGTTGCAACAGCTTGTGCTGCACGTGCCCAACGCAATATTTTCTCGGCAACGTCTTCCGGTATGCTGTTATCTTCAAGATCCTGCACATCATGTCCATAGATACCGAAAGCAGGCAACCCCTTCTGTGCGTGCGCAGCCAATACGGCAGCCAGATAAACGGCTCCCGGCCGTTCTGTTCCGTTAAATCCCCATACGGCTTTTGGCCAGTAAGGATGCATGTCCATTGTTTCTGAACCATAGCACCAGCATGAGGTAACAGATATTGTGGAACCAACGCCGCACTTCTCAAACTTCTCGGCACATGCTGCTGCCTCTGCAACACGACCAATGGTTGTGTCCGCTATTACACACTCTACAGGTGAGCCGTCTCCGTTTCTAAGATTACCGGATATCAGTTGTGCCACTGCATTTGCCAGATTCATTGTCTTGTCTTCAAGACTTTCACGTATTCCTCCCTGACGACCGTCTATAATGGGACGAATACCGATTTTCGGATAGTTTGTCATCGCTATATTAATTTAAAGATAAAGATATTTCATTATGTTTATTAGACCGCAAAGCCTTTGATTCATGTTGTTGGCGACACGGTATCTGTTTTTTTTATGTGCCGCAATTGCCAAACATGTCAGAATGAAAGTTTGGCAAGCCTGTCTCTAAGCTGCTGCGCTTCAGTTTGTCTGATTGCAAGTGTTATCTCACAAGTAGATTCAAAGTTCTGGGAAACAATACGCGGACGCAGGTCCTTTACCACTTTCATCACACCATTCATCATGACATACGGAAAACTGTATGTAACATGCTCCTCCACTTCACGCGTTACAATATCCGCATTTGCCAACGCTTCCATTGCCGCTGTGCGATATGCCACTATCAAGCCACCGGTTCCGAGATTGACACCTCCATAGTATCTTACCACCGCTACAAACACATCGGTCAGTTCAGCCGAATTTATTTGTCCGAGTATGGGTTTTCCCGCCGTGCTGCTTGGCTCTCCATCATCGTTGGCTCTGAATGTCTTGCGTTCCGGTCCGAGTACATAGGCATAGCAGACATGCCGCGCATCATAGTATTTCTTTCTGTATTCTTGCAGCAAAGACTTCACTTCGTCTTCGCTTTCCACATGATGTGCAAAAGCGAGAAACTTACTCCTTTTCTCGGAATAGGTTCCCTCGCTTGTGCCGTTTATCGTCTTATACTCATCAGGTGCCATTATTACATCCCGTATCAGTCGAGACTGTGTATTATCAATCCCGAACGCAGTTTCGGTTCAAACCACGTAGCCTTAGGAGGCATAATCTTTCCGCTGTCGGCAATATCCATTATCTGCTGCATTGTTACAGGATAAAGGGCCAGAGCCATGCGCATCTCACCGCTGTCCACACGTCTTTTCAATTCCTCAAGGCCGCGCAGACCGCCTACAAAGTCTATACGCTTGTCTGAACGGAGGTCTTTTATACCGAGAACTTCGTCAAGTATCAGTCTGCTTGATATGTCAACATCGAGCACACCGATTGGATCGCTGTTGTCATAAGTGCCCTCTTTCGCCGTCAGCGAATACCACTTGCCGTCAAGATAAAGCGAGAAGTTGTGCAATGATACGGGTTTGTATATATCCTCTCCTTTGTCTTCAACGTCAAAGTTCTTCTCTATTGCAGCGATAAACTGCTCTGCTGAAAGGCCGTTAAGGTCTTTGACAACTCTGTTGTAATCAAGTATTGTAAGTTGTGAAGCTTGGAAACAAACCGCCATAAAGTAGTTGTACTCTTCATTGCCTGTATGGTCAGGATTGTTTTTAGCCTTTTCCGCTCCTACCAAAGCTGCCGCCGCCGAGCGGTGGTGTCCGTCTGCAATATAGAGTGACGGCATCTTTGCAAACTCTTCTGTTATGACTTGCATGTCCGCTTCATCGGATATTATCCAGAAACGATGTCTGAAACCGTCTATAGGAGCGATGAAATCATACTCCGGAGTCGTGGCGGCATAGCGCATTATCATAGTGTCAAGAGTAGCATTGTCAGGATATGCGAAGAACACAGGTTCAATATTGGCGTTGTTTACACGTACGTGTTTCATGCGATCTTCTTCTTTGTCGCGTCGTGTAAGCTCATGTTTCTTTATGCGACCTTCCATATAATCGTTTACCCATGCGCCGACCACAAGTCCGTATTGCGTCTTTCCGTTCATCGTCTGCGCATAGATATAGTAGTGGTCTGTGTTGTCTTGAACGAGCCAACCGTTATCTTTGAACTTCCGGAAATTCTCTGCCGCTTTCTCATATACGCGCGGATCATATTCGCTTGTGCCTACGGGAAAGTCTATCTCCGGTTTTATTATATGATAAAGACTCTTTTCATTGTCTCCGGCTTCAGCTCTTGCTTCCTCTGAGTTTAATACATCATAAGGGCGAGACTCCACTTTTTCTACCAGATTTTTGGGAGGTCTGAAGCCTCTAAACGGTCTTATTGTTGCCATATTTATTGTTACTGTTTGGTTATTAGTGTTGATTTATAGTACAAAAGTAATGAAAAAAACTTAACTGCAAAAATTAAAAGCATTAATATCTGTATAGTTTGTCAAACATTACTATCATAGTTACAGGTAACAAACATATTGTTTTTGTGGTGAATACATCATGTTTTCTTGACTCAAACACGGTGTTTTCAAAAAAAACACGGCACTTTATAAAAATATTATTGCATTTCTCGAGTCGTAATATGCCGCATTTCCAATCACAAACTGCCGTATTTCCAATCACAAACTGCCGTATTTCCAATCACAAACTGCCGTATTAGGTTTCGGATGTTGCTTGTTTAGATTTTACAAGTGTTTTTACGAGTGTAACGACAGATATTAATCCATTCTGTCAAAATAGTCTTTATAAGTATATTCACGCAACATTTCCAACTTTCCGTCAATACGCAACATGGCAATGGACGGATGACTAATGCCGTTAAACATATTTGTCTTTACCGTCGTATAATGTATCATGTCTTCAAAGACAATCATGTCACCCGTTTTCAATGGCTTTTCAAACCGCCAAAGTCCCATGAAGTCACCTGCCAGACAGCTATTTCCGCCCAATCTGTAGACATTCTCTTGTGCGGCAACCTCTGCATCATCTGCCTCAGCTACCACTTCCGCCCCCCTTACCGTAGGCATATAAGGCATCTCAAGACAGTCGGGCATGTGGCAAGTAAAGCTGACATCGAGTATGGCAGTACGAAATCCTCTATCTTCTACTATGTCTATGACATGTGAAACCAATACTCCTGTTTGCCATGCAAAAGCACTTCCCGGTTCAAGTATTACTTTAAGGTGTGGATAACGCCTCTTGAAGTCCATTAAAACACTTTTAAGCAGAGCTATATCATAGTCTTTGCGTGTCATGAGATGACCTCCGCCGAAATTTATCCATTTTATCTGTCCGAACCATCTGTCAAACTTCTCGGTAATATGTTTCAATGTTCGTTCGAAGACATCGGCTGCGCTCTCACAATGACAGTGGCAATGGAAACCCTCTATACCCTCCGGCAATGTTTCGGGAAGCTTGTCTGCCGTAACTCCGAAACGGGTTCCGGGTGCACAAGGATTATACAATGCGGTTCCAACTTCCGAATATTCCGGATTGACACGCAGTCCGAAACTCAGTCCTCCATTGGCTTTCAATGCCGCATCATGGCAATCGGCATATTGCGTCAATGAATTAAACGTAATGTGACTTGAACAACGGGCAATCTCTTCTATCTCGTTTGCAGTATATGCCGGCGAGAAAGTGTGTGCCTTACTGCCGAACTTGTCAAACGCCAAACGGGCTTCCGAAAGCGAGCTTGCTGTGGTTGCCGATATATATTCCTTTAAGATAGGAAAAGTCTTCCATAAGGCAAAAGCCTTGAAAGCAAGTATTATCTGCACGCCCGTTTCATCGGCAACACTCTTAATCAGCTTGAGATTGTTCCTCAACCTGTCTTCTTCCAAAATATAACACGGAGCGACAAGACCGTCGTAAATATTGTTTTCTGACTTCATGTGGCTAAACTTATTTGCGGCATCATTATTTCAGACACCATTGAAAATGCATTTGCAAAAATACAACAAATGTTCTTTCCAACCGCATTACCACAAATAAAAATGGCGACAAGCACTATCAGTCATTGTATTTATGCTATAATCTATCATGACACTTTGTGCAACTTTCGCTATTGAATATAACGGGAACCACATATACATACAGATAAAACAATACGATTTGGGATTATTATTCAAAAAGTAAGGGTACATTATCAAAAAACGAAAGTCATTTTTTATAATAAAAACGATGTCAAGTCGTTAAAAAAATATATTTTTGTAATCAAAAACTAATTAAACATACCTTAAACAATGAAAAGTCTTAACAAATACCACGGTGTTGTGGTGCCTATGGTAACACCCATAGCAAGCAATGGTGACATTGATGTAGCAGCAGTAGAACGTATAATAGAGAATTTTGCAAAGAACGAAGTGTCCGCACTTATTATGGGAACAACAGGGGAAGGCAATTCTGTTCCCGTAGAGTATGGTGTAAAAATGATTGAAGCGGCATCACGCACAGCCAAAGGCCGTATAACCATTTATGCCGGACTTGCAGGAAACTGTATCTCAGAGCAAAAGACAGCAGCAGAAAAGTTCATCGCTGCCGGTGCAGATGTAATAGCAGCAACCCTACCCTGCTATTATGCGCTAACTCCGGAGCAGATGTACGGATACTATAAAGACATGGCTGATTTCCTTACCGTACCACTCATGTTGTATAACATTACAATAACGACACATATGAGTATACCTCTTGAGATAATAGAAAGACTGAGTCATCATCCTAACATTGTAGGTTTGAAAGACTCGGAAAATAACATACCACGTATGGAAGAGGCGCTCGCCATGTTTAAAGACAGAAAAGACTTCGCTTATTTCTGCGGTTGTGCAGCCAATTCCGCCAAAGCCCTCGAACTTGGAGCTGACGGTATCGTACCGAGTGTAGGCAACTATCTGCCTAAAGCATACCAAGATTTGTTCCTTGCAGGCATAAACGGAGACAAGGCAAAAGCTGAAGAACTACAGCAATATACTATACAAATAGGTAAAATAAACACAGAAGGACTAACATTAGGAGAGTCTTTGGCAGGTCTTAAAGTAATAATGAAGATGGCGGGATTGTGTGAACCTCACATGCTACCACCGCTTACTGAATTACCTGAAGACGTAGTTGCAAGGATTCAAAAAGCCGCAGCCGACATAGTAAAATAATTAGATAACAACCAAACAACCTTTATAATCTACCATGATACACACGACCTTACACTGGATAGACTATCTTATAGTAATAATATCTGTACTTTTGGCAGTAATTGTCGGAATATGGTTCTCAAGAAAACAGAAATCTACGAATGCGTACTTCGCAGCCGGTGGTAACATTCCCGCATGGGCAGTAGGTATGTCCATGTTTGCTACAATCATAAGTAGCGTGACTTTTCTCGCATATCCCGGTGCTGCATACGGCGGGAACTGGATTTTGCTTGTTCAAGGACTTATGGTTCCGGTTGTACTTGTAGGCCTTATCGGTTTTATTGTACCGTTATACCGCAAGGTTATCAAGCTCAGTACATACGAATATTTTGAAAGACGCTTCGGTGCTTTCGCCCGTTTCTACAGTTCAGTGGCATTTATTCTTGAAAATTTCTCCAAGATGGGAGCCGTGCTTTACCTTATGGGACTTGCCATGGCAATGTTTATGGGAGGATTGGATATTAATCTGATTATCGTATGTATAGGCGTTGTCATTATACTTCTTACTTATCTCGGAGGCATGGAAGCCATAATATGGATGGACGTAGCTCAAGGATTCTTGCTCATTCTCGGTGGTTTGCTGACAATAGGCATGTTGTTCTATCTCACAGACGGCGGACCAGCAACAATATTCAGCGTTGCTGCACAGTTTGATAAGATAGACTTCGGACCATACACTCTGGATCTTGTAAACACCACATTCCTCGTTATGGTGCTCAACGGTATGTTTTACGCTGTACAGAAATATGGTACAGACCAAAGTATCGTACAGCGTTATCTGACAGCCCGCGATGACAAGAGTGCAAAGAAAGCATCTTATCTCGGTGTCCTTATGAGTGTACCTGCATGGGCATTGTTCATGTTTGTAGGAACCTGTCTTTTTGTCTATTACCATATTAACACAGGAATTTTGCCGGAAGGAATAAAAGACGACGAAGTATTCCCGTTCTTCATTGCAACGAAGATGCCTGTAGGTATAACAGGCCTTATTATCGCAGCTCTTGCAGCAGGTGCCATATCAAGTATCGACAGTAGTATCAACTGCATATCTGCTTGCGTTGTTGAAGATTTCTACACACGTATCAATCCGAAAGCAAGTGACCGTCTGAAACTTTGGATCGGTAAAGTATCTGTTTTGGTTGTTGGCATAGGCAGCATACTTGTAGCATTACTATATGTTAAGATGGGCGGTCAGGGCGTTCTCGGTTCGCTGTTCGGACTATATGCAATCATCTCTGCCGGTATAGTTGGAATATTCCTGCTCGGACTGTTCAGCCGTCGTGCAAATTGGCAAGGACTATACATAGGTATAGCAGCAGCTGTGCTGTTTACGGCATATGCCGTGCTCACATCAAAGCCTTTTGACATGGGAAATGGCGAAAAGCAGTTGCTGGTTGATCTCGGAGAATGGAACTTCAAGCACTCCACATACATGCTCGGAGTTTATAGTCATCTTATTGTACTTATTGTAGGATATTTTACGAGTCTGTTATTCAAGACTCCGCTTGCAGACAAAGACCTTACAATATGGGGCTATTTAGAGGAAAGAAGAGCTGAGAAAAACAAGAAAAACGCATAACACATATTCTCGACGGCAGTATATCATCACACGGATATATTGCCGTCGATACACAAATACAACGTTATAAACATAATAACATTCAATATTATCGTGATATGAAAGACATCGTATTATTACAACCCGGCAAAATAGTATTCGGAACCGGATGTACAGAGCAGTTTTGCAAGGATTATCTTGCAATGGGACTTAAACGTTTGTTCATTCTGACAGCCCCCGTTATAAGGCCGATGATAGCAGACATGGAAAAGACTCTTGCCGATGGCGGCGTGAGTATAGAATATTTTGACGACATACGTCAGGAACCTTCGGTAAGCGACTTCAAGAATATATTGGATAAAGCACGTACTTTCAATGCTGACAGTGTAATCGGCGTAGGTGGCGGCAGCGTACTTGATCTTGCCAAACTTGTGGCTACGCTTGTCAACAGCAAACAAGAAATTGAAGATCTCTTCGGAATTGGATTTGTAGAACGTCGCGGCGTGTGGTTCGCTTGTATGCCTACAACATCAGGAACTGGTAGCGAAGTTTCTCCCAATGCCATATTACTTGACGAAAGAGATGCATTAAAAAAAGGTGTAGTTAGCCCATATCTGATGGCTGACGCAGCTTATATAGACCCCAAACTTACATGGTCTGTTCCGGCTAAGATTACGGCTGAAACCGGTATGGACGCATTAACGCACTGTATAGAAGCTTATACAAACAAGTTTGCGCACCCTGTTGTAGATGTTTACGCTATTCAGGGCATCCGTCTTATTGCAGCCAACCTTCTCCGTGCCGTAAAAGACGGAAAGGATGTTGAAGCTCGAGAAGCTCTGTCTCTCGGAAGTATGTATGGCGGATTGTGTCTTGGACCGGTCAATACAGCAGCCGTTCATGCTCTTTCTTATCCGATCGGAGGTGAATATCATATATCTCACGGTCTTTCAAATGCTATTCTGTTACCCACAGTAATGCGTTTCAACATCTGTGCAAATCCAAAGAAATATGCAGAAGTGGCTATTGCATGCGGAGCCAAACCGGGAGCCAACGATGAAGAAACGGCAATGCGCGGTGTCGAACTTATTGCCAAGCTGTCAAAAGACTGCGGTATTCCGACAACACTTACCGAATTGAACATTCCTGAAAGTGCGGTAGACCATATGGCTAAAGCCGCCATGAACGTACAGCGTTTGCTAAAGAACAATCCTCGTCCGGTAACGGAAGAAGATGCAAGAAACATTTACAAAGAGTTATATTAATGATTACAGAGATGAAACCGATATTAGCTATAACAATGGGTGACCCTGCAGGTATCGGACCTGAAATTATTGTCAAGGCACTCAATAATAAAGAGACATACGAAAAGTGTCGTCCGTTGGTAACAGGCGATGCCGCTGTAATGGAATGGGCTGTAAGACAAATGGGCACAGACCAGAAAATCAACGTA
Source organism: Prevotella sp. (assembly GCA_051892655.1). Classification (GTDB taxonomy): domain Bacteria; phylum Bacteroidota; class Bacteroidia; order Bacteroidales; family Bacteroidaceae; genus Prevotella. Next base: position 10,323 of record JBJFGK010000185.1, on the reverse strand, counting down.
ATACATAGCGTCGGAGAAGCTCTTTTCGAGTTCGGAACGATAGACGTTTATGATCTTCAATGTGTTGACATGTCTGTTTTTGAACCGGGAAAAGTATCGCCACAATGCGGAAACGCAGCCTTTGTATCAATAATCAAAGCCATAGAACTTGCAATGTCAGATGAAGTTGACGGTACGGTAACTGCACCGCTCAACAAAGAAGCGTTACATAAAGGCGGACACAACTTTGACGGACATACGGAAATATATGCACACTACACCGGTACAAAGAAATACGCAATGCTTCTTGCCGACAAGTTCATGCGAGTTATACATGTGTCAACCCACGTATCGCTGAGAGAAGCTTGCGACCGAGTGAAAAAAGACCGCATTATTGAGGTTACAGAACTCATTAACGACGCTTGTCTTCAATTCGGATTTGAAAATCCGCATATCGGCATTGCAGGTCTAAATCCTCACGCAAGTGATAACGGTCTCTTCGGTTGGGAAGAAGAAAAAGAAATCATACCTGCCGTAAACGAATTGAAGGCACGCGGATTTAATGTTGACGGTCCCGTACCGCCTGATACATTGTTTGCCAAAGCACGTTGTGGCAAATTTGACGGTTGCGTGGCAATGTATCACGATCAAGGACACATACCTTTCAAGGTGGTAGGTTTCAGTTGGAACAAAGAGACAGGCAAGATGGACAGTGCGCAAGGTGTAAACATAACACTCGGCCTGCCTATCATACGTGTTTCTGTAGATCATGGCACGGCTTTCGATGTTGCAGGCAAAGGAGTCGCCAGCGAGGAAGCCATGTTGTTGTCTATTGATTATGCAACACGTATGGCTGTGAACAGACGCAAGAATAAATAACAATTACAGGTGTCAATATCTATCATACCCCTACGACTATATGCTTACAGTAATTGCTGATGATATAACAGGAGCTGCCGAAATAGCCGGCATTGCATCAAAATACGGTCTTGACACCATAATGACAACACATCATGAATTGCCAAACGGCAATCATGATGTGATTGTTTTTGCAACCGACACACGTTCATCAACAGAACAAAATGCGTGTGTTACCGTAACAGACATTGCCAATAACATAAAAGGAAAAGGTATCGCAACCGTTTTCAAGAAAACAGACTCAGTCTTACGCGGCCATATCATACCGGAAACGACTGCTCTAATGAATGTTCTGAATATTGACAAAACATTGCTGCTGCCGCAAAATCCGTCAAAACGCCGCGTCATTGACAAAGGTTTGTATCTCATAGACGGCATTACGCTTGATAAGACTGCATTCAGCTATGACCCTGAATATCCCGCAAAGACGGCAAATGTTACTGAAATCGTAGGGACAAGCGCCATTTCGCTTGGTCTTAATGACAAGATTACAAGTAACGGCATATATATTGCAGACGCTTCATCTGCTGAAGATATTGACACACAACTTGCAAAATCAGATAAGAAAACATTAATCGCCGGCGGTGCAGACGTATTTTCCGCCCTGCTGAGAAGAATATTTCCTGATATACTACAGCCCAATCAAGACATACGTGTGCCACACTCCGAAAATACAATAATAGTATGTGGCAGCACACAAAGCAAACCGCTTACAAACGAACCGTATATCAAGGACATTAAAGCAAAAGAAGAACTCATGCCGGACGATGTCTTTGCAGGTGCCGATGCCACACAATGGATAAACCGTCTGACGAAAACATACATCTCTAACAGTAATATCATAATAGGAATAGGTTCAAGAAAGAACGGCGGAAAACAATGCGCCATGAGACTAAAAGCAATCATGGCTGATGCCGTTGCGCAATTGGCGGAAAGACAAGAGCCATCGCTGCTTATCATCGAAGGCGGTGCAACGGCTTATTCCATAATAAGCCGCATCGGCTGGGACTACTTCAACATTGTAGGAGAATACGCTCCGGGTGTTGTAGGCATGACACACGGAAATACACATATAATTCTCAAACCCGGCAGTTATGCATGGGGCAGCCTGTTCACACAATAAAACATGACTTAAACCGCACATTACCAACACACAAAGCATAATCCTATTCCTCAGACACAAAAGCAAATAGAAGCAGAATTACGACTTTTTCACAACTATATTATACTCTGAATAACACAACTATGCCATTTGGCAATCGTAAATATGCTGTTTACGCTTACTAACTATGCCATTTACGGGTCGTAAACAGCATAGTTAGGGGTCTTAAAAAGCCACTTTTCAAATAGCAAAAAGCCGTTTTCTTAAAACCCATTACCACACAGATAAAAATCACATGGCAACTTCTATTTTGTCAATACAATAAATTTTCGTAATTTTGCACCCGCAAAATAATTATATACAAATGATAACAGTTTCAAACCTCGCAATTCAATTCGGGAAAAGAGTACTTTATAAAGATGTAAACCTCAAGTTCACAAGTGGAAACATCTACGGTGTAATCGGAGCCAACGGTGCCGGAAAGTCAACACTGCTAAAAGCCATAAGCGGTGAACTTGAAGCGAACAAGGGAACAATAGAGTTAGGTCCGGGAGAACGCCTCTCCGTTCTTGACCAAGACCACTTCAAATATGATGAATTTACCGTTCTTGACACTGTGCTTATGGGACATCAACCTTTATGGCAGAATATGAAGGAGCGTGAAGCACTATATATGAAAGAGGATTTCAACGATGAAGACGGTAACCGCGTGGCTGATCTTGAAGAGAAATTCGCTGAAATGGACGGTTGGAATGCAGAAAGCGATGCCGCGCAGATGCTCTCAAATCTCGGAGTAAAGGAAGATTCACACTCTAAACAGATGAAAGAGCTGTCAAATAACGAGAAAGTACGTGTCATGCTTGCTAAAGCCCTGTTCGGAAACCCTGACAATCTGCTTCTTGACGAGCCTACCAATGACCTTGATCTCGACACTGTACAGTGGCTGGAAGAGTATTTGAGCAATGTGGAACAGACAGTACTTGTTGTCAGCCACGACCGTCACTTCCTTGATGCGGTAAGTACTCAGACAGTAGACATCGATTTCGGCAAAGTCACAGTATTTGCCGGCAACTACTCTTTCTGGTACGAAAGTTCTCAACTTGCACTCAGACAAGCGCAAAACCAACGACAGAAAGCCGAAGAAAAGAAGAAAGAGCTTGAAGAATTCATACGCCGCTTCTCCGCAAATGTGGCAAAGAGCAAGCAGACGACAAGCCGCAAAAAGATGCTCGAAAAGCTTAACATCGAAGAAATACGCCCTTCATCACGCAAATATCCCGGAATCATATTCCAAATGGAGCGTGAACCGGGCAACCAGATACTTGAAGTCGAGAACCTTAAAGCCGTTGATACCGACGGTACGGTACTGTTTGACAATGTCAACTTTAATATAGAGAAAGGACAAAAGACAGTATTCCTAAGCCATAATCCCAAAGCCATGACTGCCCTGTTTGAGATAATCAACGGCAACCGTGAGGCTGACGGAGGCACATTCAAGTGGGGAGTAACCATAACTACCGCATATCTGCCCCTTGACAACACGGATTTCTTCAAAAGCGAAATGAATCTCGTCGATTGGCTTGGGCAGTATGGAGCCGGTAACGAAGTTGTAATGAAAGGTTATCTCGGCCGTATGCTCTTCAGCGGTGAGGAAGTTCTCAAGAAAGTCAATGTACTTAGCGGAGGCGAAAAAATGAGATGTATGATAGCAAGAATGCAACTTAAAAACGCCAACTGTCTGATACTTGACACACCGACAAACCACCTCGACCTTGAAAGTATTCAGGCTTTCAACAACAATCTTGTGCAATTCAAGGGCAATATATTGTTCAGCAGTCATGACCATGAGTTCATTCAGACTGTCGCAGACCGTATTATTGAGCTGACACCAAAGGGAACAATAGACAAACTTATGCAATATGATGATTATATCTATGATGACCAGCTCAAGGCACAACGCGCAAGCATGTATGAATGACACCATTGTCACATACTGACAACAACTGCCAAAACATGGCAATATTAATATTTTAACAAGCTTGCTGAAAAACAAAATGTGTTTTGGCAAGCTTTTTGCTGTAATAAAAACAAATAACAATATTATTTATTATGATGACAGAAAAGGAAAACATAAAAGACGAGAATCTCAAAGATTCGGAAAACAATGACGAAATAAAGACACAACAGACCGAAGAATCCCCTGCAACAGACGAAAATACGGCGGAAAAAGAACCTGAAGAAGAGGCAAAAGAAGAAAAAGATCCTCTGACAGCCGCTCTTGCGGAGATTGAAAGTTTGAAAGACAAATATCTGCGCTCTGTAGCAGAGTTTGACAACTACCGCAAACGTACTCTGAAAGAAAAAGCCGAGCTTATTCTCAACGGCTCTGAAAAGGCTGTGCAGGCGTTTCTGCCCATTATAGACGATATGGAAAGAGCCATTGAAAGCGCAGAAAAGACTGATGAAATAGAAGCCGTTAAAGAAGGCATGAAGCTAATATGCCAAAAGACATTTAAAGTAATGGAAAGTCTTGGCGTAAAAAAGATAGAAACAGCCGATGCCGACTTTGATACCGACTTCCATGAAGCTGTGGCAATGGTTCCCGGAATGGGAGATAACATGAAAGGAAAGATTCTTGACTGTGTGCAAGCTGGATACACATTGAACGATAAAGTCATAAGGCACGCCAAAGTTGCCGTAGGACAATAATCTACAACAGACATATAGACAACAGACAAATGGCAAAAAGAGATTACTATGAAGTGCTTGGCTTGGACAAGAACGCTTCCGAAGACGACATAAAAAAGGCATACAGAAAGATAGCCATCAAATATCATCCTGACAGAAATCCGGGAAACAAAGAGGCGGAAGAAAAGTTTAAGGAAGCCGCAGAGGCATACGACGTACTGCATGACCCTCAAAAGAGGCAGCAATATGACCAATTCGGCTTTAACGGTCCCGGCGGAGCAGGTGGTTTCGGTGGTTTTGGCGGAGCCGGAGGTTTCAGTATGGACGACATATTCTCCATGTTTGGAGATATCTTCGGTGGTCATGGCGGTGCTGATCCGTTCGGAAGAGGAGCTCAACGCAGGCCTGCGCAACATCGCGGTTCTGACCTCAGACTGAAAGTAAGACTGTCATTACGCGAAATATCTACCGGAGTAACCAAGAAGTTCAAGGTCAAAAGAGACATGACATGTAGCCATTGTCATGGTACAGGAGCAGAGAACGGCAGCGGTACAGAGACTTGTCAGACATGTCATGGCAGCGGTTATGTAATAAGAACCACGCAAAGCCTCTTCGGTATGATGCAGACTCAGAGCGTTTGTCCGACTTGCGGAGGAGAAGGAACTGTCATAAAAAACAAATGCAGCAAGTGTGGCGGACATGGCGTAGTCAAAGGAGAAGAAGTTGTGGAAATAAGCATACCGGCTGGCGTTAGCGAAGGTATGATAGTAAATGTTCCGGGTAAAGGCAATGCGGGCAAGCGCAACGGCATTGCCGGAAACATACAAGTGTATATCGAAGAAGAACCAAATGACACATTCATCCGCGACGATAATGACTTGATATATAATCTATTGCTTGACTTCCCCACTGCTGCGTTGGGCGGAAATGTTGAAATACCGACAATAGACGGCGGCAAAGTCAGAATAAAAATAGAGCCCGGCACACAACCCGGCAAGGCTCTCCGATTGAGAGGCAAGGGATTACCCGCCGTTCAAGGATACGGAAGGGGCGTAGGAGACATGGTGGTAAACATCAGCGTCTATGTTCCCAAGACATTGAGCAAAGATGAAAAAGAAGCTCTTGAAAAGATGAAAGACAGCGACAACTTCAAGGGTGACAGTACTACCAAGCAGACTATCTTCCAGAAATTCAGAAATTATTTCAACTAAAACGGAAGAATACATATAACAGGAGCATGAAAGAAGATACACATTGCAGATGTTGACTCTTTCTGCTCCTTATTGTTTTACAGCACCACAGACTAAATAATCATCCTTATCAAAGCATTGGAAATCATCAAACCTACAGGCTTTACAATCAAGGTTTTATACTTTACATATTCAACTAACCGACAATGACTTACGAAGAAACAATAAATTACCTGTATAACAGCGTTCCGATGTTCCAGAAAGTCGGAGCTTCCGCATATAAGGAAGGTTTGGATAACAGTCTGACATTGGATTTACACTTCAAATACCCTCATAAGAAATACAAGACAATACACATTGCAGGAACAAACGGCAAAGGATCTTGTTCCCATTCTTTGGCATCAATACTGCAAGATGCCGGATACAGAGTCGGATTATACACTTCGCCACACCTTAAAGATTTCAGAGAACGAATAAGAATCAACGGTCAATGTATAGACAAACAATATGTTATTGACTTTGTAGAAAATGAAAGAGAATTTTTTGAACCGTTACATCCGAGCTTTTTTGAACTGACAACAGCTTTGGCTTTCAAATATTTTGCAGAACGGGAAGTGGACATTGCAGTTGTCGAAACAGGACTTGGCGGACGCCTTGACTGCACGAACATAATAAAACCCATTATATCAATCATAACGAACATCAGTTTTGACCATACCGGATTTTTGGGTGACACTCTTGAAAAGATAGCAAAGGAAAAGGCAGGTATCATAAAACATGACGTTCCCGTAATTATCGGTGAAACGACAGAAGACACCAGTAAGGTGTTTATCAACAAAGCCACAGACACAAAAAGCCCTATTTTCTTTGCAGAAAACAACAAAGAGATAATATCATCAAACAGACATGGCAGCGGCATAGAATATACGACCCGACACTATGGCACGATTTACGGAGAGCTCGGAGGCATATATCAGACGTTGAACACAAGAACCGTTCTCACGGCTATAGAAGTACTCAAAGACCTTAACATAAAGATAAGTGGCAGCAATATCGCAAACGGACTTGCGAAAGTAATATCCACAACGGGACTAATGGGAAGATGGCAGACCGTTGGAACAGAGCCTCTCGTTATCTGTGATACAGGTCACAACGTTGGAGGATGGCAATATCTTAGCAGGCAACTTGCCGAACAGCATTGCAAAACAATGAGAATTATATTCGGAATGGTTGACGACAAAGATTTCGAGACCGTAATGTCAATGTTGCCAAAACATGCGGACTACTACTTTACTAAGGCAACAACACACAGAGCCATAGATGAAAACATCATCAAAAATATCGGTGACCGTCTCGGATTACATTCAAAAGCGTTCAAAAGCGTGAAAGACGCATTCGATGCAGCCATGAAAGACAGTGTGCCGGATGACTTTATATTTATCGGCGGAAGCAGTTACATAGTATCCGACTATTTTACCGACTGCCATAAAGCCAACGACATTTAATTTTAAATTTCCATTCACAAATATTGCATACCGTTGTTAATTGTTTTTAACAGCGGCATGCTTATTTTTAAGCATTTCATTTGGGGGTCTCAACTTTTTTAAGTTACTTTGCATTTATTATATTAACCAAATTTTAATATTATGAATACAAACGAGCCACAATATATCTGTGGTTTGAAAAGATGTGATTTTCAAACCACAATCAATGGTAAAAAGACAGATTTATATATATTAAAGAACAAATGGGGCAATGAAGTGGCAATTACCAACTACGGCGGAGCCATTCAAGCGATAATGATGCCCGACAAAAACGGCAATTATGCTAATGTCATTCAAGGTCATGACAGCATCAACAACGTAATTAACAGCCCCGAACCATATCTTTCCACACTCATAGGACGCTATGGAAACAGAATAAGCAAAGGAAAATTCCAACTCAACGGAAAAGAATACCAACTTCCAATCAACAATGGCCCCAACTCTCTGCATGGTGGAAACAACGGCTTTAACAAGAAAGTGTGGGATGCTTTGATGATGAACGATGAGACTCTTATACTCAATTATGTGTCATCATACGGCGAGGAAGGCTATACAGGAGAAGTCAAAGTCACAGTAGAATATACTTTCAACGACAATAACGAATTGATTATCGAATACATGGCAACCACTAATAAGAAAACGATAATCAATCTTACAAGTCATGGATATTTCAGTCTTACCGGAATAGCAGACCCAACGCCTACCGTTGACAGCCTGTTATGCGAAATAAATGCAGACTTCTATCTGCCGATTGACAAAACCTGCATTCCTACCGGTGAAATACGTTTCGTGAAAGACACGCCTTTCGATTTCCGAAAACCCAAGACCGTAGGACAAGACATCAATTCAGACAACGAGCAGATAAAGAACGGAGCCGGATACGACCATTGTTTCGTATTAAATAAAAAGGAAGAAGGCGAACTTAGCTTTGCTGCACGCATAACAGAACCATTATCCGGACGCATAATGGAAGTGTTTACCACAGAGCCCGGCATGCAAGTATATACAGACAATTGGGCTGACGGATATAAAGGACAACACGGAGCCACATTCCCAAGAAGAAGCGCGATATGCTTTGAAGCCCAACATTTTCCAGACACACCAAATCGTCCGTATTTTCCGTCAGTAATTTTAAAACCGGGAGATACATACAGACAAAAAACAATATACAAGTTCTCAGTTGAGAAATAGTATAGCAATCATGTAAAACCACAATACTTTAATACCTCAAACAACATGGATATAGAGCACGTAAGATGCCGTTTCATAAAACATTTTGACGGAAAGACCGGCAATATATATGCGTCACCCGGACGAATAAACCTTATTGGAGAACATACCGACTATAATGGAGGGTTTGTTTTTCCCGGTGCAATAGACAAGGAAATAATGTGCGAGATACGTCCAAACGGAACAAACACCGTAATGGCATATTCTATTGATCTTAAAGACCGTGTGGAATTCAAGGTAGATGACCCCAACGGACCTAAAACAAGCTGGGCTCGATATATTTACGGCATTGTTCAGGAAATGAGAAAGAGAGATGTTGATGTGAAAGGATTCAACACGGCATTTGCCGGAGACATCCCTCTCGGTGCCGGGATGAGTTCTTCCGCAGCACTTGAAAGTTGTTTTGCATTTGCTCTCAACGATTTGTTTGGAGACAACAAGGTTGATAAATGGGAGCTTGCGCTTGCCGGACAATCGACGGAACATAATTATTGTGGTGTCAAATGTGGCATTATGGACCAATTTGCAAGTGTTTTCGGGCAAGAGGGTAAGCTGATGAGACTCGACTGCAACAGTAGTGAGTTTGAATATTTCCCCTTTAAGCCGGAAGGATACCGCCTTGTCCTTATTGATTCCAAAGTAAAACACGAACTTGCTTCTTCCGCTTACAATGACAGAAGAAAGAATTGTGAGAATACGGTCGCTGCACTCAAGCGTAAATACAGCGATAAAAACATAAAAACTCTTCGTGATTCGGATTGGGAAATGCTTGATTCCGTAAAGGAAGAGATTTCAGAAGAAGATTTGAAACGCGCAAAATACGTTCTCGGAGAGAAAGACCGTGTGCTTGCTGTTTGTGACGCCCTTGAAAAAGGAGACTATGAAACAGTAGGAAAGATGATGTATGAGACACACGAAGGATTGTCTAAAGACTACGAAGTATCATGCGAAGAATTAGACTTTCTCGTAGAAACAGCCCGAAACAACGGCGTGACAGGCAGCCGCATGATGGGCGGAGGTTTTGGCGGATGTACTATTAACTTGGTAAAAGACGAGTTATATGACAAATTCTTGGCAGACGCTACTGCACGTTACAAGGAAAAATACGACAGACAGCCTGCCGTATATAACGTGATAATAAGTAATGGTACACATAAAGTATTATAATAAGTACGAATAACATAAAAAAACTGACAATATGAAAAACCTAAAAAAGAATGTCTTAATGATTGCAACGGCGACAATGTTGGTTGCCTGTGCATCAAAACCGTGCTGTAATGAGGAGAACAGTCTTGATCCGGAAAAGTTCAAGACTACAATAGACGAAAAACCGGTGCAACTCTACACCTTGCAAAACAGCAACGGTATGTCTGTAAGTATAACTAACTTCGGCGGACGTGTAGTATCTATCGTCGTTCCTGACAAAGACGGCAACCCCAAAGATGTTGTTCTAGGATTTGACAACATCAAGAACTATGCAGACTATGAGAATACTCCAAGCGATTTTGGAGCATCTATCGGACGTTACGCCAACAGAATTGATCAAGGGAAAATAACAGTTGAAGGCAAGACTATACAATTGCCGACAAACAATTACGGGCATTGCCTTCATGGAGGTCCTACAGGTTGGCAGTATAAAGTATATGATGCCACTCTGAAAAACGACTCCACT
>JBJFGK010000184.1:0-1984 GCA_051892655.1 Prevotella sp. | reverse complement strand
AACATAAGGAAATGGCCGGAACTAATCATGAAGTTCATACCGAGCAGAGTAGAAACGACAAGCATGTAGAACTCGCCTTCCTTGAAAGATGTATCTTTGTGGCTGAGCCATTTCTTTGACTGTATCAAGACTATCAATGTTCCTGCTGACAATATGGTTTTCATCACGTTTATGGCAGATGTAGAGACATACATGCCGCCAAATGCAGACAGCGTGTTGTCTGTATGAGGACAGAAACCATATATAACCGGTACGAGCATAAGCAAACAAACCAGTGGATTGAACCATTTGCGCTCGTTCTTTTTTGAAGAGACAAAATCGGCAACAAAGACGATAATGAGGATAGCCATCAGTATGGCTTCCGGTATCATATTTAAAAACTGACTGTAATTCATTGTTCTGCTGGTTTATTGTTTATAGTGATGCGATAGCTGAAACATTGTGTATCTGGTCAATGATAGGCATTACGGCGTCATTGATGACATTGCTTGCCCATAAAGGTGCCATTCCGAGACCTGCAACACAGAAGATAAGACAGCAAACGGCAACACGCTCGTCCCAAGTAGCGTCTGTAAGAGTCTCATAATGCGGGTCGGCAACCTTCTGGAAAAGGATTTTTCCGACAACTCTCAGTATATAGACCGCCGTAACGACAATGGATGTACATGCTATAATAGTTGCCGTGCGGTGGAAAGTGTCGTTGTTGGCAAATGAACCGACGAAAATTGTCATCTCTGCAATGAAGCCGGAGAAACCCGGAAGACCGAGATTGGCAAGACCGGCAATGACATAACCGACGCTGAGGAATGGCATTATCTTCATAAGACCTCCCAACTTGCGCACGTCACGTGTATGTGTACGACCGTAAATCATACCGATAAGGGCAAAGAACAAGGCTGTCATCAGTCCGTGAGAAAGCATCTGAAGTATTGCTCCCGTGCAAGATGTCTCTGTCATCATAAGCAGGGCGAAGAGCACAAGACCGCAGTGAGATACCGAAGAATATGCATTGATATACTTTAGGTCGGTCTGTACGCAAGCGGAAAGAGCGCCATAGACAACAGAAATTGTTGTAAGTATGAGGAAAATCCAGCTCAATTCGTGTGCCGCTTCAGGCAACAGGAACATGGCAATGCGGAAACAACCGTAACCTCCGAGCTTCATCAGAACGCCCGCATGTAACATTGACACGGCTGTAGGCGCTGATGCGTGACCGTCAGGACTCCATGTGTGGAATGGGAACAAGGCACCGAGAACACCGAAACCTATAAATACAAATGGGAAAAACACCTTCTGCATGTCAACGGGAATGTTGTTCATGGCGGCAATCTCAAGAATGTTCATCGTTGAAGCGCCGCTTCCAAAGTAGATACCAAGAATGCCGAGAATAAGAAGTGCCGAACCTCCCATAAGCATCAAGGTAAGTTTCATTGCCGCATATTCCTTTTTACCGCTTCCCCACACACCGATAAGGAGGTACATCGGGATAAGTGCCACCTCGTAGAACATGAACATGGTAAACATGTCTATGCAGATAAAAAATCCGAAAACACCGGTACTGAGTAAGGTAAACCAAAGGAAATACTCTTTTGTCAACGGTTTCAACTGCCATGATGCAAATGTTCCGGTAAAGACGATGATACTTGAAAGCAACAGCATAACAACACTGATACCGTCAACACCCACTGCGTAAGCAATGTTTAGCGGCTTGAACCATGATATGCTGTAAGTGAACAACATCTCGGCAGTGTTTCCGCCGGCTCTCTGATTGATGAATTCTATGGTGAGCCATATTGAAAGCGCCAACAGACATGAGGAGCCGGCTACCATGACACCGCGTACTTGATTGAGGTTGCGTGCTATCCAAAGTCCCAACAACATAAGTACGGGAATAACTACGAATAAACTTAATATACTCATTTTTAGGATATTCTAATTATAGACAAATACATAACAATACCAATGCAATCGTTCCGGTAAGGAA
>JBJFGK010000183.1:0-7700 GCA_051892655.1 Prevotella sp. | reverse complement strand
ATGAAAGTTTCCTACGCTTTTGGCTGAACGCGAATAATAGCGAATGCTTTTGTTTACCCACAATGTAATAGAAAGAGAAAGCTATTATTATTCTCTATCCATTGCAAAAATATAAATATTGTTTGAAATGATGAAATAATGTAATATAAAAATCCCCACTTATATGTAAAGATACAAGTGAGGATTATTGTTTCAAACAGGTCGTCAGACCGCTTATAGATTATTCTCCTTTATGCGAAAGCGACAGTAAGTCCTGCCATTACTATGCTTACCATAGACATCAGTTTGATAAGGATGTTGAGTGACGGACCGCTGGTGTCTTTGAACGGGTCGCCGACAGTATCTCCAACGATTGTCGCTTTATGGCATGCACTGCCTTTTCCACCGTAGTTGCCTTCTTCAACATACTTCTTTGCGTTGTCCCATGCTCCGCCTGAATTGGACATAAAGATAGCAAGGGTAAATCCTGCTGCAAGTCCGCCGGTAAGAAGTCCGAGAACTCCGGCTACTCCGAGCACTATTCCCACAACGATAGGTATAATGATAGCAAGCAATGAGGGCAATATCATCTCTTGTTGTGCACTACGTGTACTTATCTCGACACATCTTCCATAGTCGGGAGTCGCCTTTCCTTCAAGAATACCCTTTATTTCACGGAATTGTCTTCTTACTTCTGATACCATAGCACCGGCAGCCCTGCCAACGGCACCCATAGTAAGTCCGCAGAACAAGAAGGCGGCCATTGCTCCGATAAACGCACCGGTAAGAACCTTCGGGTTGATAAGCGTTACTTGGAAGAAAGACATGAAGTCGTTAATACCGGCTGTTGAAGGATTGAATAGACTGCCTGCCGCATCGGTGAATGTACGTCCTTCTTCTACGGCTCTTATCATGGCGATTTTGATTTCTTCTATATATGATGCGAGCAAAGCAAGTGCAGTCAATGCAGCAGAGCCAATTGCAAAACCTTTACCTGTTGCGGCTGTGGTGTTGCCAAGAGCATCAAGGGCGTCTGTTCTGTGTCTTACGTCTTCGCCAAGCCCGCTCATCTCGGCGTTACCTCCGGCATTGTCGGCAATAGGGCCGTATGCGTCGGTAGCCAAAGTAATGCCAAGAGTTGACAACATGCCGACGGCAGCGATACCTATACCGTAAAGTCCGTGACTTATTGATGCGGTACTCATGGACATGTCAAAGCCGTTAGCAAACAAGAAACTTAGCAATATGGCAACAGAAATGGTAACAACCGGAATCATTGTAGATATCATTCCCGTGCCGATACCTTTTATAATAACAGTGGCAGAACCGGTTTGTGATGCCTCAGCTATTGATTTTGTGGGCTTATAACTTTGTGAAGTGTAATACTCTGTCGCTTGTCCGATGACAACACCTGCCACCAAACCGGTAATGACAGACATAGACAGTCCGAGCCAGTTTTCCATACCCAACAGATAAAGAATGGCGAAAGTGGCAACGGCTATAAGTACAGCACTAAGATTTGTGCCTAAGCCAAGTGAGCGCAGCAAGTCGCGCATTGTCGCTCCTTCTTTTGTCTTGACTGCATATATGCCGGCGAGAGACAAGAAAATACCGACTGAGGCTATTGTCATTGGAGCAATGACAGCCTTGAGCTGCATCTCTCCGTTCATGGCAAACGCAGTGGCGCCAAGAGCAGCCGTAGATAGTATAGAGCCACAATAGCTTTCGTACAAATCGGCTCCCATTCCGGCAACGTCACCCACATTGTCTCCCACATTGTCGGCAATGGTTGCCGGATTGCGCGGGTCATCTTCCGGAATGTTTGCTTCAACTTTTCCTACGAGGTCAGCGCCGACATCGGCGGCTTTGGTGTATATACCTCCACCGACACGTGCAAAGAGAGCCTGTGTAGATGCTCCCATACCGAATGTAAGCATTGTGGTGGTTATGGTAATGAGAGCGGTCGGCTCGCCTCCATAAAACGCATTAAGTATAAGAAACCATATCGCAATGTCGAGAAGTCCGAGTCCTACAACGACAAGTCCCATTACGGCACCGCTTCTGAAAGCTATTCTCAGCCCCTTGTCAAGTCCTTTACGTGCGGCGTTGGCAGTACGTGCCGAAGCGTATGTGGCTGTCTTCATGCCGAAGAAACCGGCAAGACCGGAGAAAAGTCCGCCTGTAAGGAAGGCAAAAGGAACCCAAGGGTTCTGTACTTTGAGGACATAAGCCATAAAGGCAAACAGTATAGCAAGAACGGCAAAGACAATTCCTACTACTTTATACTGTTGTTTCAGGTAGGCCATAGCCCCTTTTCTTACGTGAGCGGCAATCTCTGCCATGCGTATTGTCCCCTCTTCCTCCTTCATCATGGTGCGGAAGAAATGCCAAGCCATTGCCAATGCGGTAACGCTGGCTACTGGTATAAGCCAGAAGATCAAAGGAATGTTGTTCATTTTTTAGTGTTTTTATAGTTAATATTGTGTTGAATGTTTATGATTGTTTGTCTATGAAGATGATAATGATTGAAGAATGCCGTAACAATTACGATTATACTGTTCGGAGACAATTGTCGTGTATGGTAATCAAACGCCTCTTGTATAAATCTCCGACAGCTTTCTTAAAATTCTTCTTGCTTACGTGAAACTCCTCATAGATATCATCGGCATTACTCTTGTCTGTAAAGTAACACACTCCGTCGTGGGATTTTATATAATCAAGCAGCTTCTCACTGAACTCATCGGTCATTCTGCGACCTGTTGGTTGTAACATTATGTCAAGTTTATTGTCCGGACGAACGGCAGAAACATAACCTTTCATACGGTCGCCAATATGAATTTTCTTGAAAATCTGGTCTTTATAAACCAATCCTGCATAACGGTTGTCAACAATAACCTTATATCCGAGATCCGTGCGTTGCCAGATGAGAAGCTCTACTTCGTCACCTATGGCATGTGGCGGCATACTTGTATCAATATATTGTTCCACTTTGGCAGAGGCTACTATGCGATAAGTATCTTCGTCAATATGTACATGTACTATATAACTCAGGTCTTTTTCCATCTTTTTCTTCTGCTCACTAAACGGGCAGAACAGGTCTTTCATAAGCCCCCAGTCAAGAAAAGCTCCGAATTTGTTTACCCATGCGACCTTAAGAGACGCAAAGTCTCCCGTTTTTGCTTTAGGTATAAGGGTTGTAGCTACAGGTCTTTCTTCGTTGTCAAGATATATGAAAACGTCAAGTTCATCGCCAACCTTGCACCCTTGTGGCACATATCTTTTAGGTAATAATATTTCTCCTTCGTCTCCCCCGTCAAGATATAGTCCGAAATCGACTTCCTTGACAACGGTCAAGCGGTTGTATTCGCCAAGTTTAATGAAATTCATTTGTTGAAAATTTATATTATAAGTGACTTGTTATCATTTTCCAGCAATCCGTCTCTCATCTTTATGGTGCGGTCGGTGAGAGATGCGAGATGTTCATCGTGTGTAACAATCACGAATGTCTGCCCGAAACGATTGCGAAGATCGAAAAACAGTTGATGCAGTTCCTCCTTGTTTTGTGAATCAAGGCTGCCGGAAGGCTCATCGGCAAGTATGACAGCGGGTTTGTTGATAAGCGCCCGCGCCACAGCAATACGTTGTTTTTCTCCACCGGACAACTCGTGTGGCTTGTGGCATGCCCTGTCCGAGAGATTGAGATATTCAATCAATTCTTCCGCTTCTGCTTTGACTTTGCTCTTGGAACGACCGGCAATGAGTGCCGGCAACATGATATTTTCGATGGCTGTAAATTCAGGAAGCAATTGATGAAATTGGAAAACAAATCCGATGTGTGAGTTACGGAAGTCGGAAAGTTTTCGGCCTTTTATACGGCAGATGTCTTCTCCGCCAATTATTACTGTGCCGGTGTCAGGTCTGTCAAGTGTGCCGATAATCTGTAACAGAGTCGTTTTGCCTGCTCCACTTGGTCCCACGATACTTACGATTTCACCTTTGTTTATGTGCAGGTCTATGCCTTTGAGGACTTGTAACTGCCCAAAACTTTTGGTTATTCCCTTTGTTTCAATCATTGCCGTTCCTTTATTTTCTTATTATCCTTTTTCTTATCCATGTCATAAGCTGGTTGTATGCGCTCTGTTGTTCCTGATGTTGTGGTGTTGCAAACGTCATGGAGTCAATAGGCTCACCATGTTGGTCCGGATATAATATCATAAGATTTTTGCCGGAGAAATGGTTGGTAAGTTCATCCGGCAATCTTTCCAATGCCAATTTGTAAGATACGGTTCCCTTACGTGCTGTCACAACAACAAACAGATGGTCTTCTTTTATTGTCGTCGCCAATTTGGGAAGTTCGTTCCAATGTTGCATGACCGTATATGCACATCTTGCTTGTGGATGTCTGCTCTCGGAGAACTGTCTGATAAGTAGCAGCGTTTCCTGTTTTGCGTGAAATTCTATCCGGCAATCAAGATTTTTGGCAAGGCGTGTCATACGTTCCAACCAACGATGAAAGCCCGGTTCAAATTCCGCACGTGACGGTACAGCGACTTGAATACGGCGTATCGTGTTGAGAGGATGCGGGCATCTAATGATGATTATTTGTCTGTTTAGTCCGTTGAACAGACTTTGTATGAACTCTCCCCAAAACTTTCTTGAAATCTCTTTGTGTATGTGCATGCCCATAATAATCTCGGAGGCATTAAACTCCTTGAAGGCATGCTTTATGCCATTGGCGATATTAGTAGCTATTCTTACCTGTGTTTGCATGCGCACGTCGGCAGCACTTGCCATACGTTCCAAACGGTCAAGTAGTGCTTTGCCGCGTTGTTGTCCTTCTATACGTTTATCGTCGTCAAACACGACATTAAGACCGACCAGTCCTCGATTGAGTTTTTGATTACGCATTAACAATGCAAGGCTGAGCAGGGTTTCTGCCGTTTCCGGATACTTTACAGGTAAAAGAATCTTCTCGTCATCACCGTTTTGTTGAGTTTCGGCAGCAGGAATGTCGTTGAGAACTATATGTCTGGACGCTTGTTCCGTAATCATTGAGCCGATAATGCAAGTAAACAATATCATCATTACGACACCATTGAGCATGTCGTCGTTCATTAGATATATATCTTTGGCAACTTGCAGCTTCATTCCTACCATTACAATAGCGATACTACCGGCTGCATGGGCGGAGGTCAGTCCGAACAACATGTCTCCAAAAACTTTAGGTTTCTTCATTAACCATGTAGTAACGTATGCGGCAATCCCTTTACCGAGAGTTCCGAAAAACACAAGGCAGAATGTGATAAATGCCGTATGCCATCCGGTAAACAATATTCTCATGTTAATAAGCATGCCTACACCTATCAAAAAATACGGGATGAATAATGCGTTTCCGATAAACTCTATCCTGTTCATCAAAGGAGATACGTGAGGTATATATCTGTTTAATATAAGTCCGGAAATAAAGGCGCCGAACACGCCTTCCATGCCAAGTATCTCGGTTACAGACGCACAAAGGAACATAATGGCCATAATGAAGATATATTGCATTACGGCATCGGAATAGCGTCTTAAGAAATAACGTGTAAGTCGTGGAATAAGCATGACAGCCATTGTAATAAATACAGCAAATTTCAGTATGAACAATAGCCAAAATATAATGCCTGTACCGCCGTTATACGAACCGACAATGGCAGCCAATACCACGAGAGCGAACGTCAGCGATATCATGGAGCCTCCGGCGCCCATCGTTACACCGTCATAACGTTGCAGACCATATTTGCATACTATAGGATAGGCAATCATTGTGTTTGAACCGAGAATGCTGCCAAGCAGGACAGATGCCATAATGCTATAGTCAAGAAGATAGTGACATGATAGAAAGACGAAAATAAAAGGCGCAAAAAATGTAAACAGGCCATAAGTGCCCATGTGTATAACGCCCTTTTTGAGCCCGTTCATGTCAATCTCAATGCCGGCAAGGAACATGATGTAGTATAGCCCCACACGACCAAACAGCTCAAAACTATTGTCACGCTCGAGAATATTAAAGCCAAATTGCCCGATAAGCACTCCTGCAAGCACCATGCCGATAATGTGGGGAATACGCAATTTGCCCATAATAATAGGGGCAATAAGTATTATTCCCAACACAACAAAAAATATTATGGTGGGAGATGTTATTGGGAAATATTGTGTAATGTCCGGCATCAAAGAGATTTTAGGTTACAAATATGAATGCAAAATTGCAAAAAAAAATCATATTTTGAGTGCATTTGTGCTAAAAGTTGTATTTTTGCACAAAATTAAAAGGACATCAGCGACAAATGACGCTGTGATTAAAAGGATGAAACGAGAATAATTAAAACTTATAAAGACATATAAAGAAATGAAAGTAGCTATTGTTGGTGCAAGTGGTGCTGTAGGTCAAGAGTTCTTGCGTGTATTGGATGAACGAAATTTTCCTATGGATGATCTCGTGTTGTTTGGTTCAGAGCGTTCGGCTGGAACTAAATATACCTTCAAAGGCAAGGAATATGAAGTGAAGTTGTTGCAACATAATGATGATTTTAAAGATGTAGATATCGCTTTCACTTCGGCCGGAGCCGGAACATCCAAAGAGTTTGCGGAGGACATTACTAAATACGGTGCTGTCATGATTGACAACTCAAGTGCTTTCCGCATGGATGATGATGTGCCATTGGTAGTGCCTGAATGTAATGCCGCCGATGCGCTCAATCGTCCGCGTGGTATCATAGCAAATCCTAATTGTACTACAATTATGATGGTAGTTGTTTTGCAACCGTTGGAAAATCTTAGCCACATCAAACGCATACATATAGCAAGCTATCAAAGTGCAAGCGGTGCGGGTGCGGCAGCAATGGCAGAACTCCAGCAGCAATATGCGGAGATTATTGACGGTAAGCCAGTTACCATTAAGAAATTCCCACATCAGTTGGCATATAATGTGATACCACAGATAGATGTGTTCCAACCTAACGGATATACAAAAGAGGAGATGAAGATGTTTAACGAGACACGTAAGATAATGCATAGTGATGTTAAATGCTCGGCAATGTGTGTACGTGTTTCTTCATTAAGAGCACATTCTGAGTCTGTGTGGATTGAGACAGAACGTCCGATAGAAGTAGAAGAAGCACAAAAGGCCCTTGCATCGGCTCCGGGAGTTACTCTTGAAGATGATCCCGCTAATCTTGTTTATCCTATGCCGCTTGATACAGCAGGGAAAGATAATATATACGTTGGCAGAGTAAGAAAAGACCTTGCCGATGAGAACGGACTTACTTTCTGGCTTAGTGGTGACCAGATTCGTAAAGGTGCGGCTCTGAATGCAGTACAAATTGCAGAATATCTGATAAAGGTCGGTAACGTGAAATAATTTATATTCACAAACGTAAAATATAGCAGAATAAAAGTCTGCTTGTTTGAAGCCATAAACGGCAAGTGAAATATATAGTCACTTGCCGTTTTTTTAATAACAGACACGTCCTTAATATAAAAGTGGTGTTAAATCCACGTGGTCATAGTTACCCCACATTTGTAAAGAAGAGATTAGCACAAAGTAATCTCGCGGTCATGTAATTATAATAGTTATTATAAATAATAAAGCCCGGACCATATGGTTCGGGCTATTATTAATCTTCTACGTTTCAGATTAGAATGTATAACCTACACGGAAGAATATTTGATAAGGTTTGCAG
>JBJFGK010000182.1:0-7702 GCA_051892655.1 Prevotella sp. | reverse complement strand
CGTAGTGACAAAGTACGGCGCATCAACAAAGGCTTCCGCAGCCAAGAACCAGAAAGCTATCAACAAGGCAATAGCCTCCTGCAACAAGGCGGGAGGCGGAAAAGTTGTCGTTCCGGCAGGAAAATGGAACACCGGAGCCATAACTTTGAAGAGCAACGTAAATCTTGTGATAGAGAAAGATGCAGAGTTGATATTCGCGTTTGACAGAGATCTGTATCCTTTGGTCTATACCCGCTGGGAAGGACTTGATGTTATGAACTACCAACCATGCATATACGCCATTGATTGTGTCAATATTGGACTCACGGGTGAGGGTATTGTCAATGGCAACGGTAGCAATGAGCGTTGGTGGTATATGAAAGGAAACAAGCATCATGGCTATTTTGACGGTGTTGACGAGTGGCAAGGCACGGCGAAAACAGGCCCCCGAGCAGAGCTGATAAAGATGTCTGACAACAATGTCCCTGCTGAACAGCGCATCTTCGGCAAAGGAAAAGGGCTTCGTCCACAGCTCGTGAACTTCGTGCGTTGCGAGAATGTGCTCATCGAAGGCGTTGAATTGCTCAACTCACCATTCTGGGTAATGCACCCGATGCTGTGTAAAAATGTTACGGTACGCAACGTTACGGTCTTCAACGACGGTCCTAACGGCGACGGATGTGACCCTGAGTCATGCGAAAACGTGCTTATTGAAGGTTGCACTTTCCAAACCGGCGACGACTGTATAGCACTTAAAAGCGGACGAAACGGCGACGGACGACGTGCAAATATACCATGTAAGAATGTCATAATACGCAAGTGCAAAATGGCAGACGGTCACGGAGGAGTGGTAATAGGCAGCGAGATTTCCGGCGGATGTGACAATATCTTCGCCGAAGACTGTGTTATGGACTCGCCGAACCTTGACCGTGTATTGAGAATAAAGACAAACACATGTCGCGGAGGTATCAATCAGAATATCTACATGCGTAATATCAAGGTCGGACAATGCAAGGAAGCTGTAATGCGCATCAATCTGGTATATGAGCCGAATGAGATTGCAGAGCGCGGACACATACCTACTGTAAGAAATGTATATATGGAAAATGTCACATGTGATAAGTCTAAATATGGCGTTCTTATCAATGGACTGGAAGAAAGCAGCCAGATATATAATATTAATGTGAAGAACTGCACCTTCAAAGGACTTGGCGCTAACCCGATAGAAACATCGGGAAAGAGTCATGACGTGCATTTCGAGAACCTGAATGTAAGTTGGGAATAATCTAAAAACCAAATAATAATGAGAAAACTGTTTTTGTTGTCAGTGTCGTTGCTGGTCGTTGCATGTGCCTATGCACAAGGTTGGAACGACGAAGTTTATAAACAGATAGAGTCGCGCATCGTGGCTCCGACGTTTAAGGATAAGGTTTATGATATAACAAAGTTTGGCGCATCGGTAAAAGCTACGGCGGCAAACAATCAGAAAGCCATAAACAAGGCGATAGACAAATGTTCTAAAGAGGGCGGAGGCAAGGTTGTTGTTCCCGCAGGTACATATCTCACGGGAGCCATAACGCTCAAGAGCAATGTAAATCTTGTTATCGAGAAGGACGCGGTTTTGAAGTTCGCTTTTGAACCTGCGCTTTATCCGCTCGTATATACGCGTTATGAAGGTCTTGACCTTTATAACTATTCTCCTTGTCTCTATGCCAACGGTGCGAAAAACATAGGTATAACAGGCGAAGGTACCATTGACGGCAACGGCAATAAGGATACTTTCTGGCAGTGGACAGGCGTTCCTTATTTCGGATATAACGAAGCTACGACAAAGGAAAACTGTCGTTATCCGATGGAAGGACAGACTATGGGATGGCGCGACCAGTTGCAGAAGATGTGCGAAGACAATGTTCCGATTGACAAACGTGTTTTTGGCATGGGCAAAGGATTGCGTATGCAGCTCGTAAACATAGTCAATTCGGAAAACGTGATTATAGAAGGAGTCACCATGCTTAATTCTCCGTTCTGGGTAATGCACCCGTTGTTCTCAAAGAACATTACGGTTCGTGGTGTGAAAGTCTATAACGACGGCCCCAACGGAGACGGTTGCGACCCCGAATCATGCGAAGATGTTCTTATTGAAAACTGTCTTTTTGACACCGGTGACGACTGTATAGCAATAAAGAGTGGCCGTAATGCAGACGGCAGACGCGACGGTCGCCCGAGCAAAAACATCATTGTTAGGGGCTGTACTATGGCAGACGGACATGGCGGTGTCGTTATCGGCAGTGAGATATCGGCAGGTTGCAACAACGTGTTTGTAGAGAATTGCAAGATGGACTCGCCTAATCTTGACCGCGTACTACGCATAAAGACCAATTCATGTCGCGGTGGAATAACCGAAAATGTATATATGCGCAACGTTGAAGTAGGGCAGTGTAAGGAATCCGTAATGCGTATCAACCTTAACTATCAGCCTAAAGAGGCTGCAGAACGCGGGCATAATCCGACTGTAAGAAATATCTGGATGACTAATGTTACATGTAAAAAGTCAAGATATGGTGTACTTATCAATGGTCTCGAAGATGCAAGTAACATCTATAACATCAATATTGAGAACTGCCGTTTTGACGGTGTAGCGGAGCAAGACGTTAAGAGAACGGGTCTCAGCCATGACCTTCATTTCAACAATGTATTTGTAAACGGAAGTCTCGTGCTGATAGACAAGCCTTATGAAAGCTATGCCGAGTGGCTTGCGATGAGTGAAATAAAACGCAATCCAGACCCTACGCTTATTGATTTTGCCAAACAACCGAAGTGGGGATATGTTGTCGGCATAGAACATGAAGCATTGTTAGACACTTATCTTGCCCACAAAAACGAGGCTATAATAGAATATGTTAAGGGCTATCCGGCAAGGATGATTGACGAAAAGGGTAATATCACGGGTTATAAATATGAAGATTTCAACCTCGACAATACCCGTCCGGCACGCTTCATCTTGCGTATTAACCAACTTTTCCCCGAGAAGAAAAACGACATTGCGCTGAAAACGATATTCAAACAACTTGAGAAGCAACCCCGAACAACCGACGGCGTGTGGTGGCACAAGGCTATTTATGCCAATCAGGTGTGGCTTGACGGAGTATATATGGGACATCCGTTCTACACAATGGGCGCACCGGTAATCAAGGGAGAGAAGAAAGCGAAGAAATACTATGATGATGCGTTTACGCAAATATCAAAGACATTCAACCGGACATACGACGAGAAGACCGGTCTGTGGAAGCATGCGTGGGACGAAACACACACCATGTTCTGGGCAGATAAGGAAACCGGACTCTCTAAACATACATGGGCGCGTGCGCAAGGGTGGTATGCAATGGCTCTGCTTGAGGTACTTGATGCTCTTCCAAAGGATTATGCCAACCGCGAAAAGATGATTGAAATGCTCAACAAGGTAATGCGTAACACCGTTAAATACCAAGATAAGGCAACCGGAGTATGGTATGACGTTATGGATGTTACCGATGACAGAAACTATCTTGAGGCGACGGCGTCTTCTATGTTTGCTTATGTCTTGCTAAAAGGAGCGCGTTTAGGATATTTTGACAACGATTTGAAAGAGGCTGGCATTAAGGCTTACAAGGGAATATTAAAGCAATTCGTTCGTGTAAATGCTGACAAGACACTTTCACTTACACGTTGCTGTGAGGTATCAGGGCTTGGTCCCGGTCCCGGTCCGTATGTTAAGAAGCCGAATTACCGTCGCGACGGATCGTTCGAATACTATATCAGCGAGCCTATACGCGATAATGACGGCAAGGGAGTAGGTCCGTTTATATGGGCTTCTCTTGAAATGGAAAAACTTGGCTACAACGTTGAGACCCTCAACAAATAAATATATTGATGTCAAATATTAAAGCGTCAGAAGATTAAAACCTTTTGACGCTTTCAAACATCAAAGAAATAAATTCTTAAAACACTCTTCTAACACTAAAACAAACATTGATTATATGTCAATAAAGAAGATTTTTACAGCATTGGCAGCCGTTTTCTTTACTATGAATATAGCTGCACAGACTGCTCCGGCATTTCCCGGTGCAGAAGGTCACGCACGTTACACCACAACCGGTGGGCGCGGAGGAAAGATCATACATGTTACTAATCTTGATGATTCAGGCACAGGCTCATTGCGCTGGGCTTTAGAGCAGACAGGAAAACGTACTATTGTATTTGATGTTGCAGGAGATATTCATCTTAATTCTGATCTCGCAATCAGCAGCGGTAATGTTACCGTTCTTGGTCAGACTTCACCGGGAGGAATAACTATATGTGATCAGACCTTCCAGAATAAAGCGAGTAACGTCATAATTCGTTTTATACGTTTTCGTCGTGGTGAACTTGTATCTACATCTGACGGTGCAGATGCCTCTTGGGGGCGTCAGTGTAAAAATATTATCCTTGATCACTGCTCCTTTTCTTGGAGTACGGACGAGGTAGCTTCATGGTATGACAATCGTGACTATACTATGCAGTGGTGCGTATGTGCTGAAGGATTGGCTTCAGGACATACAAAAGGAACTCATAGCTATGGTGGTATCTGGGGCGGAAAGAATGCTTCGTTTCATCATAATATGATTGCTCATGTCAATAACCGTGTACCGAGAATTAACGGAGCACGTTATCAGTGGACCGGTTATGATACCGGTACCTATAAATCAACGGTGGAAGCAGAGCGAGTTGACTTGCGCAATAATGTATATTATAACTGGGGCAATGGCAACGGTTGTTACGGTGGACCCGGTGGTGGATATTGCAACATTGTAAACTGCTATTACAAGGCAGGACCGGCGACGGCAAATAAGACAAGAGTGTTGCAAGCAAGTATTGGAGCGTCTGGTAACAGCACACCAACGGCATTAATAGGAATGGCAAGTCGTTATTATATTAATGGTAATTATGTTACTGCTG
The DNA here is from genome assembly GCA_051892655.1 of Prevotella sp. GTDB lineage: Bacteria > Bacteroidota > Bacteroidia > Bacteroidales > Bacteroidaceae > Prevotella. The sequence continues at coordinate 2,749 of JBJFGK010000182.1, read as the reverse complement.
CAACTTCTCCCGCTAATTATGATTGGAAAGGTGTTTTGTTTGATGAAGGTCATGTTACAATAAATGGAGAATACTATACTGTTGATAACAATAATTATTATGCCGGAGACCATGTAACATCATCAGACGGAGCTTCGTGTGTGAAAGTAAAACTTGATAGTCCTATAAATGCAGGTGACGTTACTACACATGAAGCGACTGTTGCATTTGAAAAAATGCTTCAATATGGAGGTGCGAGCCTCTATCGTGACGGTCATGACAAACGTTATATGGAAGAAGCGCGTACCGGTACAGTTACATATTACGGCTCTCTTAATGGTTGGGCGGGCATAATTGACAAATGTGTGGATGTTATACCTGATTATACGGGTGACAATCCATATCCTTGGCAAAGTCCGGAAGGGCATGATGCACCTCTTGATACTGACAATGACGGTATTCCGGATGAGTGGGAAACAGCCAACGGACTTAATCCTAACGATGCGTCTGACGCTCTTTTGTACACCCTTGATACCGCAAAAAACTGGTACACCAATATAGAAGTTTATGCCAACTCTTTGGTTGAGCATATTGTTAAGGCTCAAAACGCCGACGCTATAAGCGCCGTTGACGAGTATTATCCTGCATTTAACTCCACAGGAATATCTGCGCCGACAGTTACATCAGAGATAAGCAAGATAGAATATTATACTCTTGACGGTCGCAAAATAGCCGAACCGGCACAGGGAATAAGCATCAGAAAGATGACTTACTCTAACGGTCGTGTTATGGCTGACAAAGTTTTGAAGTAAGATTTTATATAAATAGACATTAGCAACCTGCTTGAACGGTGTGCCGGTTATATACTTGGACATGCCTTTCAAGCAGGTTCTTGTTTATGTATATTGTACTTCTTATCTTTCCATAGGGCATTTTATGATAATGTCTATAATAGATAAAAGTGTGATTTTCTATAATTTTATCTTCTATAAAAGATAAAATCGCTATATTTGCGACATATTTCAATTATAAAAGATGTGGATATAATAGTTAGACAAGGCTTTAATTGTCATAAATAACTGAAATTTTTATGAGAGATAATATCATAGACAAAATCAACGGCTATCTGTCCACTCAACCGATAGAGCGTGCATGGGTATTTGGTTCTTTTGCTCGTGGCGAGGAAAAGCCTGATAGTGATATTGACATAATGGTTGTATATGACAGAAGCCGTCCTATTGGTCTAATGAAAATAGCCGGTATGTATCTTGATCTTAAAGAACTTCTCGGACGTGAAGTTGATCTTGTTGAAGAGGGGACTCTACGTCCTTGGGCGGAAGAAAGCGTTAATCGTGATAAAAAATTGATTTATGAGAGAAGCAAATAGGGATAAAGGTGAATGTAAACCACTTAGGATCTTCTTCTTGACAATGTAACAAACATTGTGAACAAATGGATAATAATAATGTTTGTAATAATGTTTGTATTTATTAACCGCATTTTAACAAGCAATTCTTTGCGTTATCTATATAAAATGCCTACCTTTGTATCAAAATAAACATATTACTAATTTAAAACTTTATTATTATGAAAAAAATTTTACGCATTACTCTTTTAGCACTTCTTGCTTTGGTTTGCAATACATCTATGGCAGGAGAAGTGAAATTAGTCTATTCTGGTGGAACTACAAATATGACAGGTGGAAATGATGCCGCTTTGTTAGGTTTGGATGCCGAAAAATGGTCTGTTGTTGCTGCAAAAGGTGGACATAGTAGTTATCCTGGTCTTAATACTTCAGGTGAGATTCGCTTGTATTATCATGCAAATGGTGGTAATACTATTACCGTTACAGCTATTGGAGCAGGTATGACAATTAATAAAATTAAGAATATCACATTTTCAACTAATTATGAAAATGCCTATGTTAAGGTTGGTGATGATGTAATAGCTGCAGATACAAATGGTGAGTATGAGATTAATGGAACTTCATTTGTTATTGGTAATGCCAATACGACAAGTGCTCAAGTTAGAATAAAAAGCATTTTGTTGGATGTTACAGGTGATGGTCAAGAAATTAATCATATAGAAAATACTCCTTCAACAGCCTATAGTGTTGAAAAAGCCATTGAGCTTATCAATGCAGGTGAAAGCTTGGATGAATTCGTTTATGTTAAAGGAAAGATTTCAACATTAGCAGATGATGCAATTAGTGTAGATTATGGAAACGCCACATATTGTATTTCAGATGATGGAACAACATCACAAGAGTTAAAGATATATAGAGGTTACTACCTTGAAAATACTCATTTTACATCTACTGATCAGTTGAAACTTGGCGACGAAGTTATTGTTTATGGTAACATTTTGAATTACTCCGGTACTATGGAAATGAACTCAGGGAATTATATTTATTCTCTTAACGGTGTGACAACCGGCATAAATGGCATTGTTGCTGATGAAGTTAATGCTGACGCTCCTATGTATAACCTTGCAGGACAGCGTGTAAACAAGAACGTTAAGGGTATTCTTATCAAGAACGGCAAGGCATTTATCAATAAGTAATATCTTTCTTTTGAATAATATTATTAATGTTTTGAGGGCGGCACCGATGTGCCGCCTTTTTTCATTGTGTGAGTTGTGCGAGTAAATACAGCGTTTTACGACCTGAAAAGAGCCTTTTTACGACTCGTAACTCACTGTGTTTTGTTGCCAAACATAGCGTGTTTGAAATAAAACACGTGTTTGCTATGATTTTAGTTGCTGCTATTTC
>JBJFGK010000181.1:0-7743 GCA_051892655.1 Prevotella sp. | reverse complement strand
CAACGTAATCACCAAAGATAACGTTCAGACCCAAATCAACGCCTTGCTTTATTTCCAGATAGTAGATCCGTTCAAGGCTGTATATGAAATAAGCAACCTTCCCAACGCCATTGAAAAACTGACACAGACGACTCTGCGTAATATCATTGGTGAATTGGAGCTTGATCAGACGCTTACCTCACGCGATACCATTAACACCAAGTTGCGTGCCGTGCTTGATGACGCTACAAACAAATGGGGTATCAAGGTCAATCGTGTAGAGTTGCAAGACATCACTCCGCCGGAGAGCGTGCTCCAAGCTATGGAAAAACAGATGCAGGCAGAACGTAACAAGCGTGCCACCATACTTACCAGCGAGGGAGAGAAGGCTGCCGCCATATTGAAATCGGAAGGAGAGAAGACTGCAATAATAAACAAAGCTGAGGCAGACAAGCAAATGGCAATCCTTAACGCCGAAGGAGAGGCACAGGCACGTATTCGCAAAGCAGAAGCAGAAGCCATAGCTATAGAGAAAATAACGGAGGCTGTGGGCAAGAGCACCAATCCTGCCAACTACCTTCTGGCACAGAAATATATACAAATGCTTGAAGAATTGGCAGCCGGCGACAAGACCAAGACCGTATATCTGCCGTATGAAGCAACCAATCTTATGGGCAGTATCGGTGGCATAAAGGAACTTTTCAAAGGTGAGTGATAGTCAACGAGATTTTGTATTAACGGAATTTTTATTTATTTTTGCAGCATCATGAATCGTAAAAACGTTCATGGTGCTCTTATTTTTTAGTTTAACATAGCGTTTGCTATTTGTTCGGATTGTCTTGAAAGCCTGAGAAACTTTTAACGTATATGTCTGAATAAGTCGTAAATGCCTGCGTTTTGCGCAGGTTTGACTTATCTTATATACAGGGTTTTCTCAGGGCCTCAAGACAAAGATAGGTGCAAGCTTGCGCCTTTTCTTTGTATTTGAGCTCTGAGTACCCTCAATTCCCATCAAATTGTTTGCGCTGAAAATTTTTATTTATGGGAAAAGAATTGCAAGTACAGCCAATGGCTGTGCGGAAAGTTACTCATGCCAACACCTTACGCATGAGTAGTGTTGATGTAATCAAATGTTTTGCGGCAATTAGTGTGATAGCAATACATGTCGGACCTAATATTTTGAGTTTTGTTATTCGTGCCGCTGTTCCTCTGTTTTTCCTTATTTCCGGTTATTATTATCCTCAATTGGTAGAGTCGGGAAAGTTTTGGAGGCATATTAAAAAGCTTGTTGTTATGGTGTTGTTGTCATCTTTGTTCTACGGAGTGATAATGTTTCTTAGAAGCTGTCATCATGGAGATGTATCTGAATGGATGCACAACACGTTCAATTTGGGTAATATCTATAAATGCTTTATTGACGGTAATGACCTGTTTGGCTTTCATTTATGGTTTTTCTATTCACTTATTTATGACCTGATGTTGCTATGGTTGGCTGACAAATATGGATTTACGAAATGCTTAAAGGTATTGACACCGATATTGTTGTTTGTATTTCTCTTGTCCAATTTCTTTTCTTTCGGACTTAGTTGGAAAAGAAACTTTTTGTTTTTCGGTCTTCCATTTGTTATGTTCGGGCGATGTATAGCAGAAGGTAACGATAGATATTTGTCAATAGTAGGCAAACCAAAGTTTTTCCCATATATAGCTATAGGTTCTCTTCTTATGACATGGGTTGAGATATATGTATTGTATTTATTAACAAATACGTGGCAACGTGAGACGTATGTATTTTCCGTTCCTTTTATCTTGTCGGTTTTCTATTGGGCTTTACGTAATGTGGATTATGGAAAAGGGAGCGTCTTTGCCCTCATAGGCAGTCGTTATTCAGCCTATATCTATATATTTCATGTAGCTGTTATCATATTAGTTGATTTTTTTATACATCGGGACAGTTTGATAAATCTTGCATTAAACAAGATGTTGGTATATTCTTTCAGTATTATTGTTCCTGTTATTTTTGTTTGGTTGAGAAATAAGTTACATTCTTTACATGATTAAGAGTTCCTTATGATTGTTATTCATGAGTCGCAGCAACCTGCAGACGAACAAAATACGAACGATTACTAAAACTCAACCCCGAACATAAAGACATATATAAAAGCAATACGCCAACAAAAACTTTTAAACAATTTGGATAAAAGCCATGTATGACATAAATAAAATATAATGGTTGCTTGATATCATTTTATTTTGTACTTATTTTATTTTGCGCTATCTTTGCCGTGAAAGAGGATGCATTCGGCATTTTGAAACTATTTTTCTTTGAGCTCGTTTGCATGCACGATAATTATGATATAATAAATAGATATCTTATGCGTAATGTTTGTATTGTAGCCGGAGCTCGTCCCAACTTCATGAAAGTGGCTCCAATAGTACGTGCCATAACAAAGGCGAAAGCCGAAGGCATGTCTATAGACTATAGTCTTGTTTATGCGGGTGCTGCTGATGACAAAACGATAGAGCCGTCGTTGTTTTCTGACTTGGGAATAGCGGCTCCTGATGTCTTTCTTGGTGTTGATTGTGAGAACCTGAATGAGTTGACAGGCAGGGTAATGTCTGAATTTGAGAGATATCTTGATACTCATGCGACAGACGTGGTGCTTGTTGTTGATGATTTGGCGTCTACAATGGCGGTGGCTATAGTGACTAAAAAGCATGGCTTGACATTGGCTCATCTTGTTGCGGGTACGCGTTCGTTTGACATCAACATGCCAAAGGAGATAAACCGGCTTGTTATCGACGGTCTGTCAGACTTGCTGTTTACAGCCGGAATAGGTGGCAATAGCGCTGTCTGTCGCGAGGGTGCCGAGTCTTCGTCGGTATATATGGTAGGCAATATTCTGCTTGATACGTTAAGATATAACATTCCACGTTTTGTGCGTCCCGAATTGCTTGACCGTTATAACCGTCAAGACGGAGACTATATGGTGTTTACTTTGAACCGACGTGCCTTGTTGGCTGATAAGGACAACCTGAAAGCGATGATTAACGCCATGTGTGTTGAGGCGAAAGACGTGATAATATTTGCACCTTTGCGTCAAGAAGCCCGTAGAACTTTGGAGCCTTTGGTTGTCGGTTATGACAATTTTGTCTTGACAGAGCCGTTGTCATATCTTGAATTCGGCTATCTTACATCAAAGGCAAAGGGCATTATAACCGACAGCGGTAATGTTGCTGAGGAGGCAACCTTTAACGGAGTGCCTTGCATAACGCTTAACAGTTATACGGAACATATAGAAACGGTAAAATACGGCACGAACATTCTGGTGGGAGAGAATGCGTCCAAGTTATCGACAGCCATTTCTGATATAGTCTCATGCCGTTGGAAACAGTCGTCATTACCCGACCGTTGGGACGGACGTACGGCAGAGCGCATAATAAAGATATTGTTGGATATTTAGATAGTTTTTTCTATAAAAAAATAGTATATACGTGCCAATTCCTGAAATATGGTTCTGGTATATATCATAGTTATGTTGATATTATATATACAGCAGATAAATGTGTCGTAAAAGTGTTTTTACATGGATGTAGTTTTGGTCAGCCGTAATACTATAGGCAGGTGGTCGCTATATCCTTTTTGATATTTCCAGCCTTTAAATGTGCGCATGGGTTGTTTTCCGCCGTATTTAAGGTCTTCTTCCAATAGAAACGGAGTGTCGTTAATTATACATTCTTGATACCATTGTATCAGGTTGCCTCCTAATAGAATGTGGTCTATGCTTTCCCAAGCACCCTTATATTTGTACGAGCCTTTTGCTCCATTCTTGCCAATGGCATGACAGGAAGCGTTTACCATCTCTTTTTGGTATAGCATGTTTAATGCCGGTGCATCGTGCGGATCATTGAAGTCACCAGCAATAATTATATTTGCGTTGTTGTTTGTACATCTTAGTGAGTCAACGGCTTCACATAATCGTTGTGCAACTTTAATACGCAGAGGTCCTGTTCTCTTTTCACCACCGTAACGACTTGGTGCATGAACAACAAAGATATGGAAAGTGTCTTTTGCAACTGTGCGTCCTGATACATATAGTATATCTCTTGTGGAGCGTTGTTTCGTGCCGAAATCAATTCTTATCGGATAGCTTGTTATTGGCGCAAAGCGTGCGGGCGAATATAACAGGGCAACATCAATACCTCTAACATCCGGTGATGCAGTCATGATATATTGGTATCCGGCATTACGAAGCAATGAACGTTGTGTGACGGCAGTCATAACACTATCGTTTTCCACTTCACATAAAGCTATAATATCAGGTAGAATATAATCTTTTTCAGTCATGCCACATGATATAAGTTCCTTGCAGATGTTCCTTATCTTTGTCAGATATTTGCCTAATGTCCATCGTCTGCTGCCTTGTGGTGTAAATTCATCATCGGCTTTTAGGCTGTCATGCAGGCAGTCAAAGAAATTTTCGCAGTTGAGCTCAACAAATGTAATATCTGTCTTTTGCCCGACTGTAGGATTCTGTGATTGTTTTTCTTTGTTGGGCGTTGTACAATATGGCGATATAGTCGTTGTATATAACAGCAAAATCAATATAAATGCAGTTGTGATTTTTTGTGACGGTAACGCCTTCGTACAACGTGAAAATATCATTTTTGTGGTTTTATAGTAATATCTTTCTTTACGTTGTTTCTGATCTTTGTGAGATATGCTTTCATATCGTTAGAGTCTTTTCTGTCGATGATGTCAAGTAGCTCTTTCAACTCATTTCTTATTTTTTGTACTTGTTCCGATGTGTAAGGATTGAAAAGGATTTCCTGCAGCAGAAAGTCATCTTCGTTCAACACGCCTTTGGCTATGTTCATGTGTCTCTTGAACGTAGTTCCGGGTGCGTCTTGGTGCTTCATGATAGCGGCGAAAACAAACGTGCTGACAAATGGTACGCTCAAAGAATATGCCACAGTTATGTCATGCTCTTCAAAAGTGTATTCATAGATGTTGAGTCCTAATTTCCCATACAGGTCTTTAAAGAATATACGGCCCATATAGTCACCTTCGTTTATTATGATAGCGTTCTCTTCGCTCAATTGGTTCAGGTTTGCGAATGTCGGACCAAACATCGGGTGTGTGGACACATATCTGAATCCGCTCTTGTTATAGAACTCTTTCAATCCGGTTTTGACAGAAGATATGTCGCTTATGACACAGTCGGCGGGCAGATAGGGCATTACTTCTTCAAAAGCGGGAATGGTATATTTTACCGTAACAGCATTTATTACCAGTTCGGGCTTGAATGTCTCGATTTCTTTTAATGATGTAAATCTCAGAGTGTTATAAGTAAACCTGAGTCTTTCCGGCTGTTTTTCGTAAACCGCTGTCTCATGGTCAAAACTGAGAAGATCGAGGAAGAAACTCCCCATCTTGCCTGCTCCCAATATGAGTATTCTCATTGTGTGTCAATATAGTTATTTATTTATAATTTCTATTTGTTGTCTTACAGACTCTTCGTGCACGGCTTCAAATATCGTTTTAATAAATGCAGGCTCCATCCCGCATAAAGCTCCTTGTGCTCCTCTCTTGTCAAGAATCTCGTTGTATCTTGATGTCTGCAGTACTGTCATATTATGTTCTTTCTTGTATTGTCCTATTTCTCTGCACACGCGCATTCTCTTTGACAACAGTTCCATTAGTTGGTTGTCCAGTTCGTCTATTTGTTTGCGGAGTGTATTGATGCCTTCGGTTGTCACAGTTGTGTCGCGTAGAACGAGCAGGCTTAATATGTAGTCTAAAACATCGGGAGTTACCTGTTGCTTGGCATCGCTCCAAGCCTTGTCCGGATCACAATGGCTTTCTACAACCAGTCCGTTCATGCCAAGATCCATTGCCTGTTGGCATAGTGGTGCTATAAGTTCACGACTGCCTCCAATATGGCTTGGGTCGCAGAATATAGGGAGTTCCGGAATACGTCTGCGCAACTCTATTGGTATTTGCCACATAGGAAGATTACGGTATATCTTTTTATCATAGCTTGAGAAACCGCGATGTATTGCTCCCAGCCTTTTTATTCCGGCTTGATTTATGCGTTCAAGTGCTCCTATCCATAGTTCGAGGTCCGGATTGACGGGGTTTTTAACCAACACAGGTACGTCTATGCCTTTCAGACTGTCGGCAATGGCTTGCATGGCGAAAGGGTTGGCTGATGTACGTGCGCCTATCCATAATATGTCTATGCCATATTTCAGGACAAGTTCCACATGTTCTGGTGTTGCAACTTCTGTTGCTACCAACATTCCTGTTTCCTCTTTGACACGTTTCATCCATGGTAATGCTTTTTCGCCATTTCCTTCAAAGCCTCCGGGTTTGGTTCTGGGCTTCCATACACCGGCACGGAATATGTGACATCCTTTGTCTGCCAATTGTTTAGCACTACATATAACTTGCTCTTCTGTTTCAGCCGAACAAGGTCCGGCAATAACTGTCAGTCGTTTGTCATCGCTTGGCAGTCCGAGTGGTTGTAATTCGAGTTCCATAATATTCTGTTTTTTTAATTGGTTCTATAATATTTCTTGTTTTTGTTTACTGTTTCCATGACAGAGATTCAATTCTTTTTGCTGCTTCTATCATTTTGTCGTCTTTAGCGCATAGTGATATTCTGATGTAGCGTTGTCCGTTGCTGCCAAAGATAAATCCCGGTGTGATGAATACTCTTGCTTCGTGCAACACACGTTCAGTAAGTTCTTCAACATCGGTATAAATATCAGGTATCCGTCCCCATAGGAACATTCCTACCTGTTTGGTGTCATATTTGCAATGTAATGCATCCATTATTCTTTCTGCAGTCATTCTTCGTTTGCGATAAGTCTCGACATTGGCGTTGTGATGCCACTCGTCACTATTGTTGTATGCTTCTGCTGCGGCTAATTGTATGCCTCTGAATGTACCGGAATCAATATTGCTTTTTATTTTTAGTATCCATTGTATGAATGTGCTGTTGGTTGCGCACATGCCTACGCGCCATCCCGGCATGTTGTGACTTTTGCTCATGGAATTGAGCTCTATGCAACATTCTTTGGCTCCTTCTACTTGTAATATGGACATGTGCCTCTTTGTCAGTATCATTGAATAGGGGTTGTCATTTACAACTACTATGGAATGTTTTTTCGCAAATTCAACCAATCGTCTGTATGTGCTCATTTTCGCATCGGCACCTGTTGGCATATTTGGATAGTTTGTCCACATTAGCTTGACATGGCTGAGGTCCATTTGTTCGAGAGCGTCGAAGTCCGGCTGCCAACCGTTGTTTTCAACGAGGTTGTAATATACGACTTTTGCGCCGAGTATTTTGCTTAGAGATGTATATGTGGGATATCCGGGATTGGGTACAAGCACCTCGTCACCGGGATTGACAAATGCAAGCGTAATGTGCAGTATTCCTTCTTTTGAGCCGATAAGGGGTTGTATTTCGGTATTGGCATCAATGGTCACACCGTACCACCGTTTGTAAAATCCTGCCATTGCCTTTCTCAATTCCGGGATGCCCATTGTCGGCTGATATCCGTGTGCATTCTCCATGTGTGCCACTTCTTGAAGCTTCTCAATAGTTGCCTTTGAGGGGGGCATATCGGGGCTTCCTATAGCGAGACTTATAATATCTTTTCCTTCGCTGTTAAGTTTTGCCACTTCTTTAAGCTTACGGCTGAAGTAGTATTCAGAGACAGCAGACAGTCTGTCTGCCGGTAATATGTTAGTTGTTC
>JBJFGK010000180.1:0-33589 GCA_051892655.1 Prevotella sp. | reverse complement strand
TCCTAAAACTTTTAGTTCTTTGGTAAGCGGTATTATTGCGTCCACGCTCTGTTTGTATCTAACATAGTCATCGAATGTTATGTCCACATAAAAGAGATATTCCCATTCATGTCCGATTATCGGCAAAGATTGTATTTTTGTCAGGTTTATCTTGTAAAAAGACAAAATGCTCAGTACTTGCGATAGGCATCCTTCCTCGTGCGGTAGTGCAAATACAAGACTTGCTTTGTCTGCGCAGAGTGCTTTTCTGTGTTTTTCCGCTTTGTCTTTATGGCAAACGACAAGAAAGCGTGTGAAATTGTGCTTGTTGTCTTCTATGGAATCCTGTAGTATTTTCATTCCGTGCATACGTGCGGCATCGGCATGGCATATTGCAGCCCAACTGTTGCATCGCATTTCCGCGATATGTTGTGCTGCGCCTGCCGTGTCTTGTGCTTCTACGGCTTTTATTTCGGGATGATTGGCAAGAAAACCTCTGCATTGCATTAAAGCAACTGGGTGGGAATGTACTTCTTTCACGGTGCTCCAAGAGTCGTCAGGAAGACAACAGATGCAATGTTGTATACGCAATTTGTGTTCGCCTATTATTGTCGTGTCTGAGTCGCGTAGCAATTCGTAATTGTGTAACAAAGAGCCGGCGATGGTGTTCTCTATAGCTACCATTCCTATGACCGACGGGTCTCGCTTGATGTTCTCAAAGACTTGTTCGAAAGTGTCACAGCATATTGGCTGTATATCGTCATCGCAGAAATATCTGTGCGCTGCAATGTCGTGAAACGAGCCTTTGAAGCCTTGTATCGCAATTTTTTTCATTCGCCGTTTTTTGTTTTATATTTAGAACGTAGAAGGTCCCACCTCAATGTCATGAAGCGGGACCTTACTGTATTTTTATTTTATACTGTTTTCATAAGTTGAACTTTACACGCAACTTCCCGCTTCACAATGCCTTGCAAAGTAATAATAGTAAAAGAAAGATGCGTATAACTTACTTTTCATTATCTTATTTTCTATTGTTTTGCGCAAAAGTATAACTTTTCTTTTAAATATGCAAACATTTATAAATAAAAGTTTGGCTTTGGTTTACATATAGTAGCTATCGGTACTTTATATGGTCAGCCATTATCCGAAAACACCGTAGGGATCTGTATTTTTGTAGGTATCTCTAACGTTTTTTTCTATATCTTCTCCGCTTTCTCCTTGTATGGCCTGCTGTCTATGCAGCTCGGCAGCATAGGCTATGTCGTCTTTGCCTGCGTCATCACCGTTTTCTATTCTTAACTGTCCTCTTTCGCTGTAGGCGTCTGCATGGAATGGGTTGGCGTCTATTACCTTGTTATAATATGTAATAGCCTTAGTCTTGTCGTCTTTTGATTTTTCTATGCGTGCTTTGAGCAATAATGCGTCTTCGTTGTCGGGAACTTGCTGCAATAAGGCATCCGCGTCTGCATCTGCGTCGGTTATATTGCCGTCGGCCAAAAGAGTTTCACCTCTTAATAGCAGGGCGTCTCCAAAGTTCTTGTCAAGAGACAGGGCTTTGGTAAGTAGCGCAACTGCATTTGATGTGTCGTGTTCGCCAAGACAGGCTTGTGCGTATAGATAATTGACAACAGGGTTGCCGTTGTCTATGATGAGGGCTTTTTCGCATGCCGATGTCATGGCGTGGTAATCTTCCAGCATATATGCGATGTTTGCCATTCTTATAAATATCTGCTGATTGTCGGGTTGGGCTTCTGCCAGCTTTTGCAGCATGTCGTAGGCAAGGGTCAGCTGTCCGGTCATGACATACGCCTGCGAGAGATAATCGGTCGTTTCGAGGTCGTCTCTCATGTCAAGTGCGTGGCTCAGGCATCTTACGGCATATTCATATTGATGTGATTTAAGAGCTTTGACACCGTCATATTTCAGAATGTCAAAGTTTCTTGCCTCCTCAGCCTGTGACTTTTCTTCATCGTTTTCATCTTTTCCTATACCAAAAAGGTTTTTCAGAAATCCCATATTTGTTTTGTTGTTATGTTTTTCAGTTGGCGAAAATAATGATTGTCGCTTAGACTGCAAAATAAATGTGAGTTTTTTTGCTTTGTTTTTTCAGCAGGAATATGGCTCGTCCAAGAATTACGACCCTTTCCCGTTGAGAAAAAGAGCCTAAAAAACAGCATTTTGTAGTATATTCAACCTTATTTGTTGTTATTTCAGCCCCTAAATGGCGGAAATGATGTTATCTTCGCAAAAAAATGTGGACACAATGTCTTCAAATAAACTGATAACATTAATCTAAGGAAAGAAATAATCACGAAAATTAAATCGAATGACATGAAAAGAACATTAAACACTTTATTGGCTTCGTTAGCGGTCATGAGTCTTGCGGCTCAGAGCATCGACTTTGATCTGCCCGGCAAGACGACACCGGGAAAGGACACGGAGATAAACTATATCTCGTGGGCTGTGCCGCGTGCTGAAAGTGACACGAAAGTTTTGGACGGCGGACTGACGTTAAAGATCAGCGCGGGAGGTGTGGCTTCCGCCGTCGGCAGCGATTGGAGCAAGACTGATGTGGAGACAAACGGTCTGCGTGTTATTGCCGACGAGGTGCTGGCTACCAATCTTGACAACGGCAACCTTACCCAGATAACCGAAGGCTCGACTTCGCTGGTGCTTACTATTACGGGACTATCTGCGGGAACACATACGCTGAAGGCGTACCACAACAATTCATCAAAGAACCAGATACAGCCCGACATCGAGGTATGTGTTGACGGCAAGGTGGCGGCAACAGGCATAAAATTCACAAGCGGCGCCCAAAGCAATGCGGAGGCAGGAGTGTCTTTCGTGAAATTTACAGTTACCGAAGGCGTTCCCGTTGTAATAAGTTATAGCACCGTTCCCGAGAGTGGCAAGACATATACTAATACCCGAGTGATGATAAACGGTCTTGAATTTGACGTGGCGGAGATTGTGGCAACAGACCCGATCCCCGAGAATTATGACCGCCATGCAGGAGCAGCAAGCGGCGTGATAAATTTCTCGTGGTCGGCACCCGAAGGCATAGTAAGGCATAAGTTGGTTCTCGGCACCGATTCTACTGAGGTTGCCAATTCAACTTCATACATATACGAAGGCAACAAGCCTGAATATGTCGAGGGAAACTTGTCGTCTATGCAGAAATATTATTGGCGTGTTGATGTTGTAGATGGTGAGGGAACTGTTCACAAGGGTCAGGTGTGGATGTTCCAGCCGTATCAATTGGCTTTTCCGGACGCTGAGGGCTACGGACGCTATGCCATTGGCGGACGTGGAGGTATAGTCTATCACGTTACAAACCTTAGCGGCGACAAGGACATTCCCGGCTCTCTGCCTTACGGATTGGTCAACATCTCCGAACCACGTTATATAGTGTTTGACGTTAGTGGAGTGATAGACGTAGGCTTTGAAGCGCTTTTTGTCAAACCCTATGCCTATATTGCGGGGCAGACGGCTCCCGGCAAGGGGATATGCATCAAATCGTCCAACATAAACATAGGTTCCGACGTTATTTGTCGCCACATGCGTTTCAAGCGCGGTCTTGGCGTCTATGGCGAGAATACAGGCAATGCTATGGGTTTGTCGGGTGCAAACCATGCCATTGTTGACCATTGTACGGCGGCATGGGGAACAGACGAGACTGTCAGCGGTCGCGGGGCGCAGAACATCTCTTTCCAGTATTGCATGATAAGCGAGGCTTTAGGTATAGCTGGACACAAGAACTATGCCGACGGCACCAATCACGGATATGCAGCCACGATAGACGGCAGAATAGGCTCGTGGCACCACAACTTGCTTGTGAACTGTGCAGGCAGAAACTGGTCTATGGGCGGCGGCATGGACGGGCAGAACAGACCTATCGGCGGTCTGGACCTGTTCAATAATGTTTGCTACAACTGGAACGGTCGCACTACCGACGGCAACTGCCATGCCGTGAATTTCGTGAACAACTACTATAAGATGGGAGCAGACACCAAAAAGAGAGTTCTCTTCACTCAGGACTTTGAGAGCGGTGGTGCGCCCGATGGCATCACTAAGGCGTATGTTGACGGCAACATACGCGAGAACAAGGACCATTCGCTGACGGTTCAGGAGTATGCCCTCGACAAGAACAACGATATCTTCAATTATGTTGTAAGTACGGGCACCAAGCCGGAGTATGAATTCCAGGTTAATGAGCCGCTCTTCCCGTCGTATGCAACAATTCACACGGCCGGCGACGCCATGAAGATTGTAACGAGTGTCAGCGGGGCAACCATGCCTATGCGTGACGAACACCATAAGCGCAATATTCGCGAGACGCTTGACGGCACATACACTTATATCGGCTCTAAATCGGGCATTAAAGGAGAGATTGATACAGAGGAGGATATTACGGAACATGCCGCAGGCAAGGGATGGGAGGACTATCCCGAGGAACGCCGTGCCGATGACTACGATACCGACGGCGACGGAATGCCTGACTGGTGGGAACGTTGCATAGGAAGCGATCCGCTGGTTGCAAATCATAACGATGATCCAAACGGCGATGGATGGACTCTGCTTGAAGACTATCTTGAATTTGTCGCTAATCCTTATATAGTAATAGATGCGGGCACGGAGGGCTACATAGATCTTCGCGAACATTTTGCTGGTTTTTACGGACAAAACGGCGAGACAAGAGAGCCTTCTTTTCAAACAGAAGACATGACAACGGGTGCCCTTATGTCGTTGATAGAAGGCAACAATCTAGTGTTTACGGCATTAGGTGTAAAGACCAACAGGATAGAAACGATAAATGTTGTTGTTTACGACGGAGAAACGATGTATAGCCGTAAATTCGGCGTCGTAGTAAAAGCAGACAATACCGGCATAGAAGAGACCGAAATATCAGAAGAAACAGACCGTATCATCTATAATACAGAGGGGCAACGGGTGACAAATCTCCAGCGTGGGGTTAATATCATCGTGAGCAAGAGCACCTCTTCCGCCGCAAAAATCAGGAAGGTTATAGTTAGGTAAATCATAACGAAAACTTCGTACATGAAAAAACTCCGGCATACGTATTGATGTCGGAGCTTTTTGTTTGGGCTTGCCGCTTGAAACGTTAATAAGAAGGTACTTCCTTTCAGACAGAGGGATTGGAGTATAGTTCATACATGGGGTGCTGCCTTCAGTTACTCAAAGTATAGCCTTTCAGGCTAATTGTTCTTGTCTTCTATGGAGGAGGAAGATGACAGACAACCGGATGCGAAGTTTGCGGAGCAACAAAAACGACATATATCTTTAATCCGCAAGTTTTTTCATGAATGATTTTGACAGTTATAAGGTTTTTCATACTTTTGCATATGCAAAGATAATAACAGATAAATGAACAAGCTGAACCCCATTTGGAGCTTTATAGGCGCGAACAAATATTGGATAGTGACGATACTCGGCGTGTTGATAGTGGGCTTTGTTGATGACAATAGCCTCTTGCAGCATGCACGCAACCTTATGCAGATAAAGGACTTGGAAGAGCAGATAGACGACTATAACGAGCGCTATAACCGAGACAACGCCCGTCTGCGCGAGTTGCGCTCTGACCCGAGAGCCATCACGAAGACGGCAAGAGAGAAATATTTCATGAAAGCCGATGACGAGGATATCTTCGTCCTGAGTACGGACATAGCACGGGAAAGGGAGCAGAAGTGAGACGGTTAAACAGGTTGGAGACATTGGTAATGGCGGCAGGAGCACTCGCGGCTGTAACAGGAGTGATGATATATGTCGTTGGGAGAGCGTTGTGGGCGTCGTGGCTCTATCTTGCCGGAGCCTTAGCTTTCGTCGCTATGCAGGAACGGCAGGTTTACGAGGGCAGAAACATCATAATAACACGTCTGCGCCGCATCATGACAATGGGAAATCTCTTTCTTTTGCTTTCCGCCTTCATGCTTGCTGAAGATGTTGCGCACGTAGTATATGGTTTCATAACCTCTCTTTGGACCGGCGGATACCTTTTTTATGCTAACTATATCCACAACAACTGGGCTATACCGCTTTTCGTGGCAGTTGTAATACAGCTTTATACTACGATGAGAATATCATCAGAACTCAAACGAGAGGCAAAAAAAACATAAAAGACGCGGATATATGTTTAAATAGAATGAAAATTTTTTATTACATCGGTAATAGATAGTATTTTTGCGACACAAACAAGCACTCACATAAAAAATCGTATGACAAGATATTTTACAGCTCTGATTATTTTCGCTGCACTCACTTCATGTGCAGGTTCTTACAATATAGAAGGCTCTTCAAACGTACCGACGCTCGATGGCAGGATGCTTTTTCTCAAAGTGTTGGAAAACAACGAGATAAAGAGCGTTGACTCATGTGACATATTGCACGGCAAGTTCCACTTCACAGGAACAATAGACACCATGCGTATGGCTACGCTTTTTATGGACGACAACGGCATCATGCCTCTTGTACTGGAAAAAGGAGACATACAGATAAAGATTGACAACACGCAGCAGAAAGTCAGCGGAACGCCTCTCAACGACCGACTTACAGAATTTCTTGAAGAATACAACCGTATTATTGGAGAGATGAACGAGCTGCAACATCAGCAAGATAGAGCCATAATGGACGGCAAGGACATGGATAAGGTTAATGCCGTGCTAGCAGAAAAGGCCGACAAGCTGGCAGGACGCGAAGATAAATTGATAACGACCTTTATAACAGACAACATGGACAATATTCTCGGTCCGTTCTGTTTTTACATGGTAACTTCCGCTTACAACGTGCCGCAATTGTCGCCTTGGATAGACGACATAATGAGTAAGGCGACAGACACATTCAAAAATGACCCTTACGTCAAAGACTATTATCAAAAGGCAATGCAGAACGAGGCCATAATGAACGGTACCGCGAAATGAGAACTCTTGTTACAGGTGCGGTTGTCGTTGGCGACGGGAAGTCACGCAGGGCAGACGTCTTGATTGAAGACGACCGCATAGCGGACATTTCCGACCGCTTTTCAGGACATTATGATAGTAAGATAGATGCGACAGACTGTTTTTTGTTGCCGGGTATTATTGACAGTCATGTCCATTTCAGAGAGCCCGGACTGGCACATAAGGCGGACATTGCATCGGAAAGCAGGGCAGCAGCCGCCGGAGGGGTGACCTCGTGGTTCGACATGCCCAACACATCGCCACAGACAACCACTATGGAAGCTCTTGACAACAAGTTTGGGCAGGCGGCTTCGGAAAGCCTGGTAAACTATTCTTTCTTCTTTGGCGCTACAGACAACAATATTGACGACATGATTAGTCTTGACAAAAACCGCGTTCCGGGTGTCAAGCTGTTCATGGGTTCTTCTACCGGAAACATGCTGGTGGACAAGGAGGAAGCGCTAAGGAAGATATTCTCTGCAGCCACCCTGCCTGTAATGGCACATTGTGAAAGCACGGACATTATAAATGAAAACATGGCTCGGGCAACGGCGCTTTATGGTGAAGACCCCGACGTGCGTCATCATCCGGAGATAAGAAGCGAAGAGGCCTGTTGCCATTCTACGGCATTGGCGTTGCGGTTAGCTGCCTGCTACGGTACGCGACTGCATATAGCCCATGTGTCAACCGGGTGCGAATTGGAAATGATAGCCCGTTATGCGCATGACAACAAAGGCTGTAACGTCACGGCGGAAGCGACAGTTGCGCATCTCCTGTTTTGCGACGATGATTACGCAACACTCGGTACACGCATTAAATGTAATCCGGCGGTAAAAAGCAAGGCGGACAGGGCGGCGTTGAGAAAGGCGTTGTCAGACGGTACGATAACGACCATAGCCACAGACCACGCGCCTCATTTGCTGTCGGAAAAACAAGGAGGATGCCGCAAGGCGGCTTCGGGCATGCCGATGATTCAGTATTCTCTCGTAGCCACGTTGTCTCTTGTCGATGAGAGGGTAATAAGCATGGAGCGTCTGGTGGAGCTGATGTGTCACAATCCGGCACGTTTGTTCGGGGTGTATCGTCGTGGATTTATCAGGCAAGGTTATAAGGCAGACCTTGTGATTGTCAGACGTGGCAGGTCATGGCAGGTAACGGCTGATGACGTAAGAAGTAAATGCCGATGGTCTCCTCTTGAAGGGCGCACGTTCAATTGGCGCGTATTACACACATTCTGCAACGGACAGCATGTCTTTGACAATGGGATTATTGATGAAAACACCTGTGGCGAGGAGATAAAGTTCCGCTTGGATTGAGTTGCGCCATAATAAATGAAATAATATAACAACACTCCGATGATAGCCAGAATAGCCATTCCGGTATTTCTAATTACCATATTTGCGACATGGTATATTGAGCGTGTCGTCTTGCGTCACCTTTTTCATAAGTTATGGCAGCGCATATTGATGTGTGTACCGCCACTGCTGATGTGTGTCTATACGCTGGTTTTGGCTGTGCCACATGATTTTCTGCCGTATGGCCCTGCTGTCGTAAATGTCTATCTCCTGTTGCTTGGAATAATAGTGTTGCCGCAATGGCTCTTTACGATCTGTTCAGTACTCGGTTGGGGACATTGTCGGGTGCACCATACACACAAGAATTGGGGAAACCTTGTAGGGCTTTTGCTTGCGATAATACCGGTGGCTCTTACGCTCTATGGCAGCACAACAGGCTTCAACAAATATGTCGTGAGACATGAGATATATGTCAGCAAAGACCTTCCCGATGCTTTTGACGGTTACACGGTAGTACATATTTCAGACGCACATGTGGGAAGTTATAACAACGGCAACAGGACGTTGCTTGAAAAGATGATAGACACTATTAACGCCATGAAGCCCGATGCCATAATGTTTACGGGCGACTTACAGAACGTACAGCCTGAAGAAATCGTGCCGTTGGTGCCTCTGCTGTCTGAAATGAAAGCTGAAGATGGTGTGTGGTCGGTTTTGGGCAATCATGATTATGCCCATTATCTGCATGCCTCGCCCGAAAAAAAAGCGGAAGCAGAACGTAGGATGATGATGTTGGAACGTAAATGCGGTTGGAACTTGCTGAATAACGCCAACACAAATATAATAAGAGGTCGCGATACGATAACGGTGGCTGGTATGGAAAATGACGGCAAGTCGCCATTCCCGGCAAAAGGCGATCTGGCAAAAGCCCTTTATGGTGTACCGAAAGACCGGTTTGTAATCATGCTTGAACATGACCCCTCAGCTTGGCGACGCAAGATACTGCCACATAGCCACGCACAGCTTACACTTAGCGGACACACACATGCTATGCAGTTCAGTCTTTTCGGATGGTCTCCGGCATCGTTGCTTTATGAAGAATGGGGAGGCATGTATATCGAAAAGGACAGAGCCATAAACGTGACTGTAGGAATGGGCGGACTTATACCTTTTAGAATAGGCGCCAGCAACGAGATTGTCGTGATAACACTTAAATCCAAAACAAAAACGAAGATGAAAACTAAAACCGAAAGCCGGCGATAAATGTTATTGGTCTGGGTTTTCGACAAATCCCTTATACTGTTCTTCTATGGCAGACATGATATCTTCGTAACTTTGTTTCATCTGTTGAGATATGTTTTCATGCCCCTGAGATTGTGGGTAAAGCGGTTTGTGAATGGTAAGAGACAGACGATGCCGCCGTATCCACAGCCATTTGTCTGTACGGGGCAGCACGTCAAACGAACCGTTTATGGTTAGTGGCACAATTGGCAATTGCAATTCGTCGGCAAGCATGAACGCTCCTCTGCGAAAGACTCCCATGTGACCGTTGAATGTCCTTGACCCTTCGGGAAAGACAACAAGACTCATGCCTCCGCTCAAAGTCTTGCGCGCTTTGTCTATTGTACTTTTTACTTTGGAAGGACTGCGTCTGTCAACAAATATCTGATGTGACAATTCACATGCGAAACCCACAAACGGTACTTTGCGTAGCTGATGTTTCATCATCCATTTGAAGTTTCTTCCCAAATGTCCGAATATCAGAAATATGTCGAATGCCCCCTGATGGTTGCTCACAAAGACGTAAGATTGTCCTTTTTCGAGGTTTTCTCTTCCTTCAATATGTACCGGTATCAACAGGACTTTCAGTATTGCCATTCCCCACAGCTTCGGCGGATAATATCCCCAAAAGTGTCCGTTGCCTATAAGACAACCGACGCTTGTAGTCAGCGAGGTAAGTATTGTGAGCAGGATAATGACAGGAAATGCTATGCAAATCTGATATATACGGTAAATGTATCTCATTTATATTTGGTTTAAAGTTATAGTCACATGTTTATATCAAACGGTTTTCCCGGAACGGATATTCAGGATTGTGATGTAAATTTCGGGTATTTTCGTGTCCAGCCGTCCCAGCGAAGTCTCATTACACCAAAGAATGCCTCTCCGAAAATACCTCCGCTCATTTTTGATACACCCTCTTTGCGGTTTACAAAAATAACGGGAACCTCTTTTATCTTAAAGCCAATCTTGTACGCGGTAAATTTCATTTCTATTTGGAAACCATAGCCCTTGAATCTGATCTTGTCGAGTTCGATGCACTCAAGCACACGTCTTTTATAGCATTTGAATCCGGCGGTGGTATCGTTTATATTAAATCCGGTAACCAAGCGTACATAACGTGATGCAAAATAACTCATCAGCACACGTCCCATAGGCCAGTTGACGACATTTACACCCGACACATAGCGTGAGCCGATGGCAAGATCGTAGCCGTCGTCATAGCATGCAGAGTATAGTCGTGGCAAATCGTTGGGGTCGTGGCTGAAGTCGGCATCCATTTCAAAGATATATTCATATTCGTGCCCCAACGCCCATTTGAATCCTGTTATATATGCCGTGCCAAGTCCCAACTTGCCTTCACGCTCGATGATAAACAGACGGTCAGACAAGCCTTCACTGATCATACGCTTTACGATGTCGGCTGTCCCGTCAGGTGAGCCGTCATCAATAACAAGGATGTGGAAGCATTTTTCCAATGCAAACACGGCGTTTATGATTTTCTCGATATTCTCTTTTTCGTTGTATGTAGGTATGATAACGATGCTGTCACTCAAATGCATGATTGCCTCCTTGTATTGATTCAATGTGATGCAAAGATATGAATAATTTGATAACAAAACAAAGAGAAAGGATAAAAATCGGTTTGCCCTTTTGTCTCATTTCTCTTTTTTTGGTATATTTGCCACTTGTTTGCTTGAAATGACGACACAAGATCTTCTTACACTTTATGCTGCACATGCGCAGACAGACGCTTTGGTGCATGCTTTGGCTGACAGTAATGTCAGGACAATCGCTCTTGACGGACTGCATTGTTCTGCTCTGCCGTTGCTGTTGGCTTCTGCAGCTAAGGACAACTTTAAGGTCTTTCTCTGTGTTCTTGACGATGCAGAGGAAGCAGGTTACTTTTATCATGATTTGACAAGGATTGCAGGTGAGAGGAACGTACAGTTTTTCCCTTCTTCATATCGCCGGCAGGTCAAGTACGGACAGCGTGACTCGGCAAACGAGATATTGCGTACTGTAACTCTTGGCCGT
Organism: Prevotella sp.; assembly: GCA_051892655.1. Lineage (GTDB taxonomy): Bacteria > Bacteroidota > Bacteroidia > Bacteroidales > Bacteroidaceae > Prevotella. The sequence goes on along the minus strand of JBJFGK010000180.1, from coordinate 22,041 downwards.
TTAACATCAAGACAGACAGGCGATTCGATGTTGTTTGTTGTGACATATCCCGACGCTTTGAGCGAACAGGTAACTGCAAAGAACGTGTTTGACGAGCGTTGCATACAGTTGCGGGTTGATGAAAAATATGACATAACGGAGCTGTCCGCCAAACTTGCTACGCTTGGTTTTAAAGAAGTCGATTATGTTTATGAGCCGGGACAGTATGCCGTAAGGGGAAGTATAGTTGATATCTTTTCGTATAGTAGCGAATATCCTCTGCGTATAGACTTTTTCGGAGATGAGATAGAGTCTGTACGAACTTTTGATGTGCAGAGCCAATTGTCTAAAGACAGGTTGGAAACAGCAACGGTCATGCCTGCTTTGTTTGACAATAACGGCGATAAAGTCATGTTTGCCGACTTGTTGCCGGACTCGACTGTCGTTGTGGCGAAAGACTTTGATTATGTCTGTGATGTCATAAGCAAGATTTACAACGAAGGTTTCTCCAATCAGGCGAAAACGGTACGGCTTGAAGAACTTACCGAAGTGGAGCAGGCAGATGTCATGCAAGAGCTTACAGCCACCAACATGCTTGTTAAAGGAGAACGGTTTGCAACGGCTTTAAAGCGTTTTGTACGCATAGAGACTACCGGACGCTCTGACAGGGATGCAGATGCAAGAATAAAATATTCGGTCTCTCCCCAACCTCTGTTTCACAAAAACTTCGGAATGTTGGCTCAGACAATGGCTTCGTATGTCCGTGAGGGATACAACATATATATACTTGCAGATAGCAAGAGACAGCATGAACGTCTGAAAGATATTCTTGACAGCGAAGACGTGGCCCTAAAAGCCGGTTCGACAACTTTCATTCCGATAGAAGGAACCTTGCACGAAGGTTTTATAGACAACAGAATGAAGCTGTGTTTTTTTACCGACCATCAAATATTTGATAGATTCCATAAATATACACTTAAATCGGACGTGGCCCGAACAGGAAAGATTGCGCTTACCATGAAGGAACTGCAGGAAATGGAGCCCGGCGATTATATTGTACATGTTGATTTCGGAATAGGCCGTTTTGCCGGATTGGTACGTGTTCCTGCCGGTAACAGCTATCAGGAAGTAATACGCATAGTTTATCAGAATAATGATAAAGTGGATGTCAGCATACATTCGTTATATAAAATATCCAAATACAAACGTCGTGACAGCGAGACACCACCGAGACTCAGCACTCTTGGAACCGGTGCATGGGACCGTCTTAAGGAACGTGCAAAGAAACGCATTAAGGATATAGCCCGTGACTTGATACGCTTATACGCAGCAAGACGTCATGAAAAAGGCTTTGAGTTTAGTTCAGACTCATTTATGCAGCATGAACTTGAGGCAAGCTTTATTTATGAAGATACTCCCGACCAACTGAAAGCTACAAATGATGTCAAGGCAGATATGGAAAGTCGCAGGCCGATGGACCGTCTTGTGTGTGGAGATGTAGGCTTTGGCAAGACAGAAGTTGCCATACGTGCCGCTTTCAAGGCTGCCTGCGATTCAAAGCAGGTGGCTGTGCTTGTGCCTACAACCGTATTGGCATACCAGCATTATCAATCGTTTTCCAAACGTCTGAAAGATTTTCCCGTGAGAATAGACTACTTGTCGAGAGCACGTTCTGCCAAGCAGGTAAAAAATATTATCGCAGATCTCGCGGCAGGCAAGATAGATATAATAATTGGTACTCATAAATTAATTGGAAAGAATGTGCAGTTTAAGGATCTTGGACTTCTTGTTATCGACGAGGAACAGAAGTTCGGGGTTTCAGTCAAAGAGAAGTTGCGAAAGATGAAGACAAATGTTGATACTCTTACCATGAGTGCTACACCGATACCTCGCACGTTACAGTTCTCGCTTATGGGGGCACGGGACATGAGTATCATAAAGACTCCGCCTCCTAACAGGTATCCCATAAATACGGAGTTGCATACTTTTGATAAGGAAGTTATAATAGATGCGATAAATTTTGAACTCAGTCGCAACGGACAGGTGTTTTTTGTAAATGACAGGATAAGCAATCTGCCGGAACTCGCTAAGCTCATCACGAAGTATATTCCTGATGCAAGGGTGGCGATAGCTCATGGACAGATGCCGCCTGAAGGCCTTGAACGCATATTGCTCGGGTTTATCAATCACGATTACGATGTTCTTCTTTCAACCACAATTATAGAGAACGGTATTGACATAAGTAATGCCAATACGATAATCATTAATGACGCCCATCGCTTCGGGTTGTCAGATCTACATCAGATGAGAGGTCGGGTAGGGCGTGGAAACCGGAAAGCGTTCTGTTATCTTTTGGCTCCGCCTCGTTCCGTGCTTACCCAAGAAGCCCGCAGGCGCCTTGAAGCTCTTGAAACATTCTCTGATTTGGGTAGCGGTTTCAATCTTTCGATGCAGGATCTTGATATTCGTGGGGCAGGAAATTTACTCGGTTCGGAGCAGAGTGGTTTTATGGAAGATCTCGGATATGAGACTTATCAGAAGATTCTAAACCAAGCTGTAACCGAACTTAAGAATGATGAGTTCGGACAGATGTATGAAGAGGAGATGAATTCATCCGGTCTTGACATTTCCGGAGACACTTTTGTGGAAGACTGTGCTGTGGACAGCGACCTTGAGATGTATTTCCCTGATGCCTACGTGCCGAGCAGCAGCGAGAGAATGTTACTGTATCGTGAGTTGGATAACATAAACAATGATGCTGATTTGTGTCATTATCGTGAGAGGTTAAATGATCGTTTCGGTACGGTGCCACACGAGGGGGAAGAGTTGATGCAGGTTGTGCCGTTAAGGCGTATAGGGCGGTATCTGGGATGTGAGAAGATAATACTCAGGCAAGGGCAAATGCGTATGCAGTTTGTGAGCAATCCGAATAGTGCCTACTATAAAAGCCGTGCTTTTGATGCCATGCTCAATTATATAGGCGGCAATCCTCGCCGTTGTAACCTTAAGGAAATCGCCGGCCGCCGTCTGATGATAGTAAAAGATGTGGTAACTGTAGGCGATGCAGTTGATATCTTGCGCAATATTCAATCTACATTGACTAAGGATGTCAATTCCTGAACCGATGACATATAACATCGGGGATGTCATTAAAAATACAATAACGATGCAGACCCCAAAGTCCACATCGTTATAGTTTAAATCATCAGTAAGACCATTCGGAAATTATTCCACCTTTCCTATTTTTATTACCGGAGTATTGCCTTCAAGCGTTCCTTTTGTCCCTTTCAAGCCGTTGTATGACGGAGAACTGTACCAATCGTTCCAACCCCAAGTGTAGTCGTTCCAATAAGGTGATGATGTCTTTACCATTTTGAAATACAGATTCTCGCCGTATTCGTTATCAATATATCCTTCAAAATAGTTGTTTGTAAGCCGGTATTCGCTTATCTGGTAATATGTATTGTCTTCTATGGAGTATATTGTCATTATTTCGTTTGACACGTTCCAGCGTATATGGCTTGCATAATAGTCCCATGGCGCTCCGCTGTAATAGTCTATCCAATATCCTGAGCCGTGAGTGGCATACTCATAATCTTTGTCGAACTCTATAACGGAGTAAGAAGACTTGTATGTCCTGCCGTTATACTCGTAATATTTATACATGTTCCCTTTCCATGTGCCCCATAGCGTGTCTGCAATCATCTCGTCATCGTCACAACTGATAAATGTGAAAGACATCATGGCAAGCATGATAACGGTAAAAAGTGATGTGAATTTTTTCATAATCTTTGCTGTTTTAGTTAATGTTTGTTGCAAATGTAATGCTTCGTGGCTTATCTGACAAGCGTATTTTCATATTTGTGTGTAGGAAAAACCCTATGAAATGTAGGGATTTGTCTGCCAACTCCGCTTCGTAAGCCTCCGCATATCATTTTTGCCGCATATACCGATACATACTTACATGGCATTTCAGGTGTCGTCAGTTATATGTCTTAGTGTCATTTTCTCAAGAAATACAAAAATATGTTTCATTATAACGCTTTGTCAGAGATTTTGCGTAAGTTTGCATAGTGTAATGTATCAGATGACATGGATATTGTAAACATCTGTTGCTTTACGATGATAATAGTATGAAATATTCAAGATAAAAAGATGAAAACAGTGTATGATTTCTCTGTCAAGGACAGAAAAGGTAAAGAGGTTTCGTTGAAGGAATATTCCGATGAGGTGTTGCTTATCGTCAATACCGCTACAAAGTGTGGCTTTACTCCTCAATATGAAGAGTTGGAGAGCCTGTATGAGAAATATCATAGCAGAGGTTTTGAAATACTTGACTTTCCTTGCAATCAGTTCGGACAGCAGGCTCCGGGTACCGATGAGGCCATACATGAATTTTGCAAGCTCAATTACGGTACGCAGTTCCCGCGTTTCAAGAAGGTGAAGGTCAATGGTGATGATGCTGACCCGCTATACAAATATCTCACATCGCAGCGTGGATTTGCCGGATGGGATATGGAGCATCCGATAGCCCATATTCTTGATGACATACTTTCAAAAGAAGATCCCGAATATAAGAGCAAACCTGATATAAAATGGAATTTCACCAAGTTTCTCATCAATAAGAAAGGGCTTGTCGTAGCACGTTTTGAACCTACGGAGAAGATAGAAAACATTGCACGTCAGATAGAACAGTTGCTCTAACCGTGCCGGCATCTCATCAATAATTGTATAAACAAATAATTCAGATAATATGGAACACGTAAGTTGCCTTATTATAGGCAGTGGCCCTGCAGGTTATACGGCGGCGATATATGCGTCGAGGGCTAATCTCAATCCCGTGCTTTATGGCGGTCTGCAAGTGGGCGGACAGCTTACACAGACTACTGTCGTGGAGAATTTTCCCGGCTATCCTCAGGGCGTAGACGGCAATCAGATGATGCTTGACATGAGAGAACAGGCAGAGCGTCTTGGTGCTGATTTGCGTGACGGTGTGATATCAAAGGTTGATTTTGGTAAGGCTCCCTATGTCATCACTACCGATGAAGGTCATGAACTTGAAGCCGACACGGTCATTATAGCCACAGGAGCGTCGGCAAAATATCTCGGACTTGCTGACGAAGAGAAATACAAGGGTGAAGGAGTGTCGGCTTGTGCCACTTGTGACGGTTTTTTCTATCGCAAGAAGACCGTTGCTGTGGTTGGCGGAGGTGATACGGCGTGTGAAGAAGCCATTTATCTTGCAGGGCTTGCAAAGAAAGTTTATATCGTTGTACGCAAGTCTTATTTGCGAGCTTCCGACGTAATGCGCCAACGAGTAGCCTCTCATCCCGGCATAGAGATACTGTTTGAACATAATGCGGTGGGACTTTACGGAGACAATGGAGTAGAAGGAGTGCATCTTGTAAAACGGCTTGGCGAAGCAGACGAGCAAAGGTATGACTTGCCTATTGACGGCTTTTTCCTCGCCATAGGTCACAAGCCCAACAGCGACATATTCAAATCGTGGATTGAAACAGACGAGACAGGATACATCAAGACCATAGACGGCAGCCCGCGTACTAATGTTCCCGGAGTGTTCGCCGCCGGCGATGTGGCAGATCCTCATTATCGCCAGGCCATAACAGCGGCAGCAAGCGGCTGTCGGGCAGCTATAGAAGCTGACAGGTATCTTCGTGAGAAATAATGGGACATCGATTAAGCTGCGTCACGCTGCTTGTTTAGATGCCCGTAAATAAAATATTGACAATATCCGCAACCGTTTTTTTTGTGTTGCGGATATTTTTTGTTAAAAACACGCTTCTTGCTAAATTCTTCTTTGTATTCATAGATAGTTATAAAGAGAATTGTATTAGTTGAAAATAGCATAGATAGCACCTGCAAACAATATTGTAACATCAGCTAAACATAATGTTTACAACATGTAAAGAGTATGTTTGTAGATGTTATGATGTATATGTTCTTTTACTTTGTATGCTTTTTACGGTTTTGATTTGTCAAATTGTTACATAATAACTTATAAATATAGCAATATGATATATTATTATTGAATTAATATAAATTATAGTCATTAAATATTTAAAATAATTGACAAATTGCTTAATTTTGTTCAATAAAACAGTGCGTAATGTCAATAGAACATGTATTACGCTAAAAAGGAGGAGAGATGTTATGGATATAAGACTATCAGACCTGACGGACAGCAGAGACGTCGTAAACAGATGGTTAGAGCGTTTTGGCGTGCGCTTCGGCGTGTATAAGAATGGGCACTTTAACGAGCAGTTGTTTCCCTTTGATTCGGTGCCGAGAATAATCAGTAAGCATGACTGGGACTATCTTGAACGCGGACTTAGTCAGAGGGTGCGTGCGTTAAATATGTTTTTATGGGATGTGTATCATGAAAAGAATATAGTAAAAGACAATGTCATTCCGGGAGAGTTTGTCTATTCTTCAAAGGGATATATGCCTGAGTGTGAAGGCATCAGCCCAATGGAAGGTGTATATGCACATATAGCCGGAATTGACCTTGTAGAGGGTAAGGATGGCGGTTGGTATGTGTTGGAAGACAACTTGAGAATACCGTCGGGGGCAAGTTATCCGATGATAGCCAGATATGTTACCCGCAAAGTGTCTCCTTCGACCTTTGTAGCCAATTCGGTGGCGGACAACAGGGACTATGCCGACTTGCTGCGTAATATGATGAACGATATGAACGGAAATAGAGGCATATCAGTAATACTTACTCCCGGACGATATAACTCGGCTTTTTTCGAGCACTCGTATTTTGCGGAGAAGACAGGCGCCACATTAGCATATCCCGGAGACTTGTTTGTCGAGAACGATATGGTCTATTATGCCGGCATGTATCATGAGAAGACACGTGTCGGAACGATATACCGCAGGGTTAGTGACGAATATATTGACCCCATGATATTCGAGCCTTCATCGCTCTTGGGCATACCTAATGTGGTTCAGGCTTACAAAGCAGGTAACGTGGCTTTGGTAAATGGTTTAGGTAACGGTGTGGCTGACGACAAGGGAATATATTATTTCGTGCCCAAAATGGTGAAATATTATCTTGGTGAAGAGCCTTTGTTGCACAACGCCCCGACGTTTCTTCCGTATTTCAAGGATGACTACAAGTATGTGCTGGATAATATAGATCGCCTTGTAATAAAGGATGTAAGCGAGGCGGGAGGTTATGGTGTGGTGTTCGGCAGCGACCTTTCAAAGGACAAGCTGGAAGAGTTGCGGCAGCTCATCATAAAATATCCCAGACGCTGGATAGCACAAGAGGTCATAGACTTTAAAGACCTTCAGACGTTGGAAGGTAACGGTCTTGTATGGCGAAAAGCCGATTTGCGTGCCTTTGTCGTTACCGGCAAGGACACAAAGGTATGGAAAAGCGGTCTTACTCGCTTTTCGCGTAATCCCGATTCTTTTGTCGTTAATTCATCACAGGGTGGCGGATTTAAAGATACTTGGGTCATGACCGAATAAAATCATCTGTTGTAAACAATCTAAACGCAAAATATTATTTATGGTTAAGAACGATATACTGTCGGCGACTAAGGCCAACCGGTTCTATTGGCTTGGTCGCTATGTGGAGCGGGTGTATATGACGCTGCACGTGTTGAACAAGTGTTATGACAAGATGATAGACGGCGAGCCTGACGACTATATGTCTTTGTGGAGCAAATTGGATATTACAGGAGCCTATAATGACAATGACGAGTTTGTCTTTGGCATGATGTACGACTTGGACAATCCATCATCGGTGTTGTCGTCTCTGGAGTCTGCGAAGAGTAATGCCATACTTCTTCGTGAGGACATTATGTCCGAGACGCTCAGTTATATAGAGATGAGTGTGGCACTTGTAAAGAGATGTAAAGAAAAACATCTGCTTACACCTGTGTCATTACAGTCTGTCATAGACTGGTCTTTGGCATTCTGGGGGTCGGCAGAGCAGAGATTGCAGAACCATAAGGCTTTGGCAATCATGCAGGCAGGTCGTAATGTTGAGAATATTGATATGAAGTTGCGCTTCGGCTATTCTTTTCGTCGCATATCGCTGGCTTATGAGTCTCTTGGAAGATACAGCATTGAGATAGCGGATGAGATAGACAGTAATATAAAGAAGCAGATTGACGCCATGATAGATTGTGGTTCGCTTGATTCAGAAACGGACGACAGGCGTAGTGTGATGCTGAAATACATTAACCGGTTGGTAAGAGTATGACCCGCAGGTATCTGTATAACTATCAGACCATAGTGAAATTCAACCGGCCTGTTTCGGTACATTCGGTCTTACTGCGCTGTTTGCCGGTAAGAAACAGCTATATGACAATTGAAGACGAGCATCTGATAATGTCCGGCGACTTTTGTCTGAGCCGCAATACAGACTCTTTTGGCAATGGAATACTTTACGGTACAATGCACTCTCAGCATACGGTTTTGGCGTATGTCAGTACAGGCGTCGTAAGTATGAGGCCATACAATGTGGCTCCCGATAATATTCCTATGGATATATGGAACATTCCAACCCGGTTGACATCACTTACGGAGCGTGATTTTGCTGTATTGTCTTTGCCGGAACAACCTTCAGGGATATGTCACGAAGTACACGACATGCTGCAATATGTCCCACATTCCACAACGGTAGATACAACGGCGGCAGAAGTAATGGCTTCACGATGTGGAGTGTGTCAGGACTATGCGCATCTGATGATAGCCCTGTGTCGTAAAAAGGGTATTCCGGCACGCTATGCCTGTGGATTTGTATATGGTACAGGTGCTACACATGCATGGGTGGAAGTATTTGACGGTAGCTGTTGGAAGGCTTATGATCCTACAAATGACATCGAACCGGACTACGGTTATATGAAAATAGCTCACGGTCGTGATGCTTCAGACTGTCCCGTAAGCAGGGGTGTCTATGTCGGCAACGCCATGCAGGAGACGAGTGTACAAGTTATATTACAGGAAATTTGATTTTATTATTATAATAAAACAACCAATGATATGATAAAGACAATAGTCGCTAACGAATTACCTATAGGCGAGATGTTGATGATACGCAAAAATGTCATCAGCAATGGTACCGGTGGCAAGAGGCTGTGTGTGGTTACGGGTACACATGGTGATGAGCTTGAAGGGCAGATGGTATGTTATGAAATGGCGCGCATATTGCAGGAAGATCTATTCGAGTTGGATGGGACTGTCGAGATCTATCCCGCCATTAACCCATTGGGCATTGATACCATTCAGCGTGGCGTTCCGAACTTTGACCTTGATATGAACCGTATCTTTCCCGGTGATAGAAACGGCACTATGGTAGAGCAGGCGGCATGTGCCATTGTGGATGATTTGCGCGGTGCAGATCTTGTAATAGATATCCATTCCAGTAATTTGTATCTTAGAGAAACGCCACAGGTAAGAATAAATGTCAATGACGAGAAAAGTCTGCTTCCTGTTGCCGAGCTTATCAATGTGGATTTCGTGTGGATACATGATGCCGCCACTGTCTTGGAGTCCACACTTGCATATTCGCTAAACTCGACAGGAACTCCATGTATAGTCGTTGAAATGGGAGTGGGGCAGAGGATAAACCACAAGATGTGCTCGCGTCTTGTTGACGGCATATTGCATCTTATGCGCAAAATGGATATGTGGCACGGGGCTGTGGGACAGTCAAAAGTTGCAGCACCCGTAATATGCAAGGGCGATAATGTGGCTTTTCTCAATGCGGAAGCGTCGGGAGTTTTCCTGACAGATCTGAAATGCGGTATCGTTGTGGAGTCCGGAGAAATGATAGGCGAGATAGTAGAGCCTCTAACGGGACGTGTTCTCAGTAGGGTAATATCTCCATGTCGTGGATATTTATTTACTATCAGGGCATATCCTATAGTGTATGAAGGTTCTTTGATGGCACGAATTTGTAAGATTTAGACGTTTTATATGAAAAGAGATATACTGTTTGAAATGAAGTCGCCTTACCGTGACGATTTCAGAATACATGGTTTCAGTTTCGGAACAGGCGACCCTACGGTAGCCATTGTCGGGGCGTTGCGTGGTGATGAGATACAACAACAATATATATGTGCCCGTATAGTTGAGAAACTTAAGCTCTTGGAGTCGCAAGGATGTATCAGGCAGGGAGGAAACATTCTTGTCGTGCCCTCTTGCAATCCGTTTTCTATGAACGTGAGTCGTCGTTTCTGGACTATGGACGGCACGGATATCAACCGTATGTTTCCCGGATATGATCAGGGAGAGACCACTCAGCGCATAGCGGCGGCAATATTCAACAAGCTTCAAAGCTATGATTATGGCATACAGTTGGCAAGTTTTTATGTGCCGGGTGACTTTGTTCCGCATGTTCGAATGTTGAAGACAGGCTATGAAGATGTAGAAGGAGCACGCATGTTCGGTCTGCCTTTTGTCACTTTGCGTCAGCCACGACCGTTTGATACAACGTTGTTGAACTATAATTGGCAGTTGTGGGGAGCCAAAGCCTATTCTATATATGCAGGACAGACTAATTATGTGGAAGACACTACAAGCCGACAAACCATAGAAGGCATACTGCGTTTTTTGTCACGTGTGGGTATAATCGATTATCAAGAGCGTGTGGCAGGCTATAATCCTGTTGTGTTTGACGAGAAAGAGCTTGTCAATGTCACAGCTGCCCATGCCGGAATTTTTCATGCTTTGAAAAAAGCCGGAGATGAAGTTGTCGAGGGAGAGAATCTGGCTTGTATCCTCGATCCATACGACTGTAATATTTTGGATGCAATAAAGTCTCCGGTCAATGGTACTATATTTTTCTCACACAATAAACCTCTTGCCCTGCAACATGCAACGATGTTCAGAATCAGGCGTGACAGTTCTTCTTATGTCTTATCCCCGACAGAGCAAGTCCGGTAAAGGTAAGTGAACCGTTGAGTAGCAGCATTTCATATCCGAAAACATACCCGAACCATGTCTTGGACATATAGTCTATGGCGAGGCACAATATTGGTGACGTTATGGCTATATATGGTACATATCTGTCATCTGTGCTGCGCTTTGTTAGCAGACCGTAGGCGAAAAGTCCCAATAGCGGTCCATAGGTGTAGGAACAGAGAATGTAAACTGCATCAATGGCACTTGTGGAGTTGATAGCCTTGAAAAGTATTATGAATATGGCAAACAACAGTGCTATGAAAAAATGTGTAATATGACGTAATCTTTCGTTGTGCGGTTGTTCTTTTATATCTACGCAGTAGCTTGTGGTAAGTGCTGTGAGTGAAGAGTCTACCGTACTTAACGATGCGGCGACAAGTCCCAATACGAAAAGCATGAGTGCTGTATTGCCTAATCGTCCGGTTGCGGCAAACATCGTGAGCAATTCGTCAGGGTTATCAGGTAATGCTACACCTTCACGCTGCGAAAGTACGACCAGCAGAATACCGAGACAGAGTAACAGCAAATTTACCGGCACAAATGCCATGCCGTAAGTACACATGTCTTTTTGTGCCTCTTTCAGCGACTTGCATGTCAGATTCTTCTGCATGATATTCTGGTTGAGTCCAGTCATTACTACTACTATGAATGCCCCGCTAATAAATTGTTTCCAGAAATTTTGACGGCTTACCCAATCATCAAAGACAAAAATCTTGCAGTGTGTGTCATTAATAATTGTATCTACGGCATTTGTCATGTCAAGTCCAAGCCTGTTGGCGACTTCCATGATGATACATACTAATGCCCCAATCATACATAGCGTTTGCAAAGAGTCTGTCCACACCAAAGTGCGTATACCTCCCTCCTTTGTATATAGCCATATTAGCAACATCATGGCAAATACCGTAATCCAAAAAGGTATGCCATAGACATCGAGAACAAAGCGTTGTATGATGATACATACCACATAAAATTTTACGGCTACACCTGTAAGATCTGACAACATGAAGAATGCTGCGCCTGTCTTGTAAGATCTGTTACCTAAACGTTTTTTCAGATAAGAGTAAATAGTGGTGAGATTAAGCCTGTAATAGACAGGTAACAGTACAAAAGCCACAATGATATACCCGAGAATAAAGCCGAGACATGTCTGCATGTATGTCATGTCGGACATCAGTATCATTCCGGGTACAGATACAAAAGTCACACCGGACACTGAGGCTCCAATCATACCGAAGGCCACCATATACCATGGAGACTTGTGTCCGGCTCTAAAAAAAGTCTCATTATCGGCTTTGCGACCTGTAATGTGGCTTATTGTAAACAGTACTGCAAAATATGCGAATATGGTAAGTAATATTATCATCTTCGTTTTAATACAACTATTTCCGCGTCAGAGCCATTAGCTCCATATTCACTGATAAGAATGTAGTTCTCGTCACAAGCTATGCCGTAGCGGCGACCATTTGAACCGGTCTTTTCAACTTGCGTACCCCAATAAGTCTTGGCATTATCAAGCAACCTTACATTATTCTCGTTGATTACATATTCAATGTTAACAACATCTCCTTGCAGTATGAAGAGATTGTCAATGTGAGGCATACCAGCTATAGCGAGAGCATTTATTTCTTTTATAAGTTGCTGTTTGAGTGGCGAGTCTGCATGTGGCAGTTTGTCGGCGGGAGTACGCCACCGCTTGAGCATGGGATAATAGCTGCGCAACAAACCTTTATATTCTTCTCGTGTGAGGTTGGCATGAGCGTCTTTGTTATATTGTTCTACAAACTGCGAGCAGAAATCTATCATCTCTTCCATGTTGAAATTACCGGTAAATGCTCCGTCTTTGAAACAATACTTGCAGTAGTCAAAGTTGATACTGCCGTCGGCATTGTTGCCACAAGTAGCATCGTCAGTCATAGGCATACCGCAACTTTGGCAAAACTGTGGCAGTTGTCCTTCTGCAAGATGTTTCTCTCTTTTGGGGAATGTTGCTTCGTATGCTTCAAAGTCTTCGGGATTTTCGTCTGCAGCAAAATATCCTTTTGGCGGTTGATAAGTACCTTCAATGCCATTAAGGTAACCCGGTATTAGTTCTTGTGCAAGGAAATATGGCACTTCACTGTCTTTAGGTTCTGCATGGTAATGGATGTTGAGCCTGCATGCAAGATCAAATCCTGCATGTTTATAGAATTCAATATTCCCTTCCATACACAGAACGCCGATACCTATCTGTCTTGCTTTGTCAAGAGAATATTGCAGTAGTTTCAATCCATATCCTTTGCGCTTGTATTCGGGGTGTATGCTTATGGGGCCGAATGTCCATGCCGGCACTTTACTGCCGTCTTCGCATGTTATTTCCGCTTTGGAGTACATGACATGACCTATTATTTTGTCATCTTCCTCCATTACAAAATCAAGTTCGGGAATAAAATCAGGATTGTTTCTATACTGTTTGAGAATATAATGTTCAGTGCATCCCGGACGATATACGTTCCAGAACGCTTCACGTGTAAGGTTTTCTACCTCACGATAGTCGTCAGGCCGTTCTAATCTGATGTTCATAGTTGTTGTATATAATTGTTATAGTCATGTTGTTATTACGTTTCTCAAAAACGCAAAGTTCACAAAGGTATATATTTTATATGATAAGCCAAGAAGTTTACAAATAATATTTTTACAGAGATGATGCATCCGATGTTTCTTGTTGGAGTATATTTTGTGTCATTTTGTTTGCTTTTGTCGATATTTATATTAATTTTGCATCACTAAACGTAAAATTCGTAAAATAATGACACGTCAAAAGAAATTTATACTTCAGGAAAACGATATACCTGAACAGTGGTATAACATACAGGCAGACATGCAAAACAAACCAATGTTGCCACTTGATTCTAAGACAAAAGAGCCATTGAAGGCAGAAGATTTATTCCCCGTATTCTGTGAGGAATGTTGTCGTCAAGAGTTCGATCAAACCAATGCATGGATAGACATACCGGAAGAGGTGCGCTACAAGTATCTTTCTTATCGTGCCACACCTCTTGTCAGGGCGTATGAACTTGAACAGGCACTTGACACTCCTGCACATATATTTTTTAAGAATGAAAGTACCAATCCTCTTGGTAGCCATAAGATAAACTCTGCACTTGCCCAATGTTATTATTGTAAGCGTGAAGGCGTTACCAATGTCACTACGGAAACAGGAGCAGGACAGTGGGGCGCCGCCTTGAGTTACGCTGCTAAGGTTTTTGGTCTTGAAGCCGCAGTGTATCAAGTAAAGATAAGTATGCAGCAGAAGCCATACCGTAGTATGCTCATGCGTACATTTGGAGCTCAGGTTACCGGTTCTCCATCAATGTCTACGCGTGCCGGAAAAGATATACTTACTAAAGACCCGACACATCAAGGCTCATTGGGCACGGCTATATCGGAGGCTATCGAGTTGGCGATGACCACTCCTCATTGTAAATACACATTGGGGTCAGTTCTTAGCCATGTCACTCTACATCAAACGGTAATAGGGCTTGAAGCCGAGAAGCAGATGGCTTTGGCCGGTGAATATCCGGACGTTGTGATAGCATGTTTTGGTGGTGGCTCAAACTTTGGTGGTGTAGCTTTCCCCTTTATGCGTCATAATATCAAAGACGGTAAAACAACGGAATTTATTGCAGCTGAACCAGCAAGTTGTCCAAAGCTTACCAAAGGAGAGTTTCGTTATGATTTTGGTGATGAGGCCGGTTACACTCCGTTATTGCCTATGTTTACTTTGGGACATAACTTCAAGCCAGCAAACATCCATGCCGGCGGACTGCGTTATCATGGTGCAGGAACCATAGTATCGCAGTTGTTAAAGGATGGTTTAATGAAAGGTGTTGACATTCCGCAGTTGGAGTCTTTCGATGCAGGTCTGCTGTTTGCACGTACAGAAGGAATTGTTCCTGCACCTGAAAGTTGTCATGCCATAGCTGCAACAATAAGAGAGGCTGTGAAATGCAGGGAAAGCGGAGAGAGCAAGGTTATACTTTTCAATCTTAGTGGGCATGGTCTGATAGATATGACTGCTTATGAACAGTATCTTAATGGTGACTTGATTAACTATGAGTATTAATATGTAGTATAGTTTTGTTTAAGGTGATATTTTATATAATACACCTTCATGTAAAAAGACAGGAATACAAAAAGACGTCTGACGGTTCAAATACTCGTGTCAGACGTCTTTTTTATATAGTAAATTCTGTGACAAATATCACTATGTTAATATTACGTTTGCCTGTCTGTATGCTATTTTAGTCCCCAAACGCTTTTTACCATATTGCTTTCTACCAAAGTCTCTATGTCATCGGGTAAGTTGCAAAAGAAATCTATACCTGTGAATTTTTCTAATTCGTCAATTGTTACGGCATAGTCTCCAAGATTGTCATTGGTTGCCCATTGGTTTACATGCTCAGCCAAAAAACCTATTGCTTTATATTGATATTTGCCGTTATTCATTACTTTCATAAGGCATGCCATAAAGAAATATTTGGGTACTATTTGCTTGCCTTGTATTCTTGTAAGAATATGGTCTTCACTGTCTATTGTACCTCCTTTGCAGAGATAAAGAGTGTCTGTCTTCAGTGTTGGAGTCCATTTTCTTACCGTTTCTTCCAATCTTACCCACAGTCCTCGTCCTGTATCACTACCGGTCGTGCTAAATCCGTTAAATTTATGAAATTGTGGCTGCATGTTGGTCATATAGTATGTCTGATAGTTGGCATCTTCACTGAAACCTCTGTCTGCGTTAGGACAGATATGACCATGATCATAACCAGATCCGAAATAGTAGTCGGTTTCATAATAGCTGTCTGTTGTCAGATTTATATTATCATTAATATAACTGGAAACGCGAGAGTATGAACCATTATAGCCAGTGTGCATGGTGTAAGCCGACCAGCGTTGGGACTTCTTGTCACAATCCCATTCAACACAGAAATTAACTCTGTCGTTATCATATACGCTGGTTGAGGTACGATACACTATCAGTTTACTGTTTCCGCCTTTCAGTTTTGGCATTTCGAGACGTGTCACCGCTTTCTCGTTAGTGATAGTATTACCATTGACATTGACGCTCTCGTTATCACCACCACCTTCTCCTTCACTATCACTACCGCAAGCAGAAAATGTAATACATGCCAAAAGCAGATAAGAAAGTTTGTTTATGATTTTCATAATATAAAAATATGTATATTGATAAAAAAGCGTCCAGGCGTATATGCAACTACGTCTGAACGCTTTTGTTTGGGGTTATATATCAAGTATTACTTACGAGCCTTACCGTAACGGTTCATGAACTTATCAACACGGCCGGCAGTGTCAACCAACTTGCTCTTGCCTGTATAGAAAGGATGTGAAGTACTTGAGATTTCAATCTTTACCAATGGGTAAGTCTCGCCTTCAAATTCTACTGTCTCTGTAGCCTTGCATGTAGATTTTGTAAGGAACATATCGCCGTTGGACATATCCTTAAATACGACGGGGCGATAGTTTTCAGGGTGAATACCTTTTTTCATTTTTACTTTTAATTGAGTTATTATAAATTCTGGGGTGCAAATATACAATGTTTTTTATGAATGGCAAAATATTATTGATTATATTTTTAATATATAAAATGTTATTCTTGAAATTTATTTTCTACATTTGTAAAAAATTTAGTTGTTATGTTTAAGCTTAAACTTAATATTATTAAAGAGTATTCCTAAATATCTAAAACACTATGAAACATTATCTTCATTTGAAAGAAGAGGCTTCTCGATGTTTGTTGTGTGACAACGCTCCGTGTACGTTGGCATGTAAACATGGGGATCCGGCAAGGTTTATTAGAGCCATACGTTTTGACAATATTGAAAATGCCGGCATATGGCTGACAGAATGTACCGATGCCGATCTTGAAGCGGCAGAAAAAGCTTGCATACATTATGATATACCTATAAGAATAAGCATGATGGCAAAGGATATCGTAATGCCTGCCAATTCTTCTTCTGCAAAAAAGCCAAATTTGGATATAGACTTTTGTGGCATACATTGTGAGAATCCTTTTTTTCTTGCTTCATCTGCGGTATGTACCAATTATGAAATGGTGGCACGAGCTTTTGACGCGGGATGGGGTGGTGTATTCTATAAGACAATTTGTCTGCAAGAAATCAATGAGGTGTCACCGCGATTTGACGCAGTATATAATACAGATGGAGGTAACGGAGACTTTATCGGATTTCGTAATATGGAGCAGTTGAGCGAGAATCCCGTTGAACAAGATTTTGAAATATTAGGAAGACTAAAAAAGCGTTATCCAAACAAGATAGTTGTTGCAAGTATTATGGGACAGTCTGAAGAAGATTGGATAACACTTGCAAAGATGGCGGATAATGCCGGTATTGACGCTGTTGAACTTAATTTTTCCTGTCCTCAGATGAGACTTGCCGGTATGGGTAGTGATGTTGGACAGGATTCGGAACTTGTTACCTTTTATACTGCGTATGTTAAGCGTAATTTGTCAATACCTGTAATACCGAAGATGACACCTAATATAACACATATAAACAAACCGGCATTGGGTGCATATTTTGCCGGTGCAGATGGTATCTCTGCCATAAATACAATAAAGTCGGTAACGATGTGTGATAATTCGGATGTGTCGGGCAGACGCACTATATCGGGATATTCAGGACGCGCCATCAAACCGATTGCTCAGCGCTTTATCTTGGAAATGGTTACCAATCCTGTGATGAAAGGTGTTCAAATAAGCGGTATCGGTGGTATAGAGACATGGAGAGATGCTTTGGAATTTATCCGGTTAGGATGTCGTAATGTGCAAGTTTGTACAGCCGTAATGCAATATGGGTATAGAATCATAGATGATCTAATTCTTGGCTTGCAGACATATATGGCAAACAGAGGTGTTGACAGTCTTGAAAAACTTGTGGGAGAATTGGTTCCTACTTTTATTCGTCCGTCGGATCTTGACAGAGAAACTATTGTTTTCCCGAAGATAGATTTGGAAAAATGTGTAGGTTGCGGCCGTTGTTATATTTCTTGTAATGACGGCGGACATCAGGCCATTAAATTTGATGATGATAGCATACCGCATATTGTCGGAACGAAATGTGTTGGTTGTCACTTGTGCCGTCTTGTATGCCCTACAGGGGCCATAAATGTTACAAGGAGGGTAAATAAGAGACATTAAAATGTATTCTTATTACTATTCTTTGGTCGTTTTTATGTCACTTGTTTCCTCTGCTTGATGCAACAAGTGGCATAAATAGCTTTTTAGCTTCCTTACATTATGATGTTTTGTCATTTTTTCGCTAACTTTGCATCCGATATATAAAATAATCTGTAATGATTCAACAAGACAAGACGCCGTTATTAGGCATGTCCCTTTATGAGCTTAAAGCATTGACTCAATCACTCGGTATGCCTTCCTTTGTCGGAGGGCAGATAGCCAAATGGTTATATGGCAGCCATGTAACAGACATCGATGCCATGACAAATATATCCAAAGCTAATCGTGAGCGACTTAAGTCTGAATATTGCATAGGTTGTATGCCGCCGGCTGATAGTGTAAGATCAATAGACGGTACTGTCAAGTATCTGTTTCCTACACGTTCAGGAAAATATGTCGAGACTGTATATATTCCGGATAGAGACCGTGCGACGTTGTGCGTATCGTCACAAGTGGGATGTAAGATGAATTGTCTTTTTTGTCAAACCGGCAAACAAGGTTTTCAAGGAAATCTTGAAGTGGCAGATATTCTCAATCAGATATATTCATTACCTGAGCGTGATACTCTTACAAATATTGTCTTTATGGGACAAGGTGAACCTATGGATAATTTTGATAACGTCCTTAGAGCCACTCAGACGCTTACTTCCGACTATGGTTATGCATGGAGTCCCAAACGTATTACTGTAAGTAGTGTGGGGATAAAAAACAAACTTAAGCGTTTCCTTGACGAGAGCGATTGTCATGTGGCTATTAGTTTACATTCTCCGTTTCATGAACAGCGGGCGACTCTGATGCCGGCCGAACGTGGCATGTCGGTGGCTGATGTTGTTGAGTTACTTAGCCATTATGATTTCAGTCATCAGCGTCGTTTGTCGTTTGAGTATATTGTTTTCGGTGGTGTCAATGACAGTCGTGAGCACGCACGGGAAATAATCCGTCTGCTTAAAGGTTTGGATTGCCGTGTCAATCTGATACGTTTTCATAAAATACCGGGCGTAGATTTGCATGGTGTTGATGATGCTAAAATGGAGAGTTTTAGGAACTATCTTACCACTCATGGTATTTTTACAACCATAAGAGCAAGTCGAGGACAAGATATATATGCAGCATGCGGTTTGCTCAGTACGGCAAGAAAGGAGGGCTCTCGTTGATCCTGCACTCATGCCGATGTATGGTATATATAATGGTATATATAGTAGTCTTGTCCGGACTCGTTACTATCGTGGGCGCTTGCGGTAACGGCCCTATGTTGCCTCATAGTGGAATGCGGCCTTATGAGGTTCTGTTGGTCGCTGCCGATGCCGAATGTGGAGATTTGGCAGACAGTGTATTGTCTCTTCCTGTTCCCGGCTTGTCACAATATGAACCACAGTTTGATGTCTCTCTGTCAGTTGGTTCTGATATTAATGAGACAATGTCTTTGGCACGTTCTATTGTGATTATTGAAACGGATAGTAGTAAGTATGGTGATATCAGCGTGAAATATGAGCGTGACGCATGGGCACATCCACAAATAATAGTGCGTATAGGTGCACCCACTATCATGCGGCTTAGAGAAAAGGCACCGGTATGGGGGCGTCAGATAGCGACACTTATTACTCGTTTTGAAATTAATGAGGCTATAGCATCGTTGAGAGAAGATACATGTGCCGTCGCATCAAAATCTGCCGCAACTATTATAGGTTGGACGCTCAAGGTACCCGGTAATATGAATTACATCAAACGCGGCAAAGATTTCATCTGGTTCTCAGATAACGGGAATGATGTTTCGAAGAATATATGTCTATATACGTATCCCGGTACTAAGATTGATGGCGGAGAATTGTTGCGTAAGCGTGACAGCATAATGTCGCACAATTTACCCGGAGAGCGTAGCGGTATGTATATGTGTACGGTTAGAGAGGGAACCGATATGTTAATGCAGAGATATGGCAGAAATGACATTATGGTATGTCGTGCGTTATGGGAAATGAAAGGAGATGCTATGGGTGGACCTTTCGTGTGCCATGCCATGTTAGATGGTTCTGCCGGCAAGGTAGTGGTGGCAGAGGCTTTCGTTTATGCTCCATCATCAGCCAAACGTAATGTCTTGCGCCATTTGGAGGCTATGTTATATACATTGTCCCGTGTTCCACATAAAGATTATAAATCAAATAAAAACAATATATAGATTATGGAAAACAAAAAAATACGTGTAGCCATTACACATGGCGATACAAATGGAATAGGCTACGAGATAATCTTCAAGACTTTTGCCGAGTCTGCAATGCTTGAGTTGTGTACGCCGATTGTTTATGGTTCACCCAAAGTTGCAGCATATCATCGCAATGCTCTTGGTGTACAGGCTAATTTTACTATAATCAACAATGCTTCTGAGGCACATGCCGGAAAGCTCAATCTCATTCCGGTGTTTGATGAAGATGTTAAGGTTGATCTCGGCAAACCGTCAAAGGATGCCGGCCGTGCATCTCTGAAAGCTCTTGAACGTGCTGTTGCCGATTGTAAATCCGGATTGGCAGACGTACTTGTTACGGCACCTATAAACAAGAGTAACATACAGAGCGAAGATTTTCATTTTTGCGGTCATACAGAATATATTGAAAACAAAATCGGTGGAGACAGTAAGGCTCTTATGATTCTTCTTAACAATACGATGCGTGTGGCATTGGTTACAACCCACCTTGCCATTAAGGATGTGCCGACAGCCATAACAAAGGAGAATATTGTAGAAAAGGGCACGATTTTCAATCAGTCACTACGTCGTGATTTTCGCATATCATGTCCGCGTATAGCGGTACTTTCTCTAAATCCTCATGCAGGTGATGAGGGTGTAATCGGATCAGAAGAGAGAGACGTTATACAACCTGCCATTAACGAACTTGTCGCTTCCGGTGTCTGTGCTTATGGCCCATTCGCTGCAGACGGATTCTTTGGTCATGGAACTTATAAAGCCTTTGACGGCGTGTTGGCTATGTATCATGATCAGGGATTGGCACCATTTAAATCGCTTGATCTTGGTGACGGTGTAAATTATACGGCAGGACTGCCAATAGTACGAACATCTCCGGATCATGGAACGGCTTACGATATAGCAGGCAAGAATGTCGCCAACGAGACTTCATTTCGTCATGCGGTCTATTTGGCTATTGATATAGCGCGTAATCGCGTGGATTATGATGCCCCTTACGCCGCTCCGTTGGAGAAACTCTATCATGAAAAGCGCGATGATAGTGAAAAAGTGCGTTTTGCCGTGCCGAAGAGCAAAGGTAATAGCGAGGAAAAGACATCGTTATAATCATATAATTATAGCCATGTATGAGTAAGAAATACCAGAACGTATTTTTTATATTCGGTGCTGTCGTATTGGCCTTTATGGTTACGCGTCTTGACTTTGTCGAGACGTGGCACGGAATATGTCATGCAGGCTATTGGTTCGTTGCTGTTATTGTGTTGTGGGCTGTATTGTATGTCTTTAATACTCTCACGTGGTATATAATAATTCGCAGCGGCGATAAGAGTTGTAACATCCCATTTTGGTGGCTTTATAAGATAACAGTTTCAGGCTTTGCTCTCAACTATGCTACACCCGGAGGGCTGATGGGCGGTGAGCCCTATCGTGTAATGGCATTATCTCCCCTTATAGGGACCGAGCGTGCTTCGTCATCGGTTATCTTATATGCCATGACACACATATTCAGTCATTTTATATTCTGGTTGCTATCGGTCGCTCTATACATTATAACAGAGCAAGTAACACTACCTATGTCTGTCCTGTTGACAGCGGTCTCTGTCTTTTGTCTGCTTGGCATCTGGTTCTTCAGTACCCTGCTTTGTCGTAATCACAACCACGCCGTTTGCAC
>JBJFGK010000179.1:0-7807 GCA_051892655.1 Prevotella sp. | reverse complement strand
CATGCACGCAAGGTTATGGCAGAGTCGCCGAGATTAATAACACGTATCACAACTTTGGGTACTCCTGCCGCAACGTCCTCCTGACTGCGGATGTCTATAAGCATAGGATGCGACATTATGACATCCCGCATTACTGTTATGGCCTTGTCAAGATCTGTTGTATATGACACTCCGACCTCTACCATAGCGCATGTTGACGTGTCTCCGTAAGAAGAATTGGTAATGGTACTTGAATTGATCTTGTTGTTCGGGACAAGAATCATACGATTTTCAACGTTGCGTATTACGGTATGGCGCAACGTTATCTCTACAACCGTACCTACTATGACATCATCCACCTGTATATAATCACCTACTTTAAACGGACGAGAAAAAATGATAAACAACCCGCCGATGATATTAGACAAGGCTTCCTGTGAAGCAAGACCGACAGCCATTGCCATTATTCCCGCACTCGCAAGTATTGAATTGCTTACTTTTTCCATACCGGGAATAAGCGACAAAAACGCGGCGGTTCCGATAATATATACCAATACAACTGCTATCTGGCGTACAAAGCCTATCTTCGTCTCATCTATAACAATACGTCCGCGTTTACGTTGAGAACGCCGGAACAGATATTTTATGAAAGCAGTAATGATTCTTACTATCAAGTATATAAGAATTCCCTTTATCAGAAATATTATCAGCCACCTGAACGATATTCCGAAGAACTGGAGATTTAAAAGATTGTCCATATCAATTTACTTTTATTTAGCCGGAACCAATGCCCGTTTTACATCATCATTTGAAAACAGAATGGCAAACTTTTAGAATAATCATTGCCATTGATAGCATCATTTCTTCTTATTTTTCAATAAAAAAACATTATATATATTTGTTAAAATGCAAAGTTAGCGCAAACAAACCAACAACCATGTTAAATTTAGCAAAAATTTGTGTACAAAAATTACCCCCCATTTGATTTAGGACTATTATTTGTATTTTTGTAAACGAAATTTAAACAACTTACTATTACTTTCAATTCGCTTACATAATAAACTAAACAAATGAAAGCAGCATTTGACAGAACTTTCAAAATCAGTATTTGTTTACAATTTATAGATTTAATCATATTCAATGTCATTTTCTTTTTGAATATGATATTCGACCATTATTTGTTTCCTAACTGCTTCGGATGCTTCTTGGACAACCTGCTTGCTTCCAATGCAGCATATATAATCGCACTCCAATTTGTAAGTATAAGCCTGCATCATAGAATGTCCCAACCGGCGAGAGTGCTTAGAAACACTTCACGCACTTCTTTCATTTTCATCTTGTTATATATGACCATTCTTGGCATATTTGGCAGACCGACACCCAATATCATTAGCCTGATTCTAATGGGTACGACTATCTTTATAGCCACAACAATAACACGTCTTTGCATCCGCAGACACATACATACCAAGAGAGCATTAGGACACGACAGAGTTAACACCGTAATACTTGGTTGCGGGCAAATGATGCAGATGGCTGTGGACATCATGACCAATCCGTTCAACGGATACAACATAATAGGATTTTTTGACAATAAAGAGCATGACGTCCTTATCAATAAAGAAACCGGACAACTAATAGACCGACTCGGGAAATTTGAAGATGTAATCAAATACATACACGAACATAAGATTGACGAGCTATACATTGGTATCTCACCAAGTGAAATAAACTGGCTGAAAGAACTTGTAACCTTGTGCGACAAGAAGATAATACGCATATATTATGTGCCGGACGTAATGTACAAAGAGTTCAAGAATTCACGCATAAAGGAATTCGGCGACATCTATATATTGCAGCAATACAACGAACCGTTATATGATTTGAGAAACAGAATAACGAAACGCATATTTGACATCTGTTTTTCACTGGTCTTTCTATGCACACTCTTCCCCATTGTACTTATAATTGTAGCCATAATATCCAAAATTACAATGCCCGGACCATTGTTCTTCAAGCAGAAAAGAACCGGTTATGACGGTAAGGATTTTAATTGCTACAAGTTCAGAAGCATGAAGATAAACAAAGAAGCCGACACTCTTCAAGCTTTTGAGAATGACCCTCGCATTACAAAATGGGGACACTTTATCCGGCACACAAACATAGACGAATTACCGCAGTTCATTAATGTTCTTAAAGGAGACATGAGTATAGTCGGACCAAGACCGCACATGTTGGCACATACAGACTATTATTCCAACCTCATTTCTGATTATATGATAAGGCATTATGTCAAACCGGGTATTACAGGTTGGGCTCAGACACATGGAGAACGGGGTGAGACAAAGACCGTTGATGACATGAAAAGACGTATTGAACGCGACATCTGGTATATAGAACATTGGAGTTTCTGGCTTGACATACAAATAATCGGAAAGACTGCCCTTGATATGATTTGCGGAGACAAGAAAGCATTCTGACCACAATCATCATCGGCATATAAACATATATTATATAATCCTACAATATCAAACATCCACAATGCCTATACGAACGTAAAGCATTGCGGATGTTTTTGGTTCTTTAGATCAAGAACCGGATTACCTAACCACCTTACTAATCACGATGCATTAGTTTTACTTATCTATATTGACATGTTTATACGCTATACGAAATCTACGCCAAGTATAAGTACAATGCAAAGTACCGTCCTTGCCTTGTATTATAGCCGGATATGAATAGTCGCCGATGGGGCTGTCTTCAAGCGTAAGTTGCTTGTTCCATGATTTTCCGTCGTTTGAAACAGCTATTGAACATGGGTTACGTGGCCCTTTAGGAGTACCCGGAATTGTAGAAAAGTCATTATATATAAGAACGTGACGCCCGTCTTTAAGGGTCAAAGCGTCTGTTCCCGACTGATTATTAGGTACATCTATCAATGTCACCTTTGTCCAAGAGTCACCTTTATCATAACTGATAGTAGAAGCAAGACGTCCGTTTTTGGTGCGTCCTATGGCTTGTAAGCTGCCGTCTTTATGAAACAATATGGACGGTTGAATACAATATATAGGTTTTAATTCGTGCTTTATCGAATCTCCGGTTATCAAAGAGCCGTCGGGATTCATATCTATTGTTAACGGTCTCAACTCTCGTTCTATGGGTCCGACATATTTCCAAATGTTCGTTTTCATGTCAAGAATTTCAAAATGGAACTTCCATCCGCCCTCGTTTTCAGTACTTGAAGGACATATCAAACGGTCTTCTACAATGACCGGTTTGTTCTTTATCGGGCCGAGAAAACCTTTATCAAGAGGTTGTTTGTCCGACCATGTCTTGCCTCTATCCTTACTCTTTATGACCCAACCTGTCCAATCGTTCATGACAAGACCAATCTTGAAGAACAGCCACAACTCTCCTGAAGGCATTTGGAAAAGTACCGGATTCCAGCAAGCCTTACGGTAAAGATTATCCAAAGGTTGTCCATATTTTTTAACGGCTAATTTATTGGCATAAGCGGAAACACCATTATTATCTTTAAACATGGATTGTATGTCATTCCATGTCTTTGTGATACCGACAATCGGGCCTTCAATAGCCTTCGTACATGTGGTA
Source organism: Prevotella sp. (assembly GCA_051892655.1). Lineage (GTDB taxonomy): Bacteria > Bacteroidota > Bacteroidia > Bacteroidales > Bacteroidaceae > Prevotella. Next base: position 4,216 of record JBJFGK010000179.1, on the reverse strand, counting down.
TCAACACCGGCTATAAGGGCATTGTCAGTATCCGGAGCAAAAACTCCGTCTGCGACAAGCATAGGTTCACTCCACTTGTCCGAGCCTTTCTTCTTACGGCTCACCCAAATACACACATCGGGATTACGCTCTCTTGTTCCGCCAAAATATGTAACCAAAAGGTCTCCGTTATCAAGTTCAACTATTGATGATGAATGACATTGCGGAAAATCAGTCTGACTATAGACAAACTCATCGTCAATTACCTTCTGCGAAACCATATTATATTCACAATCAAATGTATATTGACCGGAACCGATATGTTCTATTTTATCGTTTGGCAAATGCACATCGGCTGTCGTACCGACAGGTATTTCCACATACCAATGTAATTTTTCCAAATCTTTTTTCCAGCGTGAAACGACTTTTCCATAAGGAGTTTCATAGCTGACATCTACGCTGTCAAGTTCTTGAATCTCAAAACTCGGACGCAAGTCCATATGTTTGTAAGCAACAGAACCTTCCGCATTCCTTATTCCGCCAAGATATTGATAACACCATGTCAGCAAATCACCGAGCAACATGACATGATTTCCTGAATTCATCCATGAAATTGCCTTGTCTCCGTTCCACAATTCCCATATTGTTGTCGCCCCTTGCTTTACCATATATCCCCATGAAGGATAGGAGTCATTTGTAGCCAGAAGATAAGCGACATCGGCAAAACCATTATCAGACAAGCCACGCAACAACCATGAAATGCCTATGACACCACATGGAATATGCCCCTTGTTTTTTGTCATTATGTTCTCTACAACATTACAAACGACATCACGGCGACAGTCATCCGGCACTATTCCAAGTGACAATGCAAGAAGATTTGCCGTTGCTGTATTATTCCCATAATACACGCTATCGGGATAAAGAACATGTTCGTGACGCACCGACGTATCATGTTTGGCATGCAAGAACTTCCGATTGAATCCATTTGTCAGTCTGTATTCCAATTCCTTATAATAAGATGTATCCTTTTCGCACCCGGCAATATCGGCGAACTTCAGCATCAACCGCAGATTATATATCATATAAGCAGTAGAGATAAGGCTGCCGTCTGTCATTCGGGCAGGGTCTTTGGAATGAATCAAGGACAATTCTTCAGGCGGTACACACCAGTCTCCGTACTTATCATTGGTGACAATATCATCTTTAATATATTCTGTGGCTACATGCTCAACCCATTTTTTCAACGTCTGATATGAAGCTTTTACAGGTTCATCATTGCCAAACTGACGATATATCATATCACAACCGAAAGGCAGAGCAGAAGGCCATGTCACATCATCATTGTAATAAGTCCAATAAGCAGGAGATACATCGCATAATACTCCGTCTGAACGTTGTGATTCGCATATATCTCTCATCCATTTGGTGTAAAGACGTTCATTGTTGAAGAGAAAAGACTCTCCCAGACATCCGGCCACTCTGTCTCCCAGCCAAGGCTGACGCTCATTTCGTTGAGGACAATCTATAGGGAAGCCTTTGTAGTTTGACAATATTCCCCACCACGCATTGCTGTAAACACTGTTCAAGACATCGTTGTTGGTGGAAAAACTACCTGTATGTTCCATAGGATCAGAAACGACTTGCGCCTCTATATCCGTCGGTTTCAGGTCTTTCAAGCCACGAATTTCAACATATCTGAATCCATGATAAGAAAAGACCGGATGCCACAATGCTCCGTCTTCATGGCCTGAACAGATATATTTGTCTTCGGTTTCTGCATCTCTAAGGTTTTCAATGAAAAGAGAGCCGTCTTCATTTAAGCGTTCCGCATACTTTATTTTTATGCTGTCACCCGCATTTCCCTTCATCTTCAGCTGTACCCATCCGGCAGTATTCTGTCCGAAATCCACGATAAAAGAACCATACTTTGTAGGTCTAATTGTCTTTGCTGTCAATTTATCTACAACTTTCATGTTAGGCATAGGCTGTCCGCGAAGAGTCCCTATCGGTATATCCGAACGCTCCGCATTACTCCATTTGGAATCATCATAACCTACCTTGTTCCATTCTCCAATTTCTTTACGTGCATCATAAACCTCTCCGTCATACTCATTATTTGAACGTATAGGGCCTTCAGCTGTAGCTTTCCATTGTTCAGAAGAGCCGATTCTCTGTTCCGTTCCGTCTATATATTCTAAGATTATCGTTATACGACATTTGGGGAAGCCCATAAATGGGGTTTTATAATGCTTGTCATAGCGCATTGGTACTGTACGTCCGTTACCAAGAACAATACCTACACATGCTTTGGTTTCGCTTAAAGAGCCATTGTCTTTATCCTGCATATATGAGCAGGCTATATCGGACGTTATGTCAAATGTATTATAAAAAATGGATTTACGCGTATCTGTTTGTACCGGTTTTAATACGCTTTGGTCTATCCTGTTGCCATTTACATAAAATTCAAAAAGACCGAGAACCGCTACATATGCAGTTGCACGTTTCAAGCTCTTTCCTTTTTTAAGATTGAATTCAGAGCGTAAATACCTTGCATTCACTCTCGTTTTGAATGTCATGTCTTCTCCCTGAAGCAAGCGGTCAATACCTATCCAACGTCCTGACCAATGACTTTCACTTCTCAATCCAATACTGAACGACTGTGTTTCAGCCCACCCGGAGGTGCCTTTATTAGTTATGACCTGTACGGTCCAATATGCTTTTTGATTATCTCTTAACGCTTTTCCCTCATAGTCTATCCATAATTGTCGCTCACTGTTTACGATACCTGAATCCCATAAATCCGCTTCTCCGCTTGAAAGCAGTTCCATACTCGATGCCACTTTGATATGATAGCCTGTTTGAAAAGTCTCATTCTTATTGCTTTTTATCTTCCATGAGAAACGTGGATTTGACGACAATCCCATCGGATTACACATGTTTTCAGTAGTAAGACCGACAATCTGAAGATCCGTAGATTGTTTAGAATATACATACCTTAGCGGTAAAAAAAATGTTACCAATAATAAAAGAACAGATAGATGCCGTGTATTCATTTTATATATCATATTTTTTTAGGTTGATGTAAATCCTACTATCCAGCCACCCTTATACAAGTATATCCCGATGTTATGTTTTTGGATACAGAATCATTCAAGACTGCACCCAAAAAGCGGAATAAGCCTGAGATATATTGACAGCCGTATTTCTTAAAGCTGTTACAATATACATAGTATTGTCAATATTTCAAAATCTTTTTGCCATTTTTTATTATAATGTTACGACAGTTTTCTTTCACTTGCTGTCCTAACAGATTAAATATCTTGTCAGACTTCACATCAGACGAATATATTTCCCTTATGTCCGTAGGCTTTGTGGGATCTATAAGAGCTATGTTTTTCAACAAAAATGTTTTATCTACGAAATCAATTATTTAATCATTTATTTTACAGATAATTGTCAAATTTTGGGGGCAAACGGAATAGTTTTACATTATATATATTAAATGATTTGATTATTTATAAAATGGTTGCAATTTTATATAGAAAAACAAATGTTTTATATAAAAATTATAGTGTTTTTAAACGTTACAAGTTATGCCTGACATACAAGAAAAAACGTCTTAAAAAAGAAGCGATTCATCTAAGAAAGAAAGCGAAATACTCAAAATTTTAAAAAAAAGAGCTTGTAAATAAAGAGAGATACGTATGTGAAAAAAGATACTCACAATATAAAAAAATAAAGAGACACCTGAAAAAAGTGTCTCTTTGTACGCCTGCAGGGGCTCGAACCCTGGACCCTCTGATTAAGAGTCAGATGCTCTACCAACTGAGCTACAAGCGCATGATTAAAATCCGTAACAGCCTGAGTTTTATATATTTTACTGTTACTCTGCCTAATATGCCATATACACATGACAGATGCACAATCTCTTAATGCGGTTGCAAAGGTATAAATATTTTTTTAAACACAAAAATTTTTAACCGTTTTTTTATCTATCCACATTAAAAACAAGTAAAAATCCTGACAAAAGAAGTCACAGTCTATGCCGAACATATAATACACTCATCAATACAAAAAAAATGCGGCAAACTGCCGGTCTGAATCGAAAGACGTCCTGCATTATTTATCTAATTATCTTACAGGCCAAAAGCGAAGCAACACTAACGAAAAAGAGATAAAGGTTAGCCGGACAGGCGGGCTTTGACCTCGCCGAATATGCCCGAGAACGAAATCT
>JBJFGK010000178.1:0-7949 GCA_051892655.1 Prevotella sp. | reverse complement strand
GGAGAAGAGGACTTTGTGTTCCTTAATCGTCGTGGCAGGCACCTCACACGTACAATGATTCTTATCATAATAAAACAACTTGGCAACATGGCAGGTATAGAAAAGACTATCTCTCCCCATACATTGAGACACAGTTTTGCCACCGCCCTACTTGAAGGAGGTGCCGATTTGAGGGCCATACAAGCCATGTTGGGACACGAAAGCATAGGTACAACGGAAATCTACACACACATTGACGTGACCAAACTACGGGAAGAGATACTTACATGTCACCCGCGAAACATCAGACAATAGCATATTACATACAACAAAACATTATCATAACGACCCGATGACAGCACTCAACAACATACAAAAATACGAAATCATGGCACCGGTAGGCTCAAGAGAGAGCCTCTCGGCAGCATTACAGGCAGGCGCAGACTCCGTATATTTCGGTATCGGACACCTGAATATGAGGGCACATTCAGCAAACACGTTTACCATAGACGACCTGAAAGAGATAGCGGAAACCTGTCGCAAGAAAGGTGTAAATACATACCTCACGGTCAATACCATTATATACGATGAAGACATTGACGTCATGCGCGAGACCGTAGATGCAGCCAAAGAAGCCGGAATAACAGCGATTATCGCAAGCGACGTGGCAGTAATGACCTATTGCAACGCCATCGGCATGGAAGTACATTTGTCCACACAACTCAACATCTCCAACATTGAAGCTCTGAAATTCTATGCCCGCTTCGCTGACGTCGTTGTTTTGGCACGCGAACTCAATCTGGAACAAGTCGCAAAGATACATTCCATAATCGAAGAACAGAATATTTGCGGCCCTTCCGGCAAACAAATAAGGATTGAAATGTTCTGTCACGGAGCTTTATGTATGGCCGTCAGCGGCAAGTGCTATATGAGTCTTGACAACGCAGGACGCTCCGCCAATCGCGGAGAATGTATGCAGATATGTCGCAGGTCATATACCGTAACCGACAACGAGACAGGTTCCAGCCTCGAAATAGACAACAAATACATCATGAGTCCCAAAGATCTGAAGACAATACGCTTCATAGACCGCATGATGTCAGCAGGAGTAAGAGTCTTCAAGATAGAAGGCAGGGCACGAGGACCTGAATATGTTTACAACGTAGTGACATGTTATAAAGAGGCAATCAAGGCCGTAACAGAAGGCAACTTTACCGATGAGCGCAAAGAAGAATGGGACGCAAGGCTCTCGAAAGTATTCAACAGAGGTTTCTGGGACGGATATTATCTCGGACAGAGGCTTGGCGAATGGAACAGTAACTATGGTTCCAATGCAACAGAAAGGAAAGTTTATGTCGGTCGCGGTATAAAATACTTCTCAAAACTCGGTGTTGCAGAGTTCTCATGTGAAGCGTGCGAGTTCGGAATTGGCGACAACATGCTCATAACAGGTCCGACTACGGGTGTAATCTATGTTACCGTAGATGAGATACATGACGATACGACATCTGTAACTACCGCACAAAAAGGCACAAGAGTGTCATTTAAGGTACCTGCAAAGGTTAGACCGAGTGACAAACTGTACAAAATAGTTAAAACAAATGACGGGAAATGACATCTTCAAAACAATGGTTTGCGCTTCTAAAGATTTTTCCTGAACATTAAGAACATATTAATAACACCACATAAGATATAAATATAACACCATGACTATAAATGAACTGCAAGACGAAGTAATAGAGGAATTTGAAGGATTTACCGATTGGATGGATAAATATCAGCTTCTTATTGATCTCGGAAACGAGCAACCGCCTCTTGACAACCGCTACAAAACGGAAAGCAATCTTATTGACGGATGCCAGAGTCGTGTATGGTTACAAGCCGATTATATTGACGGCAAAATGATACTGACGGCAGAAAGCGACGCTCTGATAGTTAAAGGCATCATTGCACTATTAATCAGAGTTCTGAGCGGACATACTCCAAAAGAGATAATTGACGCTGATCTTTATTTCATTGACCGCATCGGACTGAAAGATCATCTGTCTCCGACACGTTCAAACGGGCTGCTTGCCATGATAAAACAAATTAGAATGTATGCAATAGCATACTCTGTAAAGGGCACGGAAAATGCGTAAGCTAAGGACAATAGAGATGAATCGCATGACAATAGAGGAGTTTCGCGAGGCGGAAAAACTACCTCTGATTGTTGTGCTCGACGATGTTAGAAGTCTTTACAATGTAGGTTCTGTGTTCAGATCATGTGATGCTTTCCGCGTGGAAGCCGTCTGGCTATGCGGAATTACGGCAACCCCGCCTCATACAGAGATACATAAGACTGCTCTCGGCGCCGAAGACAGTGTGCAATGGCGCCATTTCGATACTGCAGAAGAGGCAGTTCGTGAACTTCATGATAATGGTTACGAGGTAATGGCTGTGGAACAATGTGAAGGAAGCACGCAATTAAACACTTTCAAACCCGAAAGAAACAAACGCTATGCAATAATATTGGGCAACGAAGTCAAAGGCGTTCACCAAAGTGTAATAGATATTGCTGACGGCTGTATTGAAATTCCGCAGTATGGAACCAAGCACTCACTGAACGTAAGTGTAACCGCCGGAATTGTAATATGGCATTTTGCAGCGTCAATGATATTAAAATACTGTTACAAATAATTATTTGTAAATTTGTATAACACGCAGAATAACTATATATTTGCGAAATGTTAGTGTAACTTATATACGTATATTACGAAACTAAACATACGATTATAATTAATATATATAGCTTCTATATTATGACAAAAACTGTTTATCTTGGCATGATAGCCGACATTATGCATCCCGGACTGATAAATATCATCAACGAAGGAGCAAAATACGGAGAACTAACCATTGGTCTTTTTACTGACAAAGCCATTGCTTCTCATAAACGTTTACCTTATCTGACATACGAACAGCGCAAACAAGTAGTTCAAAACATTAAAGGCGTGGCCCATGTAGTGCCACAAGACGAATGGAGTTATGTATCAAACTTGAAACAAATCAAGCCTGATTACATGATTCACGGCGATGATTGGAAGACGGGACCAGACCGCGAACTACGTGAAGAAGCCATACGCACGATGCAGGAACTTGGTGGCGAAGTGATTGAAATACCATATACTTCAGGCATAAACTCGTCATCGCTGGATAAGGAGATAAAGGCTATAGGAACTACACCCGATGTCAGACTGAAGACACTACGGCGACTGATAAACGCAAAACCTATAGTAAGGATTCTTGAGGTACATGACGGACTGTCAGGACTGATATGTGAAAACATCGAAGTCACTAACGGGACAAGCATAGATGCGTTTGACGGCATGTGGTCAAGCTCTCTTACCGACTCCACAAGTAAAGGAAAACCGGATATAGAAGCCGTAGATCTTACCACCCGTATGCAAGATCTCAACAATATATTGGAATGTACGACAAAACCAATAATATATGATGGCGATACCGGTGGCAAGCCTGAGCACTTCGCTTTTACTGTCCGGACACTTGAACGTAACGGTATCTCTGCCATAATCATAGAAGATAAAATAGGTCTGAAGAAGAATTCCTTGTTCGGAACAGACGCTATACAAACACAAGACACTATCGAGGGCTTCTGCCACAAGATAAAAACGGGTAAGAACGCCCAAGTTACGAACGACTTTATGATAATTGCACGCATCGAAAGTCTTATCGCCGGCAAGCCTATGGAGGATGCTCTTGAGAGGGCTTATGCGTATGTAGAAGCCGGAGCCGACGGCATTATGATACACAGCAAGGAGAAAACGGGCGCTGATATAAAGGCTTTCTGTCAGGAATTCCGCAAGATACATCCTTTTGTTCCTATCATTGTTGTTCCTACTACATATAATTACCTTCGCGAAGAAGAGTTACACCAGTGGGGAATCAACGTAGTAATATATGCCAACCATATGTTACGCGCCGCATATCCGGCAATGGTAAAGGTGGCAAAATCCATTCTTGAGAATCACCGTTCTTATGATGCCAATGATTTATGTATGCCTATAAAGGAAATTCTTGAGCTTATTCCGGGTACAAAATAACCTGCCTGAAACCATAAACTATAATTAAAATAACTGACAACTATCAATAATGATACGACCATCATTCTTATATAATCTGCTTAGTGAGTATGGTATAGAATTTTACGCAGGTGTTCCCGACTCACTTCTTAAGAACTTATGCGCATATATTACCGACAATGCCGATAAGAAAAACAATATAATCGCAGCCAATGAAGGCGGTGCAATGGGTCTCGCTGCGGGTTATCATCTGGCAACAGGCGGTATTCCGGTGGTCTATATGCAGAATTCAGGACTTGGAAACACGGTAAATCCGCTGCTCTCTCTTACAGACAAGGAAGTGTATAATATACCTGTGCTGCTAATTGTAGGCTGGAGAGGAGAACCTAACGTGCATGATGAGCCACAGCATATTAAACAGGGAAAGGTCACAATACCGCTTCTTGATTGTATGGGAATAAAGAATGAAATCATCGCAGATAATGAAGACGACTTGCGGACACAGATAGCCGAAGCCGTAAAATATATGCGTACAACCAATGAAGTGTTTGCCCTTGTGGTTAAGAAAGGCACTTTTGACAGCTATAAACTGCAAACCAACAAACATTACGATTATACTTTGGAGCGTGAAGATGCCATAAAAATGGTTGCAGCCTCTATGGACAAGAGTGCGATAGTGGTATCTACTACGGGCAAAATATCACGCGAACTGTTCGAATACAGGGAAGTTAGCGAACATGCACACCGTCGTGACTTCCTGACAGTAGGCTCTATGGGACATGCTTCACAGATAGCTCTGGGCATTGCGCTTAATAAACCCGACCGCAATGTATATTGTTTTGACGGTGACGGAGCCGTGATTATGCACATGGGCAGCATGGGTATCGTGGGAGAAATGGCGCCGCAGAACTTCTATCATATAGTGTTTAACAACGGCGCACATGATTCTGTCGGCGGCCAACCGACAATCGGACTAAACATAGACATACCAAACATAGCCGCTTGCTGTGGCTATAAGAAGGTCATAAGCGTAGAAAACCGCGATGAATTACAGGAAGTTTTAGCTTCACTTACTGATAATGAAGGACCCGTACTATTGGAGATAAAAGTGAAAAAAGGCTCACGAGACAATCTCGGAAGACCAACCACGACTCCTATAGAGAATAAAACCGCATTGATGGACTTTATCCAAGACCGCTAAACATTATGGTTAAGGCTGCTAAACACTATAGTTAGAAGACCTGAACACTATAGTTATGACTGCTAAACACTATAGTTAGAACAGCTTACTATTATGAAGAGCATTACGACAATACGGTATGCTTTGCCAATATATTAACTTATCGATATCAATAAACCCAATATTCCATATCTTATGAATATAAAGAGAAATGTTTTGTTAAATCCGGGCCCTGCCACAACAACCGATTCAGTAAAGCTGGCACAGATAGTTCCGGATATCTGTCCCCGTGAAAAGGAGTTCGCCGACAACATGAAAGAACTGCGGGAACAGCTTGTTCGGGTCGCTCATGGTAATAAAGACAGACACACGGCAGTATTGTTTACAGGCTCCGGAACGATAAATATAGACATTTGTCTTAATTCTCTCCTGCCCGCTGACAAGAAGATACTTGTCGTAAACAACGGCGCTTACAGTTCAAGGGCGGTAGAAGTATGCCAATATTACGGCATGCCGCACATCAATCTGCAATCATCGGTATTCGACATTCCCGATGTTGGCGCCATTGAACGCACACTTGACGAGAATCCGGATATAGCATTAGTGTACACAACTCACCATGAAACGGGTACCGGAGTGCTTAATCCCATTCGCGAAATAGGCAGGATTGCCCATGAACATAATGCAGTTTTCATTGTCGATACCACATCATCACTCGGCATGATTCCCTTTGATATGGAAGAAGACAACGTTGATTTCTGCATGGCATCAGCACAAAAAGGACTGATGGCAATGACCGGACTGTCTTTTATCGTGGGTAACAGAGCCATCATAGAAGCATCACAACATTATCCGAAACGGTCATATTATTGTAATTTGTTCCTACAATACGATTACTTTGAACGTACGGGACAAATGCATTTCACGCCTCCCGTACAGACCATTTATGCCACTATGCAGGCTTTAAAAGAATATTGGGAAGAAGGAGAGACGGCAAAGTTTGCCCGTCACCGCAGAGTTTTTGATGCCATACATAGAGGTATTGACAAGCTCGGCTTTAAAGATGTGATAAGAAAAGACATACAATCGGGGCTTGTAGTATCTGTTAAATATCCGGATGATGCCAATTGGGACTTCGACAAAGTACACGACTATTGTTATGAACATGGCTTTACCATTTATCCGGGTAAGATCAGCACCACCGATACATTCCGTCTCTGCGCTCTCGGAGCCATAGACGAAAATGATATTGATGACTTCTTCGTTGTCTTGGAAAAGGCCTTACAAGTGCATAACATTAAAGTTGTCTACAATGATTGATACTGCGGTAATAATGGCGGCGGGTCTTGGCAGCCGCTTCGGACACATGACAGAGACCATGCCAAAGGGGTTTATACCCGTTGGAGGCAAGGCTATGGTGTTGCGTTCCATAGAGACGCTTATCCAATGTGGCATAAAACGCATCATCATCGGTACCGGCTACAAGCATGAAGCATACGATTGTCTCGTTGAAAAATATCCGCAAATAGAGTGTGTATATAGTGAACGCTATGCCGAAACAAACAGTATGTACACGCTATATAATTGCCGTGAAGATATCGGCGACAGTGATTTCCTGTTATTAGAATCAGATATAATCTTTGGAAGCAACGCCATTACGGACATTATCTCCAATCAACACCCTGACATAATGCTTATAACACCGACAACAAAGTTCCAAGATCAGTATTACGTCGAGTATGATGACAACGGCAGACTGACACGTTGTTCGACAGACAAAAGCAGCATTGAAGTGAAAGGCGAGCTTGTCGGCATACACAAACTATCGTCAGCGTTTTACAAAAAGATGTGTGAAGAATACGGGTGCATTGCCGACAAGAGTCCCAAACTCGGCTATGAATACCAGCTACTTGATATGTCTCAAAGGCTTATGCCATTGTTTGTGCTTAATGCACATGATGTAAAGTGGTATGAAATAGACGATGAGCTTGACTTAAAATATGCAGAAGAAAACGTCATACCATATATATAAAGGTGCTCTCTGTCATAACACCGACTCTTGTGTTATGGTTTTTCCTAAACTTTTAATATAAAAAAACTGCTTGATAATGCCGGAATACGACCTTAAACAACTGCATGGCAAGATACTCGACATATTATCGGCAATCGATGAAACATGCAAAAAGTATAACTTAAGATATTATCTTATAGCCGGAACCATGCTCGGTGCGGTCAGACACAAGGGATTTATACCTTGGGATGACGATGCCGACGTCTGTATGCCTCATAGTGATTATGACAAACTTATAGAACACGCCTCCGAATGGCTGCCCAAACGATATGAATTGATATGTGCCGAGAATGACAAACACTATCCCCAGCCGTTCGCAAAAATACAAGACTCACAGACAACTCTCATAGAACATGCTCATCTTCGTTATCTCGGAGGTGTCTATGTTGACGTTTTCCCTGTCGACGGCATGCCTGACGGCAAGTTGGCGCAGCGTCTTCACTACTTCCATTACAAGCATTTGTGCAAGCTGTTATACTTTACTTACCGTGACCCATACCGTCATGGGCATGGCCCAAGCTGCTGGTTGCCGCTGCTATGTAGGAAGTTTTTTACCGTAGAAGGCTTGCAGAGAAGTATCAGAAAGATGCTTACCAAGTATGATTTCTATACAAGCCGTCATGTATTATGCTTTGATGAC
>JBJFGK010000177.1:0-8020 GCA_051892655.1 Prevotella sp. | reverse complement strand
GGCCCCGTCGCTATTATTAGAACTTCTTGCGAGTTTTGTTATGGCGTTTGCCTCAGCGTGAAGCACATAAGGCTTTGTCGTATTTGTCTCATCCTCACATATATTCTCAAATCCGCTGGGAGTGCCATTATATCCGTCGCTTATTATACGTTGGTCTTTTACAACAATAGCGCCTACTTGTCTTCGCTTGCAATAACTGTTTTCTGCCCATATACGTGCCATGCGCAAATAACGCAGATCAAGCAACAACTGTTTCCGTATGTTTTCTGTTTCGTATGACATATTAGTGCCTTCTTGTATTATGATATATTGTTTTGCCACATATTCCAGACTCTGACTATATTACATGGCTGTTATCAACGTTTTTTCTTTATGCCGTTTCTTTTTAAGAGAGCGTCTATTGTAGGTTTGCCACCTTTAAAATTCATATATAATGTCATGGGATTTTCTGTTCCGCCTTTGGAAAGGATACAGTCCCTGAAACGTTGGGCTGTTTTCCTGTTGAAGATTCCATGTTTCTTGAATATGCTGAATGTGTCGGCGTCAAGTACCTCCGCCCATTTATAACTGTAATATCCTGCGGCATAGCCTCCTGCCATAATATGGCTGAACTGTACTGTCATGCATGTATCTGTACGCTGAGGCATTATTATAGCCTTTGCCCATTCTCTTTTTTCAAATGTTATGATGTTCTCATCGAACTCATCTTTAAGTGTGTAATATGCCATATCCAGCAATGCCAGACTTACTTGTCTCAGGCAAGAGTGTGCGGCCATAAAGTTGCGGCTTCTGACAATACGGCCAATCAGCTCCGCCGGTATTGCTTCCTGCGTTTGGTAATGATATGCAAAGGTATTGAGAAAATCTTTTTCTACAGAGAAATTCTCCATGAATTGTGACGGCAATTCAACAAAATCCCACCATACGTTTGTTCCTGAAAGGCTTTCAAAACGCGTGTTTGCAAACATTCCATGCAAAGCATGACCGAATTCGTGAAGGAAAGTCTCCACTTCTCCCAATGTGAGTAATGCCGGTTTGTCGGCTGTCGGCTTAGTCAGATTCATTACCACGCTGACATGTGGTCTTACATTTACTCCGTTCCTGTCTATCCATTGTCCTTGATATTCAGTCATCCATGCTCCGCCCTGCTTGCCTTTGCGCGGGTGGAAATCTGCATAAAAGACTGCAAGATATGAATTGTCCTTGTCAAATACCTCATAGGCTTTTACGTCCGGATGATATACCGGAATGTTGTCGTTTTCCTTAAACGTGATACCGTAAAGCTTGTTTGCCAGACCGAATACTCCGTCTATGACCTTAGACAGTTCAAAGTATGGCCTTAGCATTTCTGAATCTATGTTGTATTTTTCTAATTTCAACTTGTGGGAATAGTAGCCCATGTCCCACGCTTCAAGTACAAAGTCTTTGCCTTCAAGCTTTGCTGCATGTTTCTTTATCTGTTCTACTTCTTTTATCGCAGTCGGTTTGTATGCTTCAATGAGGTTGTCAAGGAACTTGTAAACGGTGCGTGTATTGCCCGCCATTCTGTTTTTCAGTATGTATTCGGCATAAGTACGGCTGCCTAAGAGTTGTGCTACTTCACGTCGCAAATTGACAAGACGCTTGCAGATTTCTATGTTGTTGTTATCATTATCGTGTGTACATACCGTATTGTATGCCATATACATTTGCCGGCGCAGTTCACGGTTGTCGGCATAAGTCATGAACGGGCTGTAACTTGGAAAATCAAGTGTGAATATCCAGCCTTCCAACTGTTGCTCTTTTGCCGCATGTGCCGCCGCTTCAAGTGCAGTATCAGGCAATCCGCCAAGCATAGAGGGGTCTGTAATATGCAGTTTGAAGTCTTTTTTGTCTTTGAGCAAGTTTTGTGAGAATTGCAACGAGAGCATACTTGCTTCCGCTGTCAGTTCTCTTAGTTTCTCCTTGTCTTTATCGTCAAGCAAGGCACCGCTTCTTACAAAGCCGTCATAACAATTGTCAAGCAGTCGTTTCTCTTCAGGTGTAAGTCTGCGATGATGCAAATGTACCGCCTTTATGCGTTCAAAAAGTCGTTTGTTGAGTCTTACGTCATTGGCATGCTGCGTTAGAACGGGCTGTATCTTTTGTGCCAATGCGTCCATTTCATCATTGGTTTCCGCACTTAGAAGATTGAAGAAGACTGTAGATACTCTGGAAAGCAGATCATAATAACCGTTATTGTCCTCTTCCGCGTTAATAATAGTGTTGTCAAAAGTAGGCTTTTGTGGATTGTTTATAGTTTTCTCTATTTGTTCGTTGTCGCGTCTTATGCCTTCCATGAACGCTTCTTCGAAATCTTTGAGTGTTATTTTACCAAAGGGTACCGTATCATGAGGTGTATTATATGGTTCGAAGAATGGGTTTATACGCTGTTCTGTTATCGTGGGATTATCCATATCTGTTTTTCTCTTCTTTTTATTTTGACGCAAAGGTAGTAATTTTCTGCATTGTGCTTAGCATTAGCGGATATTTTTTAATTTATTTAGGATACTATCGGATTGTTGCATGTTTACAGGGAATACGCGAGCAAAGCAACAACCATCGAACAGTCCGTATAACAAGCACAAGATATAACAGATTTTACGGACTCAAACAACAAACATGCCGGGATGTTCAGGCTATTTTATCGTATCAAAACCTTCTCCGAATACGCCATGACAGAATGACTGTGAAACCATTGCATAAGGATCTATACGCTTGATATAAGAAAAGACTTCCTGCGACTCATACTTACGGGCAAGAACGATCAGGATATCCACTTCTTTCTTGGAATACCACCCTTTGCCTTCTATTACCGTAACACCACGATGCACCTTGTGGTTTATCGTATCGGCAATCTTTTCATACTCTTTGGATATGATTATGAACTGTACAGTCTGACGCGAGCCGTTTATAACATAATCGCATACATAACTTGCAATAAGCGTGAAAGCAACTCCGTAAACTATCGTCTCCATGCTATGAAACAACAGATATGAAGAACCAATAATCGTAATGTCAATAAACTGCATGGCACGCCCGAAACTCACACGGAAATGTTTGTTCAGCAAGGCTATGATAATATCCGTTCCTCCTGTGGAACCATTGTGTGAAAACACGATACCGAGACCGGCACCTCCAAGAGCACCACCTATAAGGACATGCATGAACTTGTCTTCTCCGGCTGTAATAATAGGGTAAGCCTGCATAAGAGGCTGTAAAAGACCGACAAAAACAGACATTATAGTAACCCCTATTATCGTTCGTACGGTAAATTGTCGTGTCAATGCCCTGAAAGCAATCACAAGCATTGTTATATTCAACACATAGATCGTAACGCCCGGCGGTAACTTGAAAGCATAAAACAACAAGGCCGAAAGACCGGAAACACCTCCCATAACCACCTGTTCCGGCAAGATAAAAGCTGCATAGCCAAATGCATACAAAAATATACCGAACGTTATAAAAAAGAAATCCTTAACGGACTTCTTTTTCTTGTCTTTTATAGTGATTATATTATCTTCTGTCATATAGGATTTTGTCTGTCTGGATAAATGTCTGTTTACTTAACGACTTATGGTATTATCTTTACTTTATTTCAAGATCTGAGTTGCGTGTTCTTTTACCTTTATCTCCTTCGGACGGAATATTCGTTCAATAATACCGTCTTCATTAATTATAAATGTTGTGCGGAATGTACCCATATACGCTCTGCCATACATCTTTTTCTCGCCCCAAACACCAAACTTAGATACAAGTGTTTTGTCCGTGTCTGCTATCAGATGGAACGGAAGGTCATTTTTTGCGATAAACTTCTTATGTTGTTTGTCGTTGTCTATGCTCACTCCCAACACTTCATAGCCTTTTTCTGATAATATCTTATAGTTGTCCCGCAGATTGCAAGCCTCTGCAGTACAACCTGAAGTCATGTCTTTGGGATAAAAATACAGCACAAGTTTGCGTCCCCTAAATTGGTCTGACCTTATCTCATTACCATTTTCATCAAATCCTAAAACATCAGGGACTTTTTCTCCTATTTCCATATATATTATATTTGGTTAAAAAGATTACTGTTGGCAATAGTTTTTATGGAAAATACTCTTTATAAATTCCATTTTATTGTTGTTATGACAAACTATTTCTCTTTGCAAATTTACACAAATTCCACAAACAAGAAATATAGTCTTTGTTTTTTTTCGTAAAAGACACGAAAAAGCGGATAAATGAACAATATTGCTTTCTTATAGCCATATTGTATCTTTATCCGCCTGATACGTTAAATGCTAAAAGTCTTTGACCTGACTATCTTGTTGCGAATACCTGAAATACGGAATTGCTTTGTGCCGTAGAATAATCCAAGTCGTCATATATTGACTTCACTTTATTACCATCAAGATAAATGCCTTCTATACAGAAATTGGCCGCTGTTTGGCTATTTCCGTTTTGAGTAGCCCACGCACCTCCTGTCGGCATATAAAACTTCACCTTGACATTATGGCTGCCACCTTTATAATCAACATTAGTATATTCCATGTCGTATGGATAAACGAGATATGATATATAATTTGTCTGTGGGCTATAAAGAATGTATTTAGCAATCAAGTACGGAGCTGCGGCGTTTTCAATAGCTTCTTTCAGCTCATCATCGTCCTTAATACTCTTTGCTATGATTCGACCGGGAACATCATATACAATCATAGTGGAATCTGTTCCCATTCTAATCTCTATACCATCTATTGAATCGGTCTTGTTGGTTCCTGATATTGTATCATTGTAGAAATACACCTTATTGGTCGTTTTCCAACTTGAGGGGTCGCCATAATAGTTGCCGGCCAACTTAACAAGCCAACTCTTATAAGTTGTAGGGTCCATACCTCCGTCATCACCATCGCTGCTAAGGCACGAAGTCAATACTGCTGCCGACATAGAGCACAAGATAATACCGATTAATCCTAAAATCTTCTTCATTACTTTAATGTTTTTATGTTTTTACTATATTCGTTTATACATTTTTGTCGCCTCAACATATTTATATAACACTCGCAAACTGAAAATCTTGCATGTGCAACATTATTTTTATATTCTTTTGCTTTCTCCCCGCAATAGATTCATAAACTCTTCTCTTGTCTTTGCCTGATTGAAAGCGCCGGAAAAATCGCTCGTGGTCGTTATGGAATTCTGCTTCTCCACGCCACGCATCTGCATACACATATGCTTAGCCTCAACAACAACCATCACTCCAAGCGGTTTGAGAGTCTCTTGTATGCAATCCTTTATCTGTAATGTCATCCGCTCCTGCACTTGCAAGCGATGACTGTAAATGTCCACAACTCTGGCTATCTTACTAAGCCCCGTTATATGTCCGTTGGGAATGTAAGCGACATGCACCTTGCCATAAAAGGGTAACATGTGGTGTTCACAAAGAGAAAAGAAATCAATGTCTTTAACTATTACCATTTGATTATACTTTTCTTCAAACAATGCATCAAGAAGCACCTTATGAGCGTTCTGAGCATACCCGCGTGTCAAAATCTGCATGGCTTTTGCCACACGCATCGGGGTCTTTTCAAGCCCCTCTCTATCCACATCTTCGCCAAGGAGACCTAAAATATTCTTATAACAAGAAGCCAATTCCTCTAACCCTTCACGAAATTCGGTTTCTGGATTCATTATACTTTTATTTTATTCTTTTAATATCCGACAGAAATCATACCTTTAACTATACATGCTTGCGGATACCCCATGTTCCTTATCTCTTTAAGCAAGCTCTCCGCCTCTTGATATGTACGGAAGTTCCCTATACGACAAATCCAACGTGGCGAATAGAAATGCACATATATGGGCACGGAAGGGAACATTCGTTTTATGGCACGTCCTGTGTTTTCCGCATTTTGTCTATCCTTTCGCGAATTTCCTCCGGAATAGACCTGAATACGATATCCGGTTACCTTTCGGCCGTTAAGCATCACTTTCTTGTTTGTATTGACAGATTCAGCTCCTCCTGCATCTCCTGCAACCTCCGCACCTGAATCTTTTGTCACGACACCAGATTCTCTTTTTGCCGATTCGCCATCATGCCTTTCGGTATGAGCCGAAGCGTTTTTCTCTGATTTATTATGCTGTGGCCGGGTTGCCGGCGTTGTCTTTACCAGTTTGGCATTATCAACCAAATCATCCAGTTCCTTGCTTTGAACAACAGTAACATTCCCTCCTTCCTGATTTTTCACTTTCAAATCATCAAGAAAAGACTGGGCCATTGTTGTTACCGGGAAAGCCAACAACGCAACAAATACAGTTAAAGTTTGCCTCATGTCGTTATGATTTTAGGTATTTATTATGACAGATTATTCTATGACATTTAAGGGGAACATTCAGGTGCAGGCCTGACAATTATTTACAAGCATACTTGTTGTCCCACACCTGAATTGTATCTATTATAGAAACGATATTACCACGCTTTTATTATACCTATAAAATCTGCGGTTTTCAACGATGCGCCACCGATAAGACCGCCATCAATGTCCGGTTTTGCGAACAGTTCAGGAGCATTGCTTGCCTTGCAACTGCCACCATATAATATTGATGTTTCGTCTGCGATATCTTTTCCGTATCTATCAGCTATGATGCCGCGAATATACGCATGTATTTCTTCTGCCTGCTCTGCTGTCGCCGTCTTGCCTGTACCGATTGCCCATATCGGTTCATAAGCTATTATGACATTTTTAAACTCTTCTTCCGTAAGATTGAAAACGCTGCCTTCCAACTCAGCTTTTACAACTTCATTCTGTTTTCCGGCTTCGCGTTCTTCGAGGCTTTCACCAATACAGAATATCACTTTAAGATTGTTCTTTAAGGCAAGAGCAACTTTCTCCTTCAATATTTCGGGAGTTTCTCCGTAATAGCCACGACGCTCTGAATGACCTAAAATCACATATTGAGCTCCTGTGCTTTTAACCATTTCGGCAGACACTTCTCCTGTAAAAGCTCCTTTTTCCTTGTCAGCACAGTTTTCTGCGCCAAGACCCACTACTTTCCGGTCAAGTAGTTGAGCGACACTTGCCAGATGAATGAAAGGTGTGCATATGATTACATCACAAGCCGGTTTTTCATTCACAAGTGTTTCGTTAATCTCTTTTGCAAGAGCAATACCTTCTTGAAGATTCATGTTCATCTTCCAGTTACCTGCTACAATTTTTTTTCTCATTTTCTTTCCTTTCTTAATAAATTTATATAAAACGTTTGATTGTTCCTTTTTTCTGATCCACGATGTAAAATTCCACATCCTGTCTGCCAATGTCAAAACCACCAACGGCAGAATGTACCACAACAGGATTCCCGTGATACGTCGTGATGTCGAATTTTGGGCGGAGACTCCATATCTTGTCTTATCCAGAGGCGGTGATGCCTGCGATAGCTTCGGCAGCCTGTTATGGCTCCATTTTCCCATTACCACACCGTTTTTCAATAACAACAGACCCGGATTGCTCCTTATCATTGTTTTAAGTGTCGTCTCATCCGTATTATAGAATGTATATTCCGCTCCTGTTATGTCACGCCAGTAATTTATCGCTTTTTCATCGCTTGCGGTCAATGCGCAAAACATATAACCGTTATGCTCGCAATAATTATAGATATTCTCTATTTCCCCAAAATTGGAGTCATCCGCAGTATTCAGGTCCGGCGAAACCAACAGGAACACGTATCCTTTATCATCAAGGATGTCTTTTGTCTTGTCTGTCGTCCCGTCTATACTTTGTATGGAAAAGTCGTGTATCTCCGGTACATATCCTTTGCTGACCTGTACTGTCCTACTGTCAACGAAAGTCCATGTGGAGTCAGGATAATCATTTAAGGAAAACTCTTTCCTGACACCGTCTTTCTCAAGTATGAAAGTTGTTTCAAACTTTGGCTGCTCCGCATTTGCCGGAACCTCCATGCCTTTCCTGATGTCCGCCCCTATATGATATGGTCTGAAATCAAACTGCGGCAACAGATACAAGCT
>JBJFGK010000176.1:0-2114 GCA_051892655.1 Prevotella sp. | reverse complement strand
GGTTTTGTACCCGGAGACTATTCTAAAGACAATTATGACAAGATAGATCTCCACCGTCCGTATGTTGACAACATCATACTTGTAAGCGATAGCGGTAAAGCCATGAAGCGCGAAACAGACCTTATTGACGTATGGTTTGACTCTGGCAGCATGCCTTACGCACAGATTCACTATCCTTTCGAGAATAAAGAAATGATAGACGAAGGCAAGGCGTTCCCCGCAGACTTTATCAACGAAGGTGTAGACCAGACACGCGGCTGGTTCTTTACACTACATGCCATTGCGACAATGGTATTCGACTCTGTCGCTTTCAAGAATGTCATATCTTCGGGACTTGTACTTGACGCAAAAGGAAACAAGATGTCCAAACATGTAGGCAACGTAATCAATCCTTTCGACCAGATTGAGAAATATGGTGCAGACCCTGTTCGCTTCTACATGATGACTAATTCAGAGCCTTGGGACAACCTCAAATATGACCCGGAAGGCGTAGATGAAATAAGACGTAAATTCTTTGGCACTCTGTATAACACATATTCATTCTTCAGCCTTTATGCTAACGTCGATGGTTTTGACTATTCACAACCCGATATACCGGTTGCCGAACGTCCCGAAATAGACAGATGGATATTGTCAGGGCTTCATTCTCTGATAAAAGGTGTGGACAAAGAATTGCAGAACTATGACCCTACACGTGCCGGAAGACTAATAGACAAGTTTGTCAATGACGACTTGAGCAACTGGTATGTACGTCTTAACCGCAAGCGTTTCTGGGGTAAGGAAATGGACAAAGACAAACTTTCCGCATACGAAACATTATACACATGTCTGGAAACAGTGGCGAAACTGCTTGCTCCCTTCTGCCCGTTCTTCGCAGACAGGCTGTTCCTTGACCTCGTAAATGCAACCGGACGCTCACAAGCCGACTCCGTACATCTTACGGAATTCCCTGTTGCCGATGACAATCTCATAGATTCCGATCTTGAGGCACGCATGGCAATGGCACAGAAAATAACATCAATGGTACTTGCTTTAAGGCGAAAGGTAAATATTAAAGTAAGACAACCGCTGCAGTGTATTATGATTCCTGCCATTGATGACGCTCAACGCAGACACATTGAAGCTGTAAAGGAACTGCTGACAAATGAAGTAAACGTAAAAGAACTGAAATTTGTTGAAGGCACAGGAATACTTGTAAAGAAAGTAAAATGCAATTTCCGGATAATGGGTAAGAAATACGGCAAACTGATGAAGGGCATTGCCGCATATATGACAGAACTCAGCCAAGAAGAAATCATGGACTTTGAGAAGAACGGCACTATTGATATCTGCATCGAAGGCGAAAACATCACGGTTGAAACTGCCGATGTTGAGATTATCAGTGAAGACATTCCCGGATGGCTTGTAGCAAACGAAGGTAACCTGACTGTGGCTCTTGAAGTCGAGTTAAGCGAAGAACTGCGCAATGAAGGAATGGCACGAGAACTTATCAACAGAATACAGAATCTTCGTAAAGAGTGTGGTTTAGAGATAACAGACCGCATAAATGTCACCATATCTCAAGACGACAGACTGAATGCAGCAGTAACATCATTCGAACAATATATCAAGAGCCAAGTATTGGCAGATGATATAACAATAGCAAACAACAACGGCCCAGAAGTTGAATTTGATGACTTCAAAGCCAATGTAAAAGTAGAAAAAGTTTAATAATATTCTTAAAACAGACTTACTATGGCAAAGACACGCTACAGTGATGAGGAACTTGAAGAGTTCAAGGCTATCATCGATGAAAAACTGAGTTTGGCAAGAAGAGACTATAACCAGATGATGAGGTCTCTCACAAATGCCGATGGTAACGATGTTGATGATACATCGCCAACATATAAAGTACTTGAAGAAGGAAGTGTGACACAAAGCAAGGAAGAACTTATGCAGCAGGCAAGCCGTTTGCAGAAATTCATACAAGGATTGGAAGGCGCGCTCATAAGAATACAGAACAAGACATACGGCATTGACCGTATTACAGGCGAGCTGATACCCAAAGAACGCCTCCGCGCTGTACCGCATGCAACACTTAGTGTGGCTTCCAAAAACGCAATGAAGAAATAATA
>JBJFGK010000175.1:0-8267 GCA_051892655.1 Prevotella sp. | reverse complement strand
TCATTCCTTCTTCTACTGGTGCTGCTAAGGCTGTAGGTAAGGTTATTCCTGAGCTTAACGGTAAATTGACAGGTATGTCAATGCGCGTTCCTACTTTGGACGTTTCTGTTGTTGACCTTACTGTAAACCTCGCTAAGCCTGCTACATACGACGAGATTTGCGCTGCTATGAAAGAAGCTTCAGAGGGCGAACTCAAAGGTGTACTCGGATATACAGAGGATGCTGTTGTTTCTTCTGACTTCCTTGGCGATACACGCACTTCTATTTTCGACGCTAAAGCAGGTATAGCTCTTACCGATACTTTCGTAAAGGTTGTATCTTGGTATGATAACGAGATCGGTTATTCTAACAAGGTGCTCGAGCTTATTGCACATATGAAGAAAGTAAACGGTTAATTATAACCTTATTATAATTAAGCGTCGCTCCATCAAACATGGAGCGACGCTTTTTCTTTTATGATATTTCAAGATGCCTGAAATGCACAAGGCGTATGCCACAGTTTTTCTTTTGAATAGTGAATTTAATTGTTAGGTTCCCGGCGTTATTTGTTAAATATCGCCACATTGCTTGTTAAATAATATAATTAACCGCTTTAGGGGTCGTAAAGAGAGGCTCTTTAGACTTGTAAAGTTCCTGTTTATGAGTTGGAAAACGCTATGTTTCAAATCGGAAATAAGCATGTGATTTTTTCATCAAAAATGATATAATATGTGGGCTTGTTTTGCCACTTATTTAATCCATATTTTGCCATAGTCTTTTTCATTAGCGTCTGTTTTTATTTTATAGTTCGCTGGGATATGGATATTTTACCGACACATGAGTATTATAGTAAAGAGATAAGCGAAACACATAAACGGACAATCATGGAAAATACCTTTGTCCTTATTCGGTTTAATTAATGCAGGGAGTCAAAAGTGATGTGATTTCTGAAAGAAGTATGAGATGATATTAATAATTAATGTGATGACAGAATAAAAAAGTGTCGTAACTCCCAAAGTTACGACACTCTTTTGTTTAAGTTTTCAGATGTTTTTGTTGCCGAAGTATCATGTTCAGATAGTGTCGGCTTGATATACGTTATCGGCGTATAGCCACTTTCTCGGTATTTTTACCGCTCTTCACAACATAAATTCCGGCTTGTGCGACATTGAATGTTGCAGTTCCGTCGGTTCCTGTGTTGGCTGTAGCAATCAGAACACCGTTAATGTCGTAAAGTCTTACATCGGTATTGTTTGCTGAATTTACAATTATGGTGTTGCCTTCAACGCAGATATTGCTGTCATTGTCGTCGGTTACGCCATTGATACCTGATGTCGTGACGTTAACAAATGAGCTGTAAAGAATCAAGTTAGGGAACTTCTCGTTAGTCATGGCGCATTTCAAGCCGTTGTAAACGATGTGGAATGTCGTTACACCATTGGCTACGCTGTACTCATCGTCAACATAAAGCTCTTCTCCTGACAGTTCTCCTTCATCGGTAATTGTAGGCTCGCCAACAAACCAGCGGTAAACTGTTTCTGTTCCGTCGATAGTTGCTTCTGATGAGAGGTCAACTTGTCCGTTTACTTCGCTTACTTGGATGTCTGCCTGATTGGCGTAAGTGTATAGCGCATATCCTTTGTCTATAGGCAGAGTGCTGAATTTGAACTTGTTTCTGTCAAGATAGAGTGCAGCAAGACCGTTAAGAGCTGATACGTCTATTGTCTCTAACTCGTTCTCGGTAAGTGAAAGTGTGTTCATACTTGGCACTTTGCTGAGGTCAATGCTTGTCAGTTTGTTCTTGCCAAGATCCAGTTGGAAAAGGTCACTGTTGTTGAGAGAGATTGAGGAAAGACCGTTTGCGAACAGTGAAAGCACTCGTATGTTGGTGTAAGGAGTAGCATCGAATGACTCAAACTTGTTGTTGTTGAGTATGAGCATTGCCATTTTCTTGCTGTGTGTACCCAAATCAAGGCTCGTGAAATTGTTGCCGTCGATGTTGAGTTCCATGAAATCGTTAGATTCAGGCCATAAGATGCTTGACAGTCCTGCATTTGTTACGGTAAGTCCGACCAGTTCATTCATGCCGCGAAGGTCCATGTCTGATATCTTGATGTCTTTGATGTTGAACACCATTAGGTTGTTGTCGGCCTCGTATGTATAAACTTTTGCATTGGCTCCGGCTTTCGTTTCAATGTCGAAAGTGGTCGTTACGGTGCCTACTGTATAGTAATTGAGGTCTGTTCCGTCACCGTTCCAGTCAATACATATAGTGTTGTTGTCTTCATAGCTTCTTAATGTCAATGTTCCGGTGTTGTTTTCCGTTGTAGTAAAGTTACCGATAATATTTGTAGGCATTGAAGCTACGGTAAACGCAGATGTTTCGAGAGTCAGTCCGGCATACTTTTCATTGGTCATATAGCACTTCAAGCTGGTGCCAATGAGTGACGGGTCAAATTTGAACTTGCCGTTTGTCTCGGTGTAGTCTGCATCTTTAACAAGTGTGCTCTCGCCGTTTTTCCATGTGTAAACGGTGTTTCCGTCAATTTGGTGAGCGGAGAGGTCAATGCCCGGACCCGTTTTCGGGATGTTTACAATGTTTTGTGGAGCGAATGTAAACGTAGTAAGTCCGTCAAGTTGGGGTAGGGTAGTGAAGTCAAAAGCGTTGTTCTCGCAATACAACTCCTTGAGTGCGCAATCGGTAGGCAGCACGAGAGAAGATATATTGTTGTTAGATATATCCAGCTTTGTCATCAGTGAGCAGTAGTTAACATTGACTTCGGTAAGTTGGTTGTTGCTCAGGTTAAGTGTCTCCATCATGTCTGCATCCTTGAAAGAAATCTCCGTCAGCAGGTTATTGCTAAGGTCGATGTTGTGCAGAGTGTAGTTGTTGTCAGACAGAGATACGCTTGTCAGCTTGTTGTTGCTCAGATTGATGTCTCCCAAGAGGGTTTTCTGATATGCGTAGTTTGCTCCGCAGAGAGACAAAGTTCCGAAGTTGTTGCCTGTCATTTCAAGACTTGTGAGGCTTCTGTTCCAACCTAAGTCAATGCTTGGCAGCTTTGTGTTGACCAGACGCAACGCTTTTATTGAGCGTGAGTTGGTTACATCGATAGCCGAAAGAGCAATGTTCTCGATGTCAAGAGCAGAGAGCAGCTCGTCCTGTTGCATATATACGGTAATCTCACCGCTGCCCAGTCTGAAGCCGCTTACGTTGTCGGTTGCCGGAATACCCTCTGTTGTTGCTGTGCAAGCTACTTTATCGCCGTTGCCGAAATCAACATAGAATGTCTTAGGTTCGGTTGCCGAAGCGCCTACAACACCCACTTTGAAGCTCACGGCGCTCTCGGTAGTTGTCATAGTTACGGCTTTTATATCTTGTCCGAAGTCGGCTGCCGACTTTACAATAAACTTGTTGGTACGCAAAGGCATTGATTCGAGAGTGAGCGCAGGGAACGCATCGTTGGCGAAAGCTACATATACACTGTCGGTAGTAGCCTTGAGCAGAGTCACTTTTCCTGTTGTTGCATCAAACGAATAATAGCTTTCGTCAAGCGCAGTAATAGAGTTTGCATTCGTCTCGTCTGTCTGGTAGAGAGCCATAGTTGTTGTTGTGCCCTCGCGAAGTATCATGTCGCTGAGATCAATAACCGCACCTTCGGCATATGTCTTGTTTACCGGCAAGTTCTTCTGATAGTAGTCATAGTCTTCCCAAGTGTCTTTGGGCAATGGCAATGTTGAGAATCCGAAGTTGTTGTTGCCGAGAAGAACCTGATAAAGATTGACGTTGTTGTCAAGGTTTATCTCTCTCAGATTGTTGTTTGTAAGACTCAGGTGCTGCAAGTATGTGTTATTTGACACGTCAATACTTGTAAGTCTGTTGCCCGAAGCGGCAAGACGCACGAGGTTTACGTTTTTTGTAACATCAATTTCAGTAAGTTTGATATCGGTGTTTGTATTGCCCGACTCATGCTTGCAGTAATATTCAGTCAAGTAAATATTTTTGCTAAGATCAATATTCTTTATTCTTGTGTCGCTGATGTTAAGAATCTGCAACATCGTGTTTTGGCTTACGTCAAGAGTTTCCACGCTTGTTCCGTCAAGAGAGAGCTGTATCAGGTCCGGACATTGTGTAGGGTCAAGGCTCGTAATGTCGGGGTTACCCCAGCAAGTGAATATCTTCAACTTCGGATAATTGCTCATTTTGAAGTTCGGGTCGAGGTTCCCTGTCTGTGCAATCTCCAACATTAGCAAGTCCGGTTGGTCGCCTATGATAAGGTTTCCCTTGTTCATCGGGTTGTCAGTAAGCTCTACATATTTCAGTTTGTGTATGTTCGACAGGTCGAGAGACTCGAGTTCGTTGTGGTTCATATACAAGATCTCAAGGTTAGTCAGCTTTGACAGGTCAACCTGACGTATGTAACAGCCGTCGAGATTAAGTATTGCAATGTTCTCGGCATCGCCGTAAATCTTGATAACATCGGCAGATGTAACCGAGAGAGAGAAAGAACTGCCGCTCCAGTCACCCGTATCAGGGTCGAGAGTAGCGGGGATTATCTCCTTTTCTATAAGTCCTGTACCACAGTCAACATCAATGTAGTCCAGGTCTTTTATGCCACCTATGAATATAGTACAAGTGTTGCTTGCTCCGCTTGTCTTGTACAAGTTGGTGTAAATGGTAAGGATAGGTTCTTCTTCCTCTGCATTTACGCTTTGCGGCAAGCATATCCACAATGCGGCAAGCAGCATGAAGCCCATCCAAGATTTGATAGTTTTTTTCATATTATAAATGTTTTTGTTACTTGTCGGTTGTTATTTTACTATCACACATTTGGACATACGTCCGTTAACGTTGATGATATAGCTTCCTTTCGGCATGGCAGAGAGATTTATTGTAGCCTCGTCGCCGGTGTAAACCATGCTTGCCACCTTTGTTCCGTCTGTACGATAGACATTGGTACGAAGTTCATTGGCACCTGCAAGGAACGCACGGAAAGAGCGGTCGCCCGTAGGTTCCAACACGAGTTTCTGGTCATCGGCGTTGGCAGCCTTGATACCTGTGGCACGGCGCAACACTTCTTTCAAGCCCTCGTAAGCGTCAAACTTGCCTGCGCCCCATTGTGTTTGGTTTGCGTTCTCAACATGAGAGTCTCTTATTGCGGTCTGTTGGATGATGTCAAGTACCTCGTCTCTTGTCAGAGTAGGGTCAGCTTCAAGCCACATAGCTATTGCTCCGGCTACGTGAGGAGCCGCTTGGGAAGTGCCTTGTAAGGCTACCCAGTTGTCGTTGCGTATCAATCCGGTCTTCTGGGCAGTGATTTCCTCTTGGGTATGTATGAAATATCTGTTTGAAGAAGAGCAGATGACAGCTCCGGGAGCGCAGATATGAGGGCGTGTAGTGCCGTCGCGCATTGTTCCGTAGCTTGTAAAGAATGACATTTCACCTTCGGGGAACTCGTAACCGGCATTGCTGTAAATGTAACCGTTAATAGAACCCCATACGTCTGATGTGTTATAAGAGCCTACAACAATAGTGCTCTTACCGCAAGCCAGGTTGTTAATAGAGCCATCGGCGCTTCCCGGCTCCCAGCCGTCCATTGCTGTGCCCAGATAATCGCTATAATTGGTAAACTGAGTCATCAGAGATGCAGAGTTGCAATACATGTCTATCTGCTCTCCGTCCTTACCTGTGACAACGATACCTAATGTGTATTTTTTATCGGCATTGTTGGTCTGATCGTCTGTCAGTTGGAAATCAATGTTGTAATAATAACGTCCCGATGCTTCGTCAAGCGCGCCAAGAATTCCTATATAGCCATTAAAGTATTTGCCAAGAGTCTCTGTATCTATAACGTCACTATTGTCTTCCTGCCATGAAGATGATGAAATCCAATACTGTCCTGTCTCTCTGTTGGTGTCGTCAACCGTATAAATTGCGGCATTTTTATTTCTTGCGTTGTTTAATATTACTAATTTAATATCAAAAGGCTCAGCCAAATTGCTCCAGACCTGCGCTCCGCCGTATCTCATATTGTAATATTCGATGCTTGTACCGCTGTTATCGGGAATGTCATAACCCTTTATAAAAGTCTGTGCCGTAAGGTCATCGCCGCTAAGTGTCTTCCTGACAGCCACGTTCATATCTCCTTCGTTGCCCGAAGACAGCACTATGATAGGGTTGTCTTGTTGCATTACAAGATCAAAATACTGATTTAAAACGTCCTTACCGTCGTGAGAACCGAGATTGGCACCCAAAGACAGGTTTAATACACAACGCTTGTCAGGTTCATTTTCACCATTTCCCCATGCGTAAGTCAAGATATCTTCTACTCCATACGCTATTACGGGTTCAGCAAGGCTAACAGAACCGGCTGCGGCAATTTCAGATCCGTATGCTACACCATAGTATGGGTTGGGTTGGTCAGCTACTGTAGCTGTTCCGGTAGTCTTGTCCGGTGTGGCAACGGTAAGGTTTCCCTTATATCCGCCTGCCATTATGCCCATAGTATGTGTACCGTGATAACTGTTCATGTTGTCGGTTGAAACTGAAATGACGTCTTGATCGGTGTAAATGTTATCTGATAAATTGCCGTAATCGTCAATTACGAGTTTTGAAAACTGCTTTACTCGCGGGTTGCCGTTCTCATCTTGAAAGTTGACATGATTGGGATCAATACCCGTATCTACCACACCGCAGACAATGCCTTTGCCTGTATAAGCCTGCGACAAGCCTATTCCCTGATGAATTTTATCAACGCCGGTTACGACACGTGCGTTTCTCATCATCGGATATAGCTCGTTTCCAAAGCTCATTCTGCTTATACTCTTGAGGTTTGCAACACGCTCGACATCATTAAGAGGTATGTTTGCGAATGCAAAACCGTGACGACAGCGTAACACGTTCACTCCTTCTGCCTGCAAATCTTGCGCTGTAGCACCTTCAGACAGCTTTATCATGGAGAACACGTTTGTTGTCGGTGTAGCTGAAACGCCTTTCAACAACGAGCTTTTTTGCATAAATTCCTTGTTGTCTTTGTTTTTAAGCTGCAAGCGCAATTCACGCAGCTTCGCCCTGCTCAATAGATCGAGGGCTTGTTGTGCCTGCACTTGAAGTGTGGCACACAAAAGCATTGTTGTGATTAGTTTGATTTTCATATCTGAATAATTGTTTTTGGTATATCTTATTTAACACAACAAGACAAAGGGAGAGGCTGCATCTCACGGCAAACAATGCTTTTGAGACGCTGTCCTCTCCCTTTGTCTTTTATACGGAAGCTAAATTTCTGATATAGGAATACCTAATATCATGTGCTTTGGCTTGATGTTTTTATTTTACTATTCTTGTTTTTCCGTTCACGATATACATGCCTGCAGGCAGGTTCTTGGCGTTGTTTACGCGAATACCTTGTATTGTATAAACGTTGTTATCTGCTTTTTCGTCGGCTGAAATGCTGCTGATGCCTGTGCCTTCTTCAATCTTAACTTCAGAAGCTTCCGTTACATTGAAAGTGTAAACACCCTCAACTGCATCGATGTCTGTGCCGTTTACGCTTACTTTAACAGCCTTTCCTTCTGCCGGAGTGATATCTACTTGTGTGTTGGTGAGGGCTGAGAATCCTGCTGCGAGGTCAGTTACTTCTGTTATAATGTCTTTCTTAACGTCGATATCACTTGCGTTTACACCGCTAAGAGTGAATGTTACGTTGTAGTTAGCGACACCTGTTTCGCCAAAGTATATCTTGACAATGTCTTTGTCGTTTAATGTTTTGTTATCATAATTTGCACTGCTTGAGTAAGTAGGGTCGTTCAGAACATCGTTAATATAAACTTCACCAACATAATTGCCGTTGTACCAACTCCAGTTGAATGGGTTGTCACCGTCGTAGAACTTGATTTCATTATAACCTTTTGCCAATGTTATTTTAGAACGGTCTGAACGTTGGAATGAATAATATGATAGTGTAGCAGGGTCAACGTTGCTGTAAACCATAGCAACCTTGTCACGTACAAGTTCTGCAACGTCAACAACGATAGACATTCCTTCTGTAAGCGTTACTTGATAATATTTATCATAGCTGTTATATGTTGCATCAACATCATTAGCTTTTACAGAATTGATGACGTATCCTGATTCTGCATAGATGTAAAGTGTATTTGATTTTTCTGAAAGAGTTATTTCTTGTGGATTGGTAGTGATAGGTATTCTTGTGTTTGTATTGTATGTGCTTGTACGAACGTTAACAGCTTCAGGTATATTAACGCTAATTGTACCTGTTACATTAGCATAT
>JBJFGK010000174.1:0-2132 GCA_051892655.1 Prevotella sp. | reverse complement strand
GCAACTTCGGATGCACTGCCGGCATTGCTGAGATGTTATTGCAAAGCCACGACGGATTTGTCTATCTGTTACCGGCAATACCCGATTCATGGGATAAAGGTTCTGTTAAAGGTCTTAAAGCACGTGGAGGTTTTACCGTAGATATGTCTTGGGATAACGGGAAAATTGTCAAAGCCGTTGTCCAATCGGAATTAGGAGGGAATTTACGCATACGCTCTGCCGTTCCGCTCAAAGGTCTTAAAGCAGCAAAAGGAAATAACAAGAATCCTTTCTATGCCGTTCCGACAGACATCAAGCAACAAATCAACAATCCCGAAATGATAGAGAAGTTACCTGAATTGGAAAAGACATATCTCTATGACATTCCAACTAAGAAAGGACAAACCATAATTTTAACTGCAAAATAAATATATTACATATTATGAAAAACAAACTTATTATCACAGCCATGTTGCTTTTTGCAACTATAACAACCAATGCGGCGGAAAAGATTTACAAGCCATGGTCCAACGGCAAGTTGAAAGTATCAGACAACAACCTTTACATCATACACGACAATGGCACCCCTTTCTTCTGGATGGGCAACACGGCATGGTTGCTTCCCGAACGTCTCAATCGTGAAGAGGCGGAATTTTTCCTTGCCAAAGACCGCGAAGCAGGATATAATGTAGAACAGATACAGGTTCTTAACGCCATTCCTACTTTCAATGTATATGGTCATCAAGCAAACAATGCCGAATTTGACTTTAGCAAAGTTTCCAAACCCGGAGTTTACGGCTATTGGGAACATTTGGATTATATTGTCGATGTTGCCGAACGTAACGGCATTTACATTGCTATGGACTGCATCTGGGGTTCTATGCTGAAACAGATGGACATCAAAAAGGCTGAGAGCTTGGGACGATTTCTCGCTTCACGCTATAAAGATAAGCCAAACATCATTTGGATGATTGGCGGAGATATCATGGGTGACAGGTCTCCTGAAATATGGGATGCTTTGGCACGCGCAATAAAGAAGATCGACAATAACCACATCATGACATTTCATCCAAGAGGCAGAACGACTTCCGCATGGTGGTATAATGACAGGGAATGGATGGATTTCAACATGTTCCAGAGCGGACACCGCCGTTACGGCCAGCGCAATGGTGACGGAGACTATACCATAAAAGACAATACAGAAGAAGACAACTGGCGATATATAGACATGAGTTTTGAGAAAAAGCCACTCCGTCCGGTTATTGACGGAGAACCTTCTTACGAAGACATTCCACAAGGACTACATGATTTCTCTGCCCCGCGTTGGCAAGACTACGATGTCAGACGCTATGCTTATTGGGCAGTTTTTGGAGGATGCTTCGGACATACATACGGACACAATTCCGTGATGCAGTTTATACGGCCGGGACTTAGCGCTTCTTTCGGTGCTGAAAAGGCTTGGTGGGATGCAATGAATGATCCCGGATACAACCAGATGAAGTATCTTAAGTGGCTCATTCTCACATTCCCGTTTACAGAGCGCATAGCAGATCAGAGTATCATTGCCGGACAGAATGGCGAACGCTATGACCGTGTCATCGCCACACGCGGAAACGATTATATGTTGGTCTATAATTATAGCGGCAAGCCTATGGATATTGATCTCGGTAAGATTAGCGGAAACAAGAAAAACGTTTGGTGGATGAACCCGACAGACGGCAAACTGACTTATCTGGGTGAATATGACAGCAAAGTAACTACATTTACTTATGACGCAGCATACTTGCGTGGTTCCGATCGTGTACTTATTGCCATTGACGCAAGCAAGAATTATCTTAACAAGACAGACACTGTAATACCGGAAAAACAATGACAAAGAAGATTTTCTTCATCGTCTTGACTCTGGCAATATGTTTGCCCGTTACAGCAGCGAAGAAGAAGACGGCAAAAAAAGCCGTCTTCCCCGTTTCTGTTACAGAGCTTAAGACCGAGCGTATGGTCAATCCCATGAGCATAGATACCCCAACCCCGCGTTTGGGTTGGATTATCACGTCACAAAAGCATGATGTAATGCAAACATCATGTCACATTATTGTAGCCTCAACAGCAGAAAAGGCGCAAGCTCTTGACGGCGATTTGTGGGATACAACTAT
>JBJFGK010000173.1:1531-8459 GCA_051892655.1 Prevotella sp. | reverse complement strand
GCACAAAAATTGGGAGTGTCGTTAAGGGTGGAAGTATGTAAGGACACCACAGATATGATATCTCGTCTTAAAGCGGGCGATGCAGATCTTATCGCGTTCATGTTGCCAAAACGTTTGGGGAAGGATGGGAAATTGCGCTTTTGCGGAGCTAAAACAGACTCTCTTGATGTTCAATGGGCAGTACGCTCAGACAACACGGAACTTGCCGATAGCTTAGACTCGTGGTACACTCCTCAGATTTATGCCGATGTGCTGAAAGAATCACGTTACGCCTTGTCATCACGACGCGTCACACGACATGTATATTCGCCGTTCCTCAACAAATCCGGCGGTGTCATTTCTCATTACGACCATTTGTTCAAGAAATATTCACCGGTGGCACGTTGGGATTGGCGGCTTCTTGCAGCCCAATGTTACCAAGAATCTTGCTTTGATCCGCGTGCAAAGTCGTGGGCGGGTGCTTGCGGACTGATGCAAATAATGCCGTCAACGGCAGCACATCTGGGACTCCCTACATCATCAATATATGATCCGGAAGCCAATGTGCATGCTGCCGTGAGATACATAGATGAGTTGTCCGGTCTTTTCAGAAATGTTCCCGACAGGGCAGAGCGCCAGTTGTTTGTCTTGGCATCATATAACGGAGGTTATTTTCATATACAGGATGCCATGTCACTTGCACGTAAAAACGGGCGAAATCCGAACCGTTGGCGTGATGTCGCGCGTTATGTCTTGATGCTTGAACGTCCGGAGGGTTACAACGACCCTGTAGTGAAGCATGGATATATGCGTGGTAGCGAGACCGTTGACTATGTTGACAAGATAAGAATGCGCTATGCACAATATCGCGGTGTTCCTTACGGTGGTGCATCGGTTGAAGGTTGGTCGGGGTCAGAGGGGGCTTCTTCGCCTGTTTATTCTCCATATATACCGCATAAGGCAAAGAAAAAACACCGCTTTCATATATAATATAGCCACGTTTATTTTGACATTTAAGTCTGTCGTGACTATTATTTTAATTAGATGTGAAAAAAGAAAACATTAAATTAATATGGAATATACTGATAGTAGTACAATGCAACAAGTGTATTTTTCAGGATCTATACGCGGCGGCAGGCTTGATGCTTCTCTGTATAACCGCATAATAGCTTATATAAACCGTAATGCCCGAGTACTGACAGAGCATATAGGTGTCGACAATCTTAATCTTAAAGAACAAGGCGATGCGGACAAGGTTATATACAAAAGGGATATTTTGTGGCTTTGCCGGAGTGATATCGTCATTGCCGAATGTACTTCTCCGTCTTTAGGTGTGGGGTATGAATTGGCTTACGCTGAAAGTATAGGCAAGCCATGCCATATTTTTTATAATGCTATGCGTACACAACTTTCAGCAATGCTTCTCGGGAATGATTACTTTAATATACATCCTTATCATAAAGAGGCGGATATACATCCTGTTTTAGATAAGATATTGGGTAATGACTGACGTTAAATGTCGTTTGTAAACAATTGGTTTACAATATTAAATACTTATTTCTTAAACTTTCTGTATAATTTCCACACCAACAAAAGACCGTCAACGGCACCCATACCCATGTTCATGACGGATGACATGCTGAATCCTTTTTTGTTCTTTTTTGATGTGACAGGAGATGTCAGGTTTTTCCATAGCCTGCCAATCTCTTTGTTGCTTGTCTTTATTTCCTTTTGCAAGGCTTCCTTTTTGTGTCTTATCTCGCTTAACGTCCGGTATGTAGTAACATCTGTTTCCATGTCTGTATTTATTGTTAGTCAAGTCAATAAGCCTAATACTTAACGTAGATTATGAAAATCAACTTAATAGGCTCGCAAAAAATCTCACGAGCGGCTTCTCGATAAGTTGTTTTTTAAAGAGCATACATATTATCAATACAAGCACATAAGCCAACGCCACTACGCAGAACGCCTGTGATATTCCAATATGTTCGGCTAAAGCAAATGCGGCGGCAAACGAAATGTAAGTCATAATAGCCAACAATACGAGTGCAAAAATCAATAGCAACAGTATGGCCGTCAACAATCTGACTGTCTTTTCAGTTAGATCAAGTTTCAGATATTCTCCTTGTAGTCCGATGTTACGTTTAATCGCTTCTACAAGTTGTGCTATTGTGTTGATATTATTGTCATTAGAGAACATATCTTGCAGTTTGAAGGTTTCTGTATGTTATGCTTAGGTAAGCGCAATCGGCAATCCGCCTCTTAGTCTTAGCCGACGGCATTGTCTTACCGTCGGCTAAAATGATTTTCGTTAGGTCCTCCTATTAGATTAGGATGTTACGCAATTAAACCTCTTCTGATTCTGCAACGTCCTTTATATCATCAGCAAGGTCGCAAATTTGCTTGCGAGACAGCTTGATGTTATGTTTTTCGCAGAAATCATCAATGGCGTCTGTAATTTTTTCTCTTGTGTCTTTTCCTTTTTCAGGTGCAATTAAGACACCAAGAGCTGCGCCTGCAATGGCACCGCCCAAAAATGCACCGATGTAACCTAAAGCTTTCATACCCCTTAATTTTAAAGTTAGTAATAAATAAGATCCGATATTTGTCAGTCTTGATGAAATGGCTGTTTACCGTTCTACGAGCAAATATAGGCATTATTCTGCATATATCAATATCCACACCATACTTTTTTACTTAAAAAACTTTAAGTTACAGATGTTTCGTGTTTTTATCCGGATAATACACATTATAGGGGATATTTTCTATTTTAACAAACTTTATGTAGACCAATGCTCCCGTTTTGTACCTTTTTGTGTAATTTCGCAAAAAATTGTGCATAATATGCCGTTGTGCATATCACAATCGCGACATTTGAAAATTAATGTTTAACAAAATACAAATTTATTACAATGAAAAAGTATATGTTTTTGTGTGCCGGTTTATGTCTGGCAGTGACCTTTACAGGATGTAAGTCTCAAGAGACCGCTTATCGTAAGATGTATGAGAAGTCACAGGCACAGGAAAATCAGGTTGTAGCAACCGAGCGTCCTACTGATGAAGTTGCAGTTGTTGCTCCCGTTGTAGAGAAACCGGCAACAGAGACTGTTGTTGTTGACAATGCAGACAATGAACCAGTACGTCGTGACAACCTTTCGGTAGTTAACGGTGCCGGTCTTAAAGATTTTAGCGTTGTCGTTGGTTCGTTCTCAATTCAGGCTAATGCAGAAAATCTACAATCAACTCTTAAGAGTCAGGGATATGCCGCACAGGTAGCTTATAGCTCTACATCACAGACTTATCGTGTCATAGCATCAACATTTGATTTAAAGACCGATGCTGTTCGCAGCCGTAATGAATTGCGTGCGAAATATCCGGATGCATGGCTTCTTTATAATCAGAAATAATAAATTAGGTGGCTCGTATATTGTCGATAGATTACGGCAAGAAACGAACAGGCTTGGCTGTCACCGATCCATTGCAGATTATTGCCGGTGGATTGGTGACAGTCGCTACGTCAGATTTGTTTGATTATCTCACCGACTACGTGAGCAAGGAAGAAGTTTGTCTCATTGTGATAGGTGAACCTCGCCGTATTAATGGCACTCCAAGCGAGAATTTTGCCCGCGTGCAACAGTTTGTCAACCGCTGGAAGAAACAGCGTCCCGATATTCCCGTTGAATATTATGACGAACGTTTCACGTCAGTGCTTGCACACAAGGCAATGTTGCAAGGAGGTATGCGTAAAAAAGCCCGTCAAGACAAGGCCATTGTCGATGAGATAAGCGCCACCATATTGTTGCAGGACTATCTTGAATACAAATCACATCTTAGTAACAGATAATAGAAACAGACATATAACAACAGCAATACAATAAATGATATTACCAATTTATACATACGGACAGCCGGTGTTGCGCAAAGAGTCACAAGATATTAATGCCGACTACCTTGAATTGGACAGCATTATTGCCAATATGGTTGAAACCCTTGCCGCTTCTGAAGGTATCGGACTCGCTGCTCCACAGATAGGACTCAATATACGTCTTGTCATTATTGACCTTGATGTCATATCTGACGACTTGCCCGAATATAAAGGCTTTAAGCGGGTTTATATAAATCCTCATATCCTCGAATATGATGATACCGAGACTGAAACAATGGAAGAGGGGTGTCTTTCGTTGCCCGGTATTCATGAGAATGTCAAACGTCCGACACGCATACATGTCAAATACCTTGATAAAGACTTTGTAGAGCATGATGAGTGGATTAGTGGCTATCTTGCAAGGGTTATGCAGCATGAATTCGACCACCTTGACGCCAAACTCTTTGTTGACCGTATCACTCCTTTGCGTAAGCAACTTGTCAAAAATAAGCTCAAGGCAATTATCAATGGTCGTTATCGTTGTGCATATCGCACACGTCCGGCACGTCATTAGTCCTCCTACAGGCACTGTTTCCCTTTTTAATGGAACAAGTCTTTTCTTAAAGTAAGGATATACTGTGATGAAGAACATATTTTTACGTCTTCAGATATTGGTTTTCGCTGCTTGCCTGTCGATGGTTGCATCGGCACAGTTTCGCACAGACAGACTTATTGATATAGGTCGCAGCGCACTGTATTATGAAGACTATGTGCTTTCCATTCAGTATTTCAATCAGGTCATAAATGTAAAACCCTATCTTTATGAGCCTTGGTTTTACCGCGCTGTTGCCAAATATTACCTTGACGATTATGTAGGAGCTGAAAAAGACTGTAGTGAGGCAATACGCCTCAACCCTTATATTACAGATATCTATGAACTGAGAGGTCTTTGTAATATCCGTCAGCATAAATATACAGAAGCCGTATCTGACTATGATAAGGCCATAACATCTCGCCCTGACAGTCGTAATCTTTGGTATAATCGTGTGCTTTGTCGTATAGAGGGCAAAGACTTCGACGGAGCCAACCGTGATCTTGACAGCATGATAGTAAAGTGGAGAAACTATTCCAAATCATATTCACTGAAAGCTGAAGTGGCATTGCAGCAGAAAGATACTATTGCAGCCATAGCTTCTCTTGACCGTAGTTTGGAGATAGACCCTTACGACGGCACCGTGCTTGCCATGCGGGCAATGATAAGTCTTTCACACCGCAAGTGGAAAGATGCTGACAACTATCTCAGTAAGGCAATACACCTCAAGCCGACGACCGTAGGCTTTTATGTCAACCGTGCTCTTGCACGCTATAATCTCAATAATTTGCGAGGCGCACTTGCCGATTATGACAAGGCCCTTGAACTTGATCCCGACAATTTTCTTGCCCATTACAATCGTGGACAGTTGCGTGTCCAGGTTGGTGATGACAATCGAGCCATAACCGATTTCGACTATGTTATCAAAATGGAACCGGGAAATGTTATGGCAATATACAACCGGGCATTACTTCTCGAACGAACCGGAGATTTGCGTGGAGCCATTCACGACTACACTACAATTATTTCACAATACCCTAATTTCTGGGTAGGACTCAGTCGTCGTGCTTCCTGCTATCGCAAACTTGGTATGACGGCAAAGGCAGAAAAAGATGAATTCCGCATATTCAAGGCACAGATGGATAAACATAACGGCATACAACAACGTTGGAGTAGTCGCAAACGCCATGAAGTGCGCAAGAAAAACGAAATAGACTTCGATAAGTATAACCAACTCGTTGTTGAAGACACCGATAATATGTCGCATGAATATGCATCGCCATATCGCGGACGTGTTCAAAACAAGAGTGTTTCGGAGGACATCATGCCAATGTTTTGTCTTGCTTATAGCCGTTATGACAACGGGCTGAAGACATTCTCGACGTATGATAACGATGTTGAACATTTCAACACCTTTATATCTCCCATTCATAAGCTCTATGTACGTTGTGGTATCAGTACGTTAAGCCAGACAGAGAGTACAAATATGTTTGCTCTTGTCGACAGTCTTACAGCCCGGATTGCCGACAGTCGTGACCTGCATAAAGATAATGCTCTTGTACTGCAACGTGCGGTAACCCATTGTGTATTGCAAAATTACACTGATGCAATAAGTGACTTAACGGCATTTCTTTTGACTGATAGTACGTCCGCTCTTGCTTATTGGCAGCGTGCTTACAGCAAGTCACGGCTCATACGATATGAGTCATCTGCAGGGAAGGACATGCGCTTGATGACATTAGACGCTCTGTCTGATTTTGAAAAGGCTCTTGCTCTCAGTCCCGACAATCCTTATATACATTATAATAAAGGTAATCTTTATTTTATTTCTAAAGACTATCGTGAGGCAATAGCTTGTTATAATCGTGCTATAGATATTGACGATAATTTGGCGGAAGCCTATTACAATCGTGGTATGGCATATTTGTCGTTAAAAGACAAAGACCGGGCCGTGCGAGATTTCAGTAAAGCCGGTGAACTTGGACTTTACAATGCATATAGTCATATAAAAACCATAAGCTCAAAGAAATAATAATCAATAACACCATGTGTTTTTTGATAAACTAAAAAGCAGTTAGTTTTATGGTTAGTAGCATTATAGTTATGTCATAATGAAAATAGGGTAGGATAAAGGAAACTGACACTTTAATTTCTACCGGACGGTATTTTTTATCTCAATGCCGCTAAAAACATAGCGTTTTTATGACCTCAAAATCTCCATAAGATATGCATATATATGGACAAAAAACTCATGAAGGTGTTGTATGTTTGCTTCGTCAAACATTCTTCGCCGACCATGTAGTGTTATTTCTCAAATACAAAGGTAGCCAAAAGGGCTGATGCCTTGTGAGAAGTGTCAGCCCTAATTCATATCGTTTACTAAAAATTTATCTGACTGCAATAGTTTAATAACTTTACCACGTGTTACCACATTCATAGCATTCGGCTGTTCCGTCTGAATATTCTTAAATATCTTCACTGCCGCAATAAGG
>JBJFGK010000173.1:0-1431 GCA_051892655.1 Prevotella sp. | reverse complement strand
AGCATTCGGCTGTTCCGTCTGAATATTCTTAAATATCTTCACTGCCGCAATAAGGGCAATGTCCTGTTTCTTGTGTGTTTATAGCGTTATAATTATATATTTTGAAATATTGCTAATTTTATGCTTATATTAGAAACTCAATTTGCAGTCGCTATGATAGATATTTTTCTAAATTAATGCAATTACTTATAACTTTATTAGTGTCGGAAAGATGCAATCAACATGGAATCCTTATTATTACACTACTTTGAAGAAAATAAAGACAATTATACGCGCATCAAGGCACAAATCGGACTGAATGTGTAGCGATGAAACGATGTCCGTCACAGTTTTTCAGCTTTAAGGTTATTAATCTTATCGACAAGGGAATTAGATTTAAACGTCAATCCAGCTAACAGTCTTACCTTTGTCAGATAAGTCCAGATTTATCCTGATTTATCTAACTCACGTTAATTATTGTTACAATATGGCATTGTTATGTAAAAAAGCACTACATTTGTAAAACTTATCACACAAAAGATTACAATTAAATATTATTCATATCACTAAAAATAGGATTTTATGAAAAAATGGATTTTTCTTTTACTCGCAATGGCGAGTCTTTCCTGCTACGCACAAGACAAACTAGTATTTCACAATGGTAAAATTGCAAGAAGGCAAGGTAACGGAATCGAGCGATAAAATCGTCAAATTTGTTTATAAAGGCGAGGAAGTTGTAAACACTATCAGCAGAAGTTCGTTGGCAGAGGTACGTTATCAAAGCGGTCGTGTGCAGCAGATGTCGCAGAAGGTGGAAATCAAGTCAGCTTCTGATTGGGAGAAAGTGCGTGTAGTGTATGACAAGGATGAGGTGCTGGGACTGAAATCGCTCGGTCAGATAGAAAAACATTCTACCGGTACATGGTCATTCTCCATCACGGCAGGCCATTTCAGTGAGAAGACCTTGAAGAAGATTCGTCAGGAGGCCGCAAAGCGTGGCGGTTGCATTGTGCTTGTTCTTACACAGCAGAGCCAATCAGGTGGCCTGCTTCAAGACGGTCATGCTTCCATGACAGGCGAAGTATATACCTACTGATTCAGATAGAAACACTATATAATCGGGTTCTATGAATCATCTGTGTTGGATGGTTTACAGAACCCGATTAGTTTTGTTTCTTTTTATTGTAGTCCGCAAAAAAGGCAATCTTTGCGCATGGTTACGTTTTTCTCAAATATAAAGAAAACAAAAGGGCTGATACCTTGTGAGAAGTGTCAGCCCTAATGAGATCTTTCATGTAGTACCTGTGTCAGCGGTCTCGAAAACACTTGTCAAGCGTCTGGTAGCAGATGGCTGCATTCTTGTTAGATGTTATCTTTGTGCTCATTTTCTTTCCTCTTCATCAAAAGCTTCGTCTGCCATACTGGTATATAGGTTGTGCCGCTCCTCTGCCG
>JBJFGK010000172.1:0-2182 GCA_051892655.1 Prevotella sp. | reverse complement strand
TTGAAACATTCCTGTACCAACAGGGTGTAAATATACATGAGTTCCTTGAAAATATAAATTCAAACAACTGACACCAAGTATTGCATGTTCGATTTTTTCAAACATATAACCGATGCCATTGAAGTGTGCTTTTACCATAACGTGACATGGAGCATGCTCTTTAAGACATATTGGTTTTTGTTTTTCATCGAGTTTCCGCGATATTATCTGCTTGAATTGATAATAGTAATTAAGCGTAATCTCTTTGATTATAAATCGAGACGTATAAAAAAGAATCTGGCAAGAATGATGCTTAAAGTTGAAAACCCTCTTATCACAATACTTGTACCCGGTAAAAACGAGGGTAAGAATATCTTTAAGTTGGTTACATCTCTTAAAGAACAGACATACCGCAACTTTGAGATAATCATTGTCGATGACGGTTCCGATGACTTGACCCCATTAATTTGCAGCGATTTGGAAAAGAACGGTTATATAGATCTATATCTTAGACTTAACAGTAGAGGAGGTAAAGCCAGCGCCGCAAATTACGGGATGTATTATGCAAAAGGCAAATATATCATACATCTGGACGCAGATTCATCATTGGACAGAGATGCCATAGAGAACATACTGATACCTTTCTATTATGACTCACGCATAAAAGGCATAGGAGGATGTGTCAAAGTGCGCAACGGGCGTGATTCCCTATGTACATCAATGCAAGAATTGGAATATCTGAAAACCATTCAGGTGGGACGTATGGTTACAAGTACACTCGGACTATATCATATCATAAGCGGTGCTTTCGGCGCTTTTGACGCCAAAGCCATTAGAGACGTAGGATGTTGGGATATCGGTCCGGGACTTGACGGTGACATAACACAGAAACTCCGGAAGAAAGGCGCAAAAGTCTACTTTGCCGAAGACGCCGTATGTCTTACAAGCGCTCCTGTCAAATGGTACGGGCTATGGAGACAACGCATGAGATGGTCTAAATCTCTAATCCGTTTCCGTATGCGTAAGCATATAGATATACTGGAACCTAACAAGAACTTTTCGTTCTCAAATTTTCTGTCTAATATGGACAATATCATATATGACTGTGTCTTCAACTATGTATGGCTGATTTATATTATCACCCTTATATTTACCAACACAGACAAATTGCCCGAGATATTGCTGATAGGTATCATTATAAGGTTCTTGTTCTCAATCGTCGCCTTCCTCGTTATCATGATGGTATCAGAGAGAGCGCATGAAGAAAAACGTCTGGCACTTATTCTGCCGATACAAACATTCTATACGGGATATTTCTTAAGGCTTGCACGACTCATTGGTCATACAATGGAGATTTTCCTTTTCTCATCTTATAAAGATGTATGGAACCCCAAGAAAACATCTGTTACTGCAAGAATAGAAGGTATATAATTCAAAAAAAAATATAACGACACAATATAATATAAATACAACATTAACAACTATGACTGACATGAAAGGTATAACGGAAACAATAGGAGTAATAGGATTAGGCTACGTTGGTCTGCCCCTTGCCTGTCTGTTTTCAAAAAAATATAAAGTCGTTGGATATGACATGTCTCGCAAACGAGTGGAAGAACTCTGTATTGGCAACGATATTTCAGGCATGATAACACATGATGAACTTGAAAAACACCTTAATAACAACTTGTCTATAACAGACAACATAGAGATGTTAAGGTCATGCAATGTGTATATTGTGACTGTTCCAACTCCTGTTGACGAACATAATCTGCCTGATATGCGTTGTCTTGGTGCCGCAAGCCATACTGTCGGTAAAGTAATATCATCAGGAGATAT
Organism: Prevotella sp.; assembly: GCA_051892655.1. Taxonomy (GTDB): domain Bacteria; phylum Bacteroidota; class Bacteroidia; order Bacteroidales; family Bacteroidaceae; genus Prevotella. The sequence continues at coordinate 364 of JBJFGK010000172.1, read as the reverse complement.
TGTTGTTTACGAGTCTACAGTATATCCCGGAGCAACAGAAGAATTCTGCGCTCCAATCATAGAAAAGACATCGGGACTAAAATTTGACACGGATTTCGCTCTGGGATATAGTCCTGAACGCATCAATCCGGGAGATATAAAACATACGGTAGATAGTATATGCAAGATTGTTTCCGGCTCCACACCGGAGGCCGCCGAACGCATAGACGCCTTGTATTCTTCTGTATTGACAGGCGGAACATACAGAGCAAGTTCCATAAAAGTGGCAGAAGCCGCAAAAATAATGGAAAATACCCAACGTGATGTTAACATAGCGCTGATGAATGAAATGGCACGCATATTCAAAGTCATAGGAATAAATACC
>JBJFGK010000171.1:0-8608 GCA_051892655.1 Prevotella sp. | reverse complement strand
TTTAATTGTTAACAAATACAACTATCCGTTTTAGGAGTCGTAAATAGCCGTTTTAGGAATCGTAAATGGCCTGTTTAGGAGTCGGGAAATGCTGTGTTTCATATTGCGAACAAGCGTGTCTTGTTTTTGTCTAATGACCGATTGAGGGATTTAATATTGCTATAAACACAAACAGGAACAAGCCGGTGTTTTTCTATCTCTATTTATATCCGTTTATAGTTTTAAAAACGTCATGAACAGAAATATGTTTCCTTGTCATTCTTCAAACTGTTGTAGATATTCGGTAACTTTCTTCACGGCAATATGATATGATGCTTTCAGTCCTCCTTCCGATGTGTTGGTAATCTTGCTTATTTGGCTGTATTTCATATTGTCGAAATATTTGAGTGTGAATACCGTTCTCTGCACGTCAGGAAGTGCAGCAACCGCCTCCATAAGGAGAGCCTGCGCTCGTGTTCCGTCAAAATTGGTATCGGCAACGAGTTTTTCGACGAGTTCCGAAGCGTCTGGTCCTGAAAGACAGTCTTTGCGTTTCTTGTTTCTACGAATATGGTCAAGCGATTCGTTAATGGCAATGCTATACAGCCAAGTGAGGAAACGGGAGTTGCCCTGAAATGAAGAGAGGGCGTTCCACGCCTTGAGAAAAGTGTTCTGCAAGACATCATCGGCATCGTCGTGGTCGTAAACAAGAGAGCGAATCTTCCAATAAATTCGTTGTCCGTAGAGTCTTACGGCTAAGGCAAAGCCTTCTCTGACAGTCTTATCGTCAGCCAGCAAGCGGCATATTCTCTCCTCATCGTTCTCCATAATCAGTTTACATAAGGTTGAATTGCCTCGATAAGGGCATCGTCATATTCATATACATCATTGTATTCGGCCAATCCCCCACTCTCGTCATAGAAGAACGTGTAATAGGCGACCGTAAGCGGCACATTTGGTTTTACGTCTATTGTTCTTATCATCTTCTTTTTATCCACCGCCGTTCCGTCGTCGCCATCGGTTTCTACTGTCATCGAATATCTTAATCTGTCAGCCTTATCTGAGTCTTTATCGTCAAGCAAGAAGAGAGCCAGATCCATAGGCTTCGCCAATCGCACGCAGCCATGACTCACAGCCCTATATGTACGTTGCAACAGCCATGGTGAAGATGTGTCGTGAAGGAATACCGAGAAGGCGTTTTCAAATCTGAATATTATACGTCCCAAAGAGTTCTTTCGCCCTCCTGCCTGTACGATATACTGTTGTCCGTCATTTATACGTGCAAAAGACACCGACTCGGGAGGCAACTTGCCACGTTTCTTGTCCAAGACAAACATTCCCATACTGTGCATGCGCGGTTTGTTGAAGGCATAATCGGCTGCAAGGCTCTTAGGAACTATCCATTGTGGATTGACATCCATGCGCGTTATCCACGACGTAAGCATAGGTGTCTTGTGGTCTTTAGTGCCACATCCGACAGCCATAGAGAGGGTTTCTGCTCCTTTGACAGCCCTGAGCGAGAAAGAAGGAATATTGACCGTGACATTATATCTGTCGGTTTCTGACGGCATTTGTCTTGAAAACCTTGACGCACGCCACCGACATCGCTCCATATTGGCAAGAATCTTGAGTCGGAGCCGCCTGTCGGTCTTGCCTACAGCCTTCAGTTTGTCAACCAACATGGCATAAAGTGAGGACTTTGGCTGTATGCTGTCAATGAATGAAGATAGACGACCGTCAGCCGCCATGCGTGCCGCCTTTCTGAAAAAGTCCGCATCGGGCCTGCTTGCGCCGAAATCGCACAGGCGTCTGTAACGTGTTGTAAGCGAATCGACATTATATTCCTCAATGTGATTATAAATATTGTCCGGATTGGCAAAGCCAAACGCCTGACCGGAAGCGTATATAAAGAAAGCCTTTGTCAAGGCGTATTCCACCTTTGCCGCCGCGAGATTGATGTCCTTTACATCGGCAGGAGAAGACAAGACGCCTATGTCACGCCTGATATCTTCTATGCCGAAGAGCGAAGATCTGAGTCCGAAGGTTTCACAATGTTCTTGCAGAATGTCGAGAAGGGAGTCGGCACGCGTTGAGGCACCTGAAAGTGAAATCCATACAAAGGGTCTGTTGTCCGCATAATATTCAGCCACTCTCCTGACAACGGAACGGTATAGGTTGTCGTTCTTCGCCTTATCAAGCACAAGAGCGCGTATTTCATCAGCCCTATAGCGCAGGTTGCCTGTCTGCATGGCCTTGATATTCTCTTCGATAACGTGCTTTCGCTTGTCGTGAGCGCATGAAGTCATTCCGAGAAGCGTCACTAAGGATATAAAAAACAATAACGACAGTCTCACAACTGCCGTTCCTGTATATTGTCTAAGACGGGAACGATATTGTAATACACAAAAGGTATATTCCTGTCTTGTACGTTTTTGTATCAAAGTTTACTTGTTTACAGAGATTTTCTTTGCTTTATTGCCGACTTTCGCTATATAGCAACCCTTTGGAAGAGAAAATTCAAAAGAGCGGTCATCGCTATCTATTTTCTTCACTTCAACACATACGCCCGCCACATTATAGATCATCAGGGTCTGTCCCTTTGCTCCGGTAACATGAACCTTGACAACAGAAGAATGTACCGTAATTTCCATCGTCGGAGCCTCAACATCGGAAATCTCTATCATGGCATTGGCTCTGGCCTCAGACATAAAAGGCAAAGCGAAAGACAATGTAATCAGAAATGATATTGTAAGTATAAATCTTCTCATAAGCACTTATAGTTTCTGCAAAAATAACGATTATCCGCCAACCTGCCAAAATTTATTCACGTTTTTTACACATTTAGAGGTCATAAACATCCATTTCGTGTGCCGCTTCTGTCATGGGGAAGACCTTTCGGGCTTCTTTTATGATAATTTCCTCATCGCCGTAACGTGCCGAATAATGCCCTATCAGAAGTCTTTGCACGTCGGCATCGAGGGCGACCTGAGCCGCCTGAACAGACGTAGAATGGTTATACAGCCGTGCCCTCTCCTTGTCGGCGTCACAATAAGTGGCCTCATGATAAAGCATGGTAACGCCCTTTACCGTTTCATGGAGGTCTTTTTTATATTTGGTATCTGAACAGTAAGCATAGCTGCGAGGCGGTTTCGTGGGGAAAGTAAGCATTTCAGACGGTATGTTCTCTCCGTCGGGAGTTGTCCATGACATGCCGTTCTTGATGTTGTTAATCTGTGATACGGGAATGGCATAAAAGTCAATCATATCCCTGCGGATATGCGGCAGCGAGGGCTTTTCGCGGAACAGAAATCCGCAACACGGCACTCTGTGATCAAGCGGTATGGTAGTAACCGTAAGCCGCCGGTCTTCATAAATCACCTCTTGTCGGGTCGTATCAACATCATGAAACACTATTTGATACTCCAATCCGTAGCAGAAGGCTTCTATCTGCAATGTCAGAAGCGGCTGTAAGCCTGCCGGAGCATATATATGAAGCGGAGCTATGCGTCCCAACATGCCAAACGAGGAAATCATTCCGATAAGACCGAAGCAATGGTCGCCGTGCATGTGACTGATAAAGACAGCCGTTAACTTGTTGAAACTAACACGCGAGCGTCTTAATTGCAGCTGCGTGCCTTCTCCACAGTCAATCATGAACATCTTGTCCCTGTATTCAACAATCTGCGAAGAGGGGAAATGCTTCAAGGTTGGAAGCGCACTTCCACAACCAAGTATATGGATTTTAAAATCAGACATTTGGAATTATCACTTAAAGAAAAGCATCAATCTGAAATCTGTCTCTTGTAACCATAAATTCCACGACTGTTTTCTATATAAAGGGAGTCGGGACCCAACGCATAGATATCAAAAGTATCGGCAGACAAGACCAACTGTCCGTTGAGTATTTTCCATTCAGTATATGGCTTCGGTTCTACATTGTCGCTGATGACAACACCACCTTCTCTCAGCTCAAAATGTCTGTCTATGCTCGCCCACCGCCCCATTAATGATGTAAGGTTGATGATTTTGGAGGCACACGGCATATCTTCTTCTGAAGGCGACTGTATTACGGCAAGCCTGTCTCCGACAAACAGTCCGCCATAAACCACAGATACGGAGTCTTCGTCATATATATGATAAACGATGGTGTCTCCCTTGTCGGTAACAAGTTCGAGCGTATGCATCGCCGTTCCTGCGCCACAACGTCCGTAAACGGTGGTATCGACAGGTTCGCAGTCGTCCTGTTCCGCCTCAATTTCAGGCTTTTGGTTTTTGCCTCCGCACGATATAAGCGCGAAAGTCACGGCAACTAACAATAATGATAATAAGGTCTTGTTCATAGCAAATATAGAGTTAGTCTTCACAAATATTAAAAATCACCATGCAATTCTATTGTCAAACGATTATGAAACGGGACATCTATTCTGTCTTACGCTCGTGTTTCTTCGCCTCGTCCCAAAGAGCGTCCATTTCTTCGAGCGACATTCCGGTCAGCGGTTTTCCTTGCTTTATGGAATGTTCCTCGATGTAATTGAAGCGGCTTATGAACTTCCGGTTGGTATGTTCAAGTGCATTGTCAGGATTAAGATGATACAATCGTGCCGCATTTATGACACTAAAGAGGAAATCTCCAAGCTCGCGTGTTGATTTTTCCCTGTCTTCCTTGCGCAATTCACATTCAAGTTCATCAAGTTCTTCCCTTACCTTTGTCCAGACATCGCCTTTGTCCTGCCAGTCGAAACCGACATTACGGGCCTTGTCCTGTATGCGGTAAGCCTTGATAAGCGACGGCAGAGCCTCCGGAACACCGGACAAGACACTCTTGTTGCCGTCTTTCTCACGGAGTTTTATCTGTTCCCAATTTTGAAGGACCTGTTCTGAGGTTCCGGCCTCAACATCCCCATAGACATGAGGATGCCTGAAGATGAGTTTGTCTGCCTGCATATTGCAGACGTCGGCAATATCAAAATCACCCTTTTCGCTGCCGATTAGAGCATAGAAACACACGTGCATTATGACATCACCAAGTTCTTTACAGATGTTTTTTGAGTCATTCTTAATCAGAGCGTCACACAATTCAAACGTTTCCTCTATTGTATTGGGTCTCAAACTCTCGTTTGTCTGCTTCCTGTCCCACGGACATTTCTCCCTTAGATTGTCGAGAACGTCAAGCAAACGGCCAAAAGCTTCAATCTTTTCTTCTCTTGTATGCATAATATCTTTCAGAATATCAGACCGGCATGTAAGCCTTTTATGTGTATAAGTCAGCTCATTACCTTAATTAAAGTGTACAAAAATAGATATTTTCCATGAATATTTTGTAAATTTGCATCGTTTTTTGTTTATAAGAAATATTATACCACATTTTAAAATGGAAATAGCTACAAAATACGACCCCAAAGAAGTGGAGTCTAAATGGTATCAGTATTGGCTTGACAACAAGCTTTTCAGCAGCAAGCCCGACGGTCGTGAACCTTACACGGTTGTTATTCCGCCGCCTAATGTTACCGGAGTGCTGCACATGGGTCACATGCTCAACAACACGATTCAGGATATTCTTGTGCGCCGTGCACGCATGGAAGGCAAAAACGCGTGCTGGGTTCCCGGCACGGATCACGCTTCCATAGCGACAGAAGCAAAAGTAGTAAAGCGTCTTGCCGAACAAGGCATAAAGAAACATGACCTTTCACGAGACGAATTCTTAAAACACGCATGGGAATGGACCGACGAACACGGCGGCATAATACTAAAACAGCTGAGACGACTCGGCGCTTCTTGCGACTGGGACCGTACAGCTTTCACTATGGACGAGCAACGTTCAAAGAGTGTCATCAAGGTTTTTGTTGACCTATACAACAAGGGTTTGATTTATCGGGGCCTGCGTATGGTAAACTGGGACCCAAAGGCGCAAACCGCTTTAAGCAATGAAGAAGTGGTATATAAGGACGAACAGTCGAAGTTATATCATCTTAAATATTATCTCGCCGACACAAAAGACATAGAAAACATCAATGTCCTTACCGAAGAAGGCAACATCATACATCAAGACGACAAAGGTTATTATGCCGTCGTGGCAACGACACGTCCCGAAACGATAATGGGCGACACGGCGATGTGCATAAATCCTAAGGACCCCAAAAACCAATGGCTGAAAGGAAAGAAGGTAATAGTACCGCTCGTCGGCCGCGTTATACCTGTCATTGAAGACCGTTATGTAGATATCGAGTTCGGTACGGGATGTCTTAAAGTGACACCTGCCCATGACACCAACGACTACATGCTGGGCAAGACACACAATCTGGAAACAATAGACATATTCAACGCCGATGCTACAATATCGGAACAGTCGCCTCTGTATGTCGGTATGGACCGCTTCGAATGTAGAAAGAAAATCGCCGACGATCTGAAAGAAGCCGGACTTATGGAGCGTGTCGAAGACTATAACAATAAAGTGGGTTACTCCGAGCGCAATCCGGATACTGCCATAGAGCCACGTCTCTCTCTGCAATGGTTCCTGAAAATGCAGCATTTTGCTGACATTGCATTACCTCCCGTTGTAAATGGCGAGATGAATTTCTATCCTGCCAAATACAAGGCGACCTACAAGAACTGGCTTGAGAACATACAGGACTGGTGCATATCGCGCCAGCTGTGGTGGGGACACCGCATTCCGGCATACTATTATGGCGAGGAGCAATTTGTAGTGGCAGAGACGGCGGAAGAGGCTCTTGCACTTGCTCGAGAGAAGAGCGGCAATAACAGCCTTCAAGCATCAGACCTGCGCCAAGACGATGATGCACTTGACACATGGTTCTCTTCATGGCTGTGGCCTATTTCACTCTTCGACGGCATAAACAATCCCGGAAACGAAGAAATAAACTATTATTACCCTACAAGCGATCTTGTTACCGCTCCGGACATAATATTCTTCTGGGTGGCACGCATGATTATGGCGGGCGAAGAGTATATGGGCAAGTACCCTTTCAAGAACGTGTATTTCACAGGTATAGTAAGGGACAAACTCGGACGCAAGATGTCTAAAAGTCTTGGCAATTCTCCTGATCCGATCGAGCTGATAGAAAAGTTCGGAGCCGATGGAGTGCGCATGGGAATGATGCTTTCAGCCCCTGCCGGCAACGACATACTGTTTGACGAGAGTCTATGTGAACAGGGACGCAACTTCAACAACAAGATATGGAATGCGTTCCGCCTTGTCAAGAGTTGGCAGATTGCAGACATGGAACAACCGGAAGTAAACAACATCGCCTGCAAATGGTTTGAAGCCAAGCTGCGTGCCGTAAATTCGGAGATTGACGACCTGTTCAAGAAATACAGAATATCTGAGGCTCTTATGGCTGTTTACAAGTTGTTCTGGGACGAATTCTCAAGTTGGTATCTTGAAATGGTAAAACCGGCATACGGCTCACCAATAGATCGTGTTACATACGACAAGACTCTCGGCTTCTTTGACACTCTGCTGAAGATGTTACATCCGTTCATGCCTTTCATAACAGAGGAATTATGGCAACATATAAGCGAGCGCAACACGGGCGACAGCATTATGAAAGAATGTCTTAAACTGGACAATACGGACGATACCGATGCAAAAATGATTTCCGACATAGAAAACATCAAGCTCGTAATAAGCAACGTGCGTACCATACGCAACCAGAAAAACATACCGCAGAAGGAGAAACTGGAATTACAGACCATAGGTAATGACAACTATGCGACTTATGGTTGCGTAGTAATAAAAATGGCAAACCTAAGCGGTATTACCACAAATGCGGAAAAGTCTGCCGATAAAGCTCTCTTTATGGTAGGCACAGACGAGTATGCCGTACCTATGGGAAGTCTTATAGATGTGGCAGCGGAAATAAAAAAGCAAGAGGCACAGCTCAAGCATCTTGAAGGATTCCTTGCCGGAATAAAGAAGAAACTCTCTAACGAGAAGTTTGTAGCAAATGCTCCTGAAGCTGTTGTCGCACTTGAACGTAAGAAACAGAGCGACTCAGAAGAGAAAATTGCAGCTCTGAAGGCTTCGCTTGCGGAACTTCGCAACAAACAATAAGACTATATACTATATTGCATAACAAAAAACGAGGTAATTATTTTACCTCGTTTTTATTTATATGTATGTGATTGTCTTACAAACGTATGGTTTTCAGCCGTTATTCTATACGGCAAACAATCAACAAACCAATTGCTCTTTGTTATGATTCTCACTTTTCGTTAGGCAGATGAAAAGCATAGGAACGTTCAAAGACATTGCTGACCTTATTGATTTCAAGGAACGTGGTGCCTCCACCCATACCGAAACTGCCACTAAGATAAGCTATCTTATCATCCATTCCGATGTATCCTTTCTGTCTCAACATTCGCAATGCCGCAACAAACTGTTCTTGTGCGCCGATCTTTTCATGCTGTGCAACAGGAATCACACCATAACTCAAAGCCAACAGTCTTTGCACTTTCTCCTTATAACATATTGCCAAAACAGGATTAGGGCCACGAAAAGCGGCAAGGTTACGGGCAGTAAGTCCGGTCTTGCTATCTGTTATGATACCTTTTACCCCCAATCGGTCTGTTGCCTCAATGGCATTACGTGCAAGGAATTCGGTTGTATCGC
>JBJFGK010000170.1:0-8638 GCA_051892655.1 Prevotella sp. | reverse complement strand
ATGACATGCTCGAAGTGAGCTACATCGGCTACAAAACACAAACAGTAAAAGCCGGCAACTCAATCAGCCTGAAAATGCAACCGGACAATACCGATCTTGAAGAGGTGGTTGTCGTAGGTTATGGTGTTCAGAAGAAGCGCGATCTTACGGGCGCAATATCTTCGGTAAAGAGTGAAGACATTACTGTTTCGCCAATGCCCAACCCTGTTGAAGCCTTACAGGGAAAAGTTGCCGGTCTTGATGTGACGCGTTCTTCCGGTCAGGCAGGAGCATCAAGCACTATGCAATTACGTGGAACACGTTCTCTTGAAGCTTCGGGAGAGCCGCTCGTCCTTATCGATGGCATGGCAGGAGATCTGACAACCCTAAATGCGAATGATATAGAGAGTATAGAAGTTCTTAAAGATGCCGCATCTACCGCCGTATATGGTTCTGCAGGTGCCAACGGTATAATAATTGTAACAACAAAAAGCGGCAAAGAAGGTCGTCTGAAAGTAAATCTCAACTCGTATATAGGCATAAACGGATGGTCAACAGTACCAAAGATGCATAGTGCAGATACATATTTCAACATCAAGAAACAGGCACAGATTGCCGGCAATACTTATACAACCGATGAAATGGTTCTTGGCGAAGAAGTATATGCCGCATATATGAACGGCGAGACAATAGATTGGGCGGATGCCCTTCTTAAAACCGGTGTCACACAAAACTACTCTTTATCTGTAAGCGGTGGTACGGAAAGGACAAAGGCATATATGTCAATGAACTTCTCAGGAGAGGACGGACAGTATGAGAACGACAATTATAAGGTATATTATACCAACATGAAGATTGACCATAAAATAAACAAGATGTTGAGTATTGGTATGAATCTGCAAGGTAGCTATACTTATAAAAACTCTGCGTATGCCAAACTTGAAACCTTATTAAGGACAAGTCCGATTGGTTCTTTATATGATGAGGACGGCAATGTCAATCCGTTCCCTGTTGTCGGAGACAACAAGACTGTCAATTTGTTGGTAAATGACCATAATACATACGGTAACAACAACCAGAACACAAAGATTTATCTCAATCCTTATATCAGAATCAATCCGTTGAAAGGTCTTACTTTCGAGAGCCGTCTTCAGGTTTCGTTGAGTTACAGCAAGTCAAACAGATTTAACGGTATAGGTTCTTACGTATATTGGAGTGCCGATGACATGCCCGACGGTGTAAGTACCAACGACAAAGTAAGTGCAAGCGTTGCAACAAACAATTCAGCAAACTACAAATGGGAAAATATACTTACATACAATTTCACAATAAATAAAGACCATGACTTTACTATTATGGGAGCGACGTCATGGAATCACAATCGCAACGAATACACTTACGCAAGCGCAACCAACCTGACATCCAATGCATATCTATGGCATAATCTTGGAACAGGTCAAAACCAGACAGCGGCTTCTTCTTACACTATGTCTAAGGGAATGGGTTATATCGGACGTATAACTTACTCTTATAAAGGCAAATATCTTGCATCTGCTTCTGTTCGCCATGACGGTTCTTCCCGTTTGGCAGAAGGAAACAAGTGGGATACATTCCCCGCATTCTCTCTCGGCTGGCGTATATCAGAAGAAAAATTCATGGAGAAGACCCGTAATTGGCTTGACAATCTGAAGATTCGTTTTGGTTGGGGTGTCACAGGTACGGCTTCTATCAGCGCATATCAGACACAAGCCTTGCTGACACAGTCTTATAGAATTCTCGGAAATCAGACTCTTATGTCATATAGTTTCCCGCAAGAAATCGTTGATCCTAATCTCGGTTGGGAGAAATCATATAATACAAACATCGGTATTGACGCAAGTTTCCTTAACGGACGTATCAGTTTGTCTGCAGACTATTACAATACCACAACGAAAGATATTATATGGAAAAGCTTGGTACCCGTTACCAACGGCGGTTATAACTCTTCGTCACAATATACTACAACAACAAACATCTGTGAATCAAAGACAAGCGGTATAGAACTTACATTGTCAGGACGCCCGTTCATTGCAAAACAAGAAGGCGATTTCTCTTGGACAATAGACGCAACCTATACTTATGGTAAGGAAAAATTGACGAAGTTCTCTTCTGATGACGGCTCAGATCAATACATCAACGGCAAATACATATTGAAGAAAGGTGAACCTATCAATTCTTTCTATGGCTATAAACTTAATGGCGTATGGAAGACATCAGAAGCAGATGAGGCGGCGATATTCAACGCCCAGCCCGGTGACTTGAAAATCAACTGCGAGGGTCTTACAAGACATATAGCCGAAGACGGTTCAATATACTATACAGGTATCAATGCCGAAGGTACTGAAATTGTTTATGATGCTACAAATCCGTATGATGCGGCACAGGCAAGACAAGTTCTCGGTCATCAGCAACCGGATTGGACAATGGGGCTTAAGAATACCTTCACATATAAGGGCTTTGATCTTAGCATCTATCTCTACTGGCGTTACGGTCAGATGATAGACTATGGCATGTTAGGTCAATATGATCCTACAGGAAGCTCCAACTTCCCAAATTATTTCGACTATTGGACAGAGGAGACAGGAGACCAGAACCACCGTTATCCGGCACTTCATGCAGGAAAATCAATAAGCCAATATACCGGATATGACGGACTAAGCTTCGTTGACGGTTCATTCTGGAAAGTTAAAAACATTACATTGGGCTATACTCTGCCAAAGAAACTGCTGAAAAAGATCAACATTGAGAATGTACGCGTTTACGGAACAATTACTAATCCGTTTGTTTTCGCCAAGAGTGACTTGCTCAAAGATTATGATCCGGAAATGGCGGGAAGTCTTGACTATCCGCTTACCAAGCAGTTGGTATTCGGTCTGAATGTTACATTCTAATACAGTTAAAAAACTAACAATCTTAACAAGAACATATATGAAAAAGACATTATTATATATGGCCGTCGGACTTGTCGGGGCTTTCAGTCTCAACTCATGCGACCTTGATGAATATAATCCGTCGGCAGGTTCTTCAACTCTGGAGGACTTTACCACATGGTCAGGTTTGCAGACCGAATGTTATTCCACTCTTTATCACGAACTATATTCAAAAGAAGACTTCCTGTTCTTTTCAGAATGTGGTACAGACCTTTGGCTCAACCTTGCCGATAAGGATTATGCACAACAGTATTTCTACTACGACGGCATAGGTGTAGCAAACTCACAGACAAGAAAGACTTGGCAACAGGCATATTCTATTATCGCCACATGTAACTCTGTAATAAACCACGCCGGTTCGGTTAATGGAGGGGATGCAAAAGCAATTAAAATACTTTCCGCAGAAGCAAAGACTATACGCGCTTTCATGCATCTGACTCTCACTACCTATTATGGTCCTATTACACTTTGTACTACAGAGGTGGGCGAAGTGGACAAATATCCGAAACGTAACAGTCTGCAAGAGGTCTATAACTCAATAACAACAGACCTGAAAGAAGCAGCCGAAGACCTTGATGTCCAACCTTACGGAGGCAACTATGCACGTGTAACCAAGAAGACTGCGCTTGGCCTTCTTGCAAGAGCATACGCACAAGGTGCCGGAGAGGGAATGACAGAAAACGGAGTGTCTTATTGGCAACGAGCAAAAGAAGTTGCAGAAGACATGATAGCAAATAAAGAGGCTTACGGAATGTATCTGTATAATGACGTTGCCGACCTTTGGGCACAAGACAACAACCGCAACAACCGTGAAAACCTGTTTGTGGCTGCCGGACTTGACGCTCACGGTGCTGATGCCGGTATGGCAAGCAGTTACCTTAACTGCCAAAACTGGCTGTACACATTTACCATGAGTGACCCGTATAACATGCCTTTGCTCTATAAGATACAAATGAACATGAACAACTATCTGGGAACAAAATCCGGCGGCATAATGGCTCCTTCCAAATATGCCATTGATGTATACGGAGATTGGGACAAACGTTATGAAAACTCTTTCCTTACAGCTTTCGGATATTTCACTCTCGAAGGTAATGCTGCAAGAACCTTTGCAAGACAAACGGTAACACATACGACTACAACCCTCAACAGATATGGTATGAATCCGGCCCTTAACGGTGAGAATGTCTATCCGTATGTTGCCATGAAACAGGTTGACAGTCCTATAGGCAAACAGAATGTTGCTATCGGTATATATGACAAAGGAGGAACTGAAAACATAACAAGCACGAAAAACGCGTTTGTCATAGAGCAACCGTTATCTGTTGACGAAGACCGAATTCTCATTTGGTTGTCAAAGCAGAATCTAACAGATGAGCAAAAGAAACAATATAAGTGTTTCATTATGAACATTGACGATTTATTTGATGCTGAAGGTAATTACAAGAGCGAGCAATGGAAACCCGGAACTCTTGCAACAAACGCAAACAAGCTCTTCCCCTCGCTTATCAAATATAATTGGATTTATGACGGTGCAATGCGTGTGGCAAGTTATGAATCACGCAATGGCGATGTAGCTATCATGCGCGCAGCTGAAGTTTATATGATTGCTGCTGAGGCAAATGTTATGCTCGGAAATCCGGGTGCTGCCGCACAATATCTCAAACCGCTTAGAGACCGCGCAGCACGTACAGGTACTGCACCCGCATTAAGCAATCCTACTGAGCAGGATATTCTTGACGAATATGCCCGCGAGTTTGTTGGAGAACACATGCGTTGGCCAATCTTGAAGCGTCATCATGCAATTAAAGACGCCATAACCAAGCACAACACCCGTGCCGCATCGAACTGGAAAGAAGAATATATATGGCGTCCTATACCGCAATTGTTCCTTGATCAGATTTCAAACAAGGAAGAATATGGAGACAACGGATACGGATATACGGCAAATACCGGACTATAAAAAATGTAGGAGAGAGTGTTGGCTCTCTCCTATAATCAAAAACATTATAACAAATTTACTAACCAATTAAAAACATGTATTTATGAAAAAATTATTTACTATTGTTGCGGCTGCGCTAATGTCTGCATCCGCATTTGCACAAGCACACTGTGAGTGGACTGCAGCACAGCTTCCCAATGCCGCTTTTACTTCAGCAGATGAGGCTGTAGCAGCAGGATACAACACTTTGTGGACATCACCTAATTTTTTGGGTATGCCGGCTTGCGACCTTATAAACAATGATAACATTGTTGTTTCTCTTCCATTAGAATATAACTATGTTTCTGTTGGTAACAACAAATATTCAGGTGCAAGCTATGCTTACAAAATAATCATGGGTATGAACAACTCAACACGTGACGGTATTGATCCAGACATGTTCCTTGAGGGTGTTGTAAACAATGACTATGTGCGTTCAGCAGGTAATTCCGATCAAGGGAATGCTGTCTATGATGCTATCATCAAAGTTGAGGTTAAGTCTGCTAACTACGGTTCAATTACATTGAAATATAACCGTGGCGGTAACAACTCTGCCATGTATGTTGTTGATCAGACAAAGTCAAAGAATGTATTATGGAGTGTTACTCGCTGTCCGGATGAAAATGTTCAGACTCACGTAGCACGTTTCGGTGTTGAACCGGGACATATATATTATATCATGGCTTCTGAAAAAGGTTCTGTGGAATTATACGGAATAGAGTATGACGAATGTACAGATGAAGATTACGAGATTCTCGCTTCAGAAAAAAATTGTACGGATTTATGGACTGCAGCACAACTTCCCAATGCCGCTTTTACTTCAGCAGATGAGGCTGTAGCAGCAGGATACAACACTTTGTGGACATCACCTAATTTTTTGGGTATGCCGGCTTGCGACCTTATAAACAATGATAACATTGTTGTTTCTCTTCCATTAGAATATAACTATGTTTCTGTTGGTAACAACAAATATTCAGGTGCAAGCTATGCTTACAAAATAATCATGGGTATGAACAACTCAACACGTGACGGTATTGATCCAGACATGTTCCTTGAGGGTGTTGTAAACAATGACTATGTGCGTTCAGCAGGTAATTCCGATCAAGGGAATGCTGTCTATGATGCTATTGTAAAGATTTCTATTCCGGCAGAAGGAACATACGGTCGTGTAATACTTAACTACAATCGTGGTGGTAATAACTCTGCTATGTATGTTGTTGACCAAACCAAGAGTATGCAAGTTCTTCAATCAACAACACGTTGTCCGGACGATGCTGTTAAAACACATGCAGCAATATTCAATGTTCAGCCCGGTCATGACTACTATGTAATGGCGTCTGAAAAAGGTTCTGTTGAGCTTTACGCAATCGGTTACTGCTCTGCTACAGATGCGAAATATGGTGTAAGTCTTACAACAGGAATACAGGAAGTTTTGACAAATAACGGTAGCAACGGCGGTGACAAGACTGTTAAGGCTATCTATTCAATAGACGGTTCTCAAGTAAACGGCTTGCAGAAGGGCATCAACATTATCAAATATTCTGACGGAACAGCAAAGAAGGTTATTAAATAAGTAACTTTCTGATTTAGGTTATTAAAGTTAAGAAGGGAGTTGCGGGCGATATCGTCCGCAACTTTTTGATACACTATTATCAATGCTCGCTTATTACATCATCTCCCGTTTAAACCAAATTTCAAAAAGAGGATCTGCAAGATAACATTTGCCGTTAATATCCATATCTATAATTTCTCGTTCTATCATTGCTGTCTGGAGTTTTACAAGATTTGAACGGGTTCCGAGATTATAGACAGAAGTAATTTCTTTCTTACCGAAATCGCTATGAATACCATGACATATAGCTCGTAAAAAATTAAGTTGATAAACGGTAAGACCTTTTGTTTGTTCGACAAATAGTGGAGACACCTGTGCCAATGTTGCTTCAAGTCCATTGTTGAAAGAAATATCATCAACAGCGTTGTCGGAAACGGCAAGTACATTCCATGCCAACTGTTGAACATAAGCGGAATAATTGTCAACGGTCGTACATATCTTCTCGGCAAGCTGCATAGAAATCGTCTTACCGGCACTCTGAAATCTGCTTATTATGAATGGCACCCAATCCTTTGTCTCTATCTTTTTTAGAAAAAACATATCTCCAAATTGATAGAAAGGCAGATTGCGACTATAAAACATTTCAGACATGAGATGTTTTTTACTACCAAAAAGACAATATGAGGTGTGGCGTTGATGCTGCCATACGCTACGTATAGTTTTTTGTACAGACAAACTATTGGCAAATTCGCCTATTTGCTGAAACTCATCTATACAGATGACAATATTTATATTGTGTTTTTCTGCAATACGTTCAGGTAAGTTTAATATCTCTTCAGGAGTATTACCTGTTTTGTTTATGCCAAGAGACAATGTAAAATTTGTTCCCGGGTCAGGGCTATAAGTTATTTTAGGTGTTATGCTCATTATGAATTCTTTAGCCATTTCCAACATTTGTTCCATTTTTGTAGATGTGGCTTGTATTACTGAAGTGGCAAATTTTTCATAAAACTCGTATTCACTACGACATTTATATATATCCATATATACGGTAACGATATTTGGAATGTCTAAATCCCTCATAACCTTCCTTACTAACGATGTCTTACCCATACGACGTGAAGATATCAGAATAGAATTAATTCCATTCTCGAAATTGAGTTTTAAACGTTGAGTTTCAAGCTTTCGGTCGGTAAAATGTTCGTCGTCAACCGACATTCCGTATACAAAAGGTTTGTTCATAATCATATTGTTTTTATAGTGCAAAAATACAAATAATATATTATATTACAAATTTATTGTTCACCAATTAGTGTACAAATATAAATACTTTTTAATATATTGTATTTCAATGTATAATGCCACCATTTGTAGGTTATACCGATTAGTGTTATACCGATTGGTATAACATATTAAACATACGTGTGATTTCATTCAGGATTAGAGTATCAACAACCGTATTTATATCCTATATTCCGCCCTTTAGGGATAAGGATGTCTTAAAAGAAAATAAATAGGGACACTTAAAACACGTTGTTTCCCTTGCCAAAACCCCTAAAAGACAACAAATAAAGCATAAACTAACTCACAAACTTAAATATAGTAATATGAAAAAATCACGAAGCATCAACTCAGGGTTCAGCCTATTAAAGGTAACAGCCCTATTGAGTCTGTCCGCATTGTTGTGCGTTCCTCTTCAGGTGCGTGCCGAAGGCAATGCGGAGAAAGCCATGTCGGCTCAGTCAGTACAGCAGGGTCGCACGGTGAAAGGTAATGTTGTAGACGAGACGGGAGAGCCTATGATTGGCGTTACTGTCAAGGTGAAGGGTGGCAAATCGGCAACCGTAACCGACCTTGACGGTAATTTCACTATCTCTGCCGCTGCCAATGACATGCTGGAAATTAGCTACATCGGCTACAAAACACAAACCGTAAAAGCCGGTACAAGTGTTTCTATTAAGATGAAGCCGGAAGACAGTACTCTTAATGAGGTTGTTGTTATCGGTTACGGTACACAAAAGAAGCGCGATCTTACTGGTGCTATCAGCTCTGTCAAGAGTGAAGACATCAAACAAGCTCCTGTAATGAATGCAATGGAAGGCTTGCAAGGAAAGATTTCCGGTCTTGACATTACAAGATCATCAGGACAGGCAGGTT
>JBJFGK010000169.1:0-8690 GCA_051892655.1 Prevotella sp. | reverse complement strand
AAAAAGTACATGAAAAATATCAATAATAATATAGAATCTCATCAGCGGGTCAATAAGCCGACTGTACAAGATTCCTGACTTTCATCGTGTTGTAGAAGGCAAGGATGTATTTCTGCCTTGCGTCCAGCGACATCTGTTCGTTAGTGTTGCTCATGGATACAAAGTTATTAATGGAGCACAAGAGAATGAGAAAGACATAGAATTGACACGCAAAGGATTTGTGTTAAGACAAAAAATCTTAAATAATAGTTAGTTATACTGAGATTACTGGAGATGTTTTATATTTTTGTTTAATATATCTATACTCTATGATGGAGCAATTTATATTATTCTTCATGAAGGCTTTAACAGTATTGGCGTATATCACAGCCATGCTGTCACCATTCATCCTGATTGGGTGGGGCTTTGCTGAATGGAGAAAAATCAAAGCCCAAAGGAAAAGGCTGAATGAAAATGAAGCAATAGATACTAAATAGTTGAATATGAGAAGTATTGTAGCTCTAATAATTATCACATTTTCGTGTATTTCGGCAAAAGCCCAAAACATTGACGAGCGCATTGGCTCAGCAATGAATTCATCGGACTTCTTCGGATTGTATGACATCTACCACAACACTCCGAAAGACTCAATAAATCCTTTTCTGGAAGTATTTTCACGGTGTCTTATTGGTAATCGCTTCAACCGCCCTGATATTTCCATTCCGGCGTTTGACGAACTTCTGAATAATCAATCTGAGAATCTTGATATGAGTCTGCTCCTCTCAAGTGCAATCATGTATTCAAGAGATTTAAACAGAATCGGCAGAAACGAGGATGCATATCGTCTGCTGTCCGCTGTTCTTTCATCTGCTTACCATGTGGTAGATTCGGTTAAACTTACCACTTACGCAAACTTTGCAGCTCAATATAAGGCATTGACAAATTATTCTCCATATCAAATATCCATAGCAGGAGACAAGGGCGTTATCCCGTTTGATACCATTCGCACAGGGAAAGAGGAGAGCCTACAATATCTGATGCAAATCACAGACGCGCAGATAAATGGCATTCCGGTGAGGTTTGCATTTGACACAGGAGCCGGAGTGAATGTGATAACCGATTCTTTGGCAAGTGCCTACGGTTTGGAATTTTTAGATGCAAATGTTGCGGCAAATGGTGTGGAATCATCTTGCGGTCGGTATGCCATTGCCAAAGAATTAAAGTTGGGCAACATCACAGTCAAAGATGTGCCGTTTTATGTCATTGATGTCAGTAGCCATCACGAAGAAGCCGACAAATACCTCAGCGTCATTAAATCTATTGTAGGCAGCGAGTTGATGCTTCAACTAAAAGATGTTACGATCGACTTCTTTGCAAAAGAAATACACGTTCCTTGTACAATTGAAAAGCCCTCTAATGTGCGACCTAACATGTGCTTTTCTTCGGATAAAAATCTTCTAACTTCCGTCAAAATCAACCAACAGCCTATGCTGATAAAACTTGACAGCGGCGATACGTCATACGGAAGGCTCAACAAGATGTTTTTTGAGGCTAACAAGGATTATCTTACATCACATTGCAAAAGCGATACTGTTAATCAGGCAGGGGTCGGAGGTGTTTGGTCGGTGCTTTGTTACCAATTACAGGATGTAACATTGACAATTGGCGGCAATTCTGTAAAAGTTCCGTCGATTCAAGTACAGACAGAGCAACAGGCATCAGGCTATTTAGATGATAACAATCTTGGCTTAAAGAGCATGATGCTATTCCGCAAAGTGCGCTTTAATCTTGTGGATATGGTTTTCATGACAGAATTATAAACCTTCGAGTACAATCAAAAAGCATTCATGAAGATATTGAGTTATAACATCCACCGTTGCAGACAGGAGAAGATGGACTATGTGCTATCGAGGGGAGCCGACATCATGGTTTGCCGGAATGCGTCTGCCCGGAGCAAGTGGCATTGCCCGACGGATATGTCATGACATGGCAAGGTAACCCGCAAATAATGCAAGAATGTCTGAAAGCCTACTCCGAGCATATCAAAGCCATGCCTATGATGATAACAGGCGATTCCAACTGTTATATCGGTCAGGACGGAGTGAGCAAGCAGACCGGCACATTCGAGCAATGTATAGCATACATGCGAGAAATACACCTTTACCAACATTCCGATGTTCGCCTATGTGATAGGCGATTGGGAGTGGAAAGTGAGTGACCATAAAGCACAGATAATAGTAATATAATAATTTAGTAACCATCAGAAAAATGTATATTCTCATATGGAGGAATTTGTATATAAAGTTGGCTCAGAAGCATTAAGGGAATGGGAAATTAGGAATAACAACCCTACGAGTATAATTATCAATGGAGAAGTATCTGCCAATGATTTTTTTAATTTGGCTGTGGAGTTTGACTATTCAAAGTACACCAATATATCGATTGAAGAGTTGGAGGTTCATGATTATGAGTATGATAACGGATATACTTGTTCCCTTGAAGAATATTTGTCGTTGGAGTCTGTGAAGATGCAGTTCGATTATTCGAACTGTTAAAGATTTATCTTAATACGCAGACAACAAAATCATTTGTTGTTTTAGATGGCTGTGTTTTTACTTCAGATAAAAAGACTTTGGTACACATTCCGGAAGGGCAAGCTGTAGTAGTTCCTCCATTTGTTGAGCATATTGGTATTGCCGCTTGTGGTGGATATGAAGATATGTTAGAAATAATATTCAACGACGGACTGAAAAGTATAGGTAAGTGGGCTTTTATTGGAGCTGGTATTAGTAGGTTGTACTTGCCAGATTCGTTAGTTTCGTTAGGAGAGGATTGTTTCTTGATGGCAGACCTTGAAAAAGTCCGGCTTTCAAACTCTTTGGAAGCCATTCCTGATGGCTGTTTCAATTTATGTATTATTGAAGAGATTACAATACCATCAAGTGTCAGAATAATAGGGAATGCTTCACTAAGAGGATTGTTATTTGTTGATGAAATTGATATACCAGAAGGAGTAGAACGTATAGGATATGATGCCATTGAAGGAATGAATCGTGTGTCATTGCCTTCAACCTTAACCGAGATTGCTTCCGATTTTTACTATGAAGAATGTATTGACGACCCTGATTTCCCTCCATATATCACTGTGCATCCCGACAATAAAACATTCTTTTCCAAAAATGGAAGCCTTTTCTTTAGAGAGACAGGCAAGTTAGCTCTTGATAGTGAGTATCACGGAAAGCGATTCTAATCAAAACAACAATTATGAAAGATAAAGCAAAAAGAATATTTGTTGAGATAAGCAAACTCTTCCAAGATGGTGATGGAAGTATCGAATGTGATATGCTGGATAATCTATATGACATATTAAAGATAGTAGATGATGATTTTTTAGAACTGTTCACATATAAGGTGAACAATGAATTATACGAAGAAGACGAAAAAGAAGGTGATGGTGAACCTCCTATGTATGACAACCCGACTGTAACCTTTATTTTATTAAGAAATAAAAGGATTTATTTTAGGGTAGAATGTGGTGGTGTTGTTTGCGTTAATCCTAATCATCCTGTTTTTGGAGAAGGTGGATGCAAATATCCTTCCTGTTTTATCCCCAATGATGTTGTAATTTTTAGGTTTGAGGTAAATGCTAATAACGAGAAAGTTGCAACAGAATTTGTCGAATTCTTTACAGAGCATATAATAAAATCCAATTAACCGAATTGATTTCCATGTGAACCTATATTGTAGATCTGATTACAGACCTCAGTGAGGAAGTATCTGTAAGTGTGGAAACCCCGTCAGCAGGCAAGGCAGAACAGATAGCTATCGGCATGTTGGAGAATGGCGAACTCGACTGCATGAGCCAAGTGTGCATAGAATATTCCGTGAACGAAGTTTAATCCCACTCCTCCGTATTATAGTGCAGGTCTGTGTATGTGTCAATTGCTATCTGAAAGAAAGCCCATGCACAGCAGGAGAATTAATAATGGTCGTGATATTCCTAATGGATATATGAAGTGAAATCGTAAAGGAATATCTTACGCATCATATGTCATGGGATTTGTTTTTGTGCCTTAATCTAAGAAGAACGGCTTTGTTGTAAATACTTGTTTACAGGTCAATGACCGTTATTCCGGCGCCGCCGAATTGTACGTGCTCGTCTTGGAAATGCTTGACAGAGGGTATTGTGGCGAGATATTGCCTTACAAGCTGTCTCTGTATGCCGTTTCCCGTGCCGTGAAGTATTCTCACGCGGCTCATGCCTACGAGTATGGCGTCGTCGATAAAATACATTACGGCGTTCATGGCTTCGTCGCCTCTCATTCCTCTTATGTCTATGTCCTGTTTGAATGACAGTTTGCGCTCGTCGATTGCCTCTCGTGTGCTTCGGCTTATCCGGTTAATGTTGCTGTCGGTTTCTTTTTTCTTGTTTATGGTGGCGTGTTCCAGTCTGTCAACTCTCATCTTCGTTCGCATGTCTCCGAAGATTACGGTAGCCATTTTTCCGTCTGCCGACTCAACTTTGCCTATGCTTTCAAGCCCTTTTATCCTTACGGTGTCTCCCGCGCTAATTGTTTTCTTGTCTTTGCCGCTTTTATCGTTGAGGTTGTTGTCGGCTGTTGACGGTGTGTTATTTGCGTTTTTGGCCTTGCGTTCTTGTTTTCTCTTTTCCTTTCTTTCTTTTCGGGCCTGTATCTGTTTTATTTTGCGCTCAATCATTTCGTCGTTTGCAGTAGAGTCGATGTCTTTAATCTCGTCCTTAAACGACATGAATTCTTCTCTAATCCTTTTTGTCTCTTCTTTTTCGGCTTGGGCCTCCTTTATTTCCTTTATTACGTTTTCTATGCGCTTGTTGCTCTCTTTCAGCAGTTCTTCAGCTTGTTCTTTAGCCTTTTTTATGACATCCTTACGGTTTTTCGCCAACTCGTTTATTTCGTTTTCGTATTTGGCGATTACCTGTTCCATTTGCTTTTCCTTGTCATGTATGTTGCGGCGTTTGTTTTCCCAATAGCGTTTGTCCCTTACAATGTCTTGCAGGTACTTGTCGCTTTGTATGTAGTCGCTTCCAACAATGTCTCCGGCATCTTTAATTACCGTTTCTGGCAGTCCTATCTTGCGTGCAATCTCTATTGCGAAAGAGCTTCCCGGTTGTCCTATGGAAAGTTTGAAGAGGGCTTTCATCTGATGTCTGTCATAGAGCATGGCTCCGTTTACAACCCCTTGATGCTTGTCGGCGAAATGTTTGAGGTTCTGGTAGTGTGTGGTAATCACTCCGTAAGCCTTTTTAATGCAGAATTGTTTGAGTACGGCTTCGGCTATTGCTCCGCCTATCTGCGGTTCCGTGCCTGTGCCGAACTCGTCAATGAGAAGCAGGGTAGTGTCGTTGGATTGCTTCATCATGTTTTTCATGTTCGTAAGATGACTTGAATAAGTACTCAGGTCGTCTTCTATGCTTTGTTCGTCGCCTATGTCTATAAGGATGTTCTTGAATATTCCTGTGGCAGAGTGTTCCTGTACTGGTATTGAAAGACCGCATTGGAGCATATATTGCAGCAAGCCTACCGTTTTTAGGCACACTGATTTACCTCCTGCGTTGGGGCCTGATATTATCAGTATTCGTTTGTCGGCGGTCAGAGATATGTCAAGAGGCACGACTTTCTTGCCTTGTTTTTCCAGTGTAAGTTGCAGCAACGGATGAACAGCCTGTATCCAGTCCAACTGCGGATGGTTTTCCACATGTGGCTCACTGGCGTTGATATGTCTTGCAAATTCGGCTTTGGCTTTGATGAAGTCTATTTTTGCAAGAAATCTGTATGAGTTTAAAAGGTCGTTTATGTGTGGTCTTATTTCTTTTGCGAACTCTGTAAGAATTTTTATTATTTCACGACGTTCTTCGTTTTCAAGTTCTCTTATCTTGTTGTTTGCCTCGACCACCTCTGTCGGCTCTATAAATACGGTTTTCCCCGATGCCGATTCATCGTGTACAATGCCTTTTATCTTTCTTTTCAGTCCTTGTGTTACGGGTATGACAAGTCTGCCGTCACGAATTGATGGCGTGACATCCTTGTCAACAAGTCCTTCGCTCTGGGCTTTGTGCAGTATGTTGTGAAGAGTCTTCGATATTGTCCCTTCTGTTTTAGACAGTTCTATCCTTATTCTCATTAGTTCGGGAGAGGCGTTGTCTTTTATTTTCCCGAACTTGTCTATTATGGTGTCAATGCGCTTTACAATTTGCGGAAATGTGATAACGTCTTCCGTCAAGCTGTGAAGGGCAGGGTAGGGGAATGTCTTTTCTGCGTTCTCGCTGTCTTCTTCGTCCTTGCTGCGGTTAAGATAAGTTACAATGGCGCAAATGGTATCCAATGTCCGGCGAAGGTCAAAGAGTTCTTGGGCTTCGAGATGAGTGCCTTCTATGCGCAGTCTTGCGAGTTCTTCTCTTAAATCATATATGTATTGTATGGGAAAATCTTCGTCTTCCTCTTGCAGACGACGGAACTCTTTGGTCTGTTTGAGCCATTCGTTGATTTGCGAAGAGTCTGTAGAGAGATTCATGTCATCTACCTTCTCTTTGCCTAAGTTGCTGATACAGTGTCCTTTTAACAAGGTTCTAATTTCATTGACACCGAGTTTGTTTTCTATAGAGTCAGGATAAATCATGCTGCAAAATTAGTGTAACGGTATTTAATTACCAAACAAAACATGTGTTTTTGCGATCTGACGGGAAATCAGTTGCGGCTTGCTGATACAAAAACATCCTTTACACTTCGGTCAGCATAAAGGATGTTTCTTGCGTGTTAATTTTCTTTCATTTTTCAAAAGACAGGAACTTGCAGTTGCTGATTGATATATCAACGTCCTTGCCTATATTCTTGTCTTGTGAAGTGTAGAAAAAGGTAGAGTTGTCTATCGTGATGCCATAGACGCAGTTGAGTCCGGGCAGTCCTTGTGCTGAAATTGCCGTCTTTGCGTTGCGGCAGACGATGTTAGAGAAGTGGATGTCTGTAAATTGGGGAGCGAAAGGAGCGTTTGCTGTAGTTGTTGTCTTTGTCTTCGCATCTTCTTTCACGCTGTATTTCTTGTCCACATAAGAACATTCAAAGATTATGGCTTCCTCCTTGATATCCGTCATATAGATGTCACTGATATAGATGCCTTTTGTTATGCCTCCACGTCCGATTCCGCTCTTGAAGCGCAGTCCGGTGTCTGTTCCGCTGAAACGGTTGTTTCTGACAATGATGTTTGTCATGCCGCCCGAAAATTCAGAGCCAATGACAAATCCTCCGTGAGCATGGAAGACAGCGTTGTTTTCAATCAGAATGTTCTCGCATGGACCGTATTCCAATCCGCTTTTGCCTGCTCCTGCTTTCATGCAGATTCCGTCGTCTCCGGCATCAATGGTGTTGTTTACTATGAGTACATCCTTGCAGCTGCTTATGTCCAGCGCATCACCATTCTGAGCGTTCCAAGCACAACGTATCGTTACACCGTCAACGATTACATTCTTGCAGCGTGTGGGAATAAGATGAAACTTCGGCGAATTCTGTAGCGTTATGTCTTTTACAAGCACATTCTCGCAGTCTGTGATGCGTATAAGATGTGTCCTCATCTTTTCCTGTTCCTCCGGTGAAGAAGCGATGTTGTCATAATGTTTCAGATTGTATGGGAACCACAGCTTTCCTCCCTCTGTCTGCGTGCCTCCCATGTTGAGAAACTCTTTCCATTCCGTATCGCTTACTTTACTGCGTTTGACGGGTCTCCACATTGCTCCGTTGCCGTCAATGACACCTTGTCCCGTTATGGCTACATTCTTCCTTTTGCTTGCGCTGATAAGCGGGGTGCATTTGTTGTCTTTCTTGCCGTCGGTTTCTTTGATGAAAAGGCTGCGGTCGGGAGATGCCATGATGATAGCGTTCTTTTCAACGTGCAGCTCCATGTTGTCTTTGAGCGATATAAGTCCCGTAATCCATATTCCGGCAGGAACAACCAGCCGACCGCCACCGTTTTTCTCCAATGCGCTGATAGCCTTGCGAAAAGCTTCTGTGTTGAGTGTGACACCGTCGCCTATACCCCCGAAGTCCTTGATGTTTACGCTGTTGTCGGGAATTGCAGGAGCCACAGGCTGTGAAATGCTTACAGGCAGGTTCGTATAATATTTGCTGTAGTCTTGGGCGTTGATGGCCGTGACATGCAACAAAAGCAGAACAAATAATAAAGTAAGTTTTTTCATGATTATTCTGTAGTTTATTTTTTTATTTAATGTATAGACAGCGCTTGCTTTTTGCAAATATAAATATTCATTTTCTAAGTTTATTTCTTTCAGTAATATTTTATGGAAATTTATAAATTTTTCGCAAGTTCAGAATTTATGTAAGGCCAACCCCGTAGAATAAACGTCAGCTTACTGACGGGCATCCCGGAATTGTAAAAGGATACAAAAATTAACCGCCTTGATTTTCATTGCAAAGAAAACGCATTCCTTAACGGTAATTATGCGCAAAAATACGCTGACTGACAATAGTTTGAAAAGAACGACAAGAACTTGCCGACATGGTCGGAAAACATACGTTTTCATTTTCGGTTATCGTTTTAGTTATCGTTATTGTTGTCGGTTGTCTGCCGGTTATACCTTTTGTTTGTCAGAGCGGTTGTTTTGATATATAATCATATTGTTTTGCTCACTTAAACATGCTTGTTATGGATTATATATATGA
>JBJFGK010000168.1:0-2219 GCA_051892655.1 Prevotella sp. | reverse complement strand
GATGGGAATGACAGATATTGACGATTTGGGAGGAGAACCCTATTATATTACTGTTGAAGACCTGCATGTTTTACCGTCAGTACAGGATTACATTCTTAGCCAGAAGCCGGCAAAGGACAATGTCGGTATATATTTTAATGTGCCGGGAAAAATAAAGGTGACTCTTTACAAAGGCAATGAACTGTGGAAAGAATGTGAATTGTATGCAGGACAGTTCGGACGTGTGGAACAGATCGATGACAATCTTTTTGGGCGTAAGTTCACGACAAGTGCCGTGCTTAGTCCCGTTACGGGCAATCTTGACGGCCTGCAATCAGAACCTGTGAAAAAGTAACTGCCAAAATGTGTGGAAGTTCTTGGTTTAGAACCTTAATTATATCAAAACTTCGGAAAATGGATGCAATTAATGAAGTTGCATTTTATGTTGGAATGATTATCGTTAATAAGTGATAATATAGCCTTGTCAAATGAACAGGATATTATTACTTATGTTAAATATGGAAGCAATAATGCAAGTTTTTTGTCACTGTGTTATTATATAGATAGATTAATGCAATAATGACAATGAAAACAAAAAGATTATTTCCTGTTATTTTGGTTGTCATGACAATGGTTATGACATTCCAATCGTGTGATACAGACAATGATGAAGTGTGGTATTATCCGTCTTATCCCAATGCACTCGTAACAATAAAACCTATTGAAGGAGGTGCTTTTTATATGCAGTTGGATGATAATACGACTCTCTTTCCAACAAATGTAAATAAATCTCCGTATGGAGATAAGGAGGTAAGAGCCTTGACACGCTATTCTGTAGTCGATAAAGAAAATGATGACTATTCTTATTCCGTACTTGTACATTGGATAGATAGTATCCTTACAAAACCTTCTGTCCCATATATTGATGAGGAATCCGCAGAGAAATACGGAGCCGATCCGGTAAAAATTGTCGATGATTGGGTGACTGTAGCTGAGGATGGTTATCTTACGCTTCGTTTCAGGACAAGATGGGGTAATTCTAAAGTAGCACATTTTGTAAATTTATTGACAGGTGTAAATCCTGATAATCCCTATGAAGTTGAATTTAGACATAATGCTTATGGTGATGTTTCCGGAGCGTTAGGCGATGCTCTCGTAGCTTTCAGATTACAGGATTTGCCCGATACTAATGGGGAGACGGTAACATTGACACTTAAGTATCAATCTTTTTCAGGACCGGAAACAGTAGAGTTTGACTATTGTAGCAGAAAGGCATCAGGTACAATAGATCTGAATACATGTTCTATACGTGGGTCAAAAGTTAAATAAATGAACTTTTGATTTTGATAAAATAGGAATACATGATATAACGATGCAAATTCAAGGCCTTGACACCATTGATGACAATGGGCTTTTACATCTTGCCAAGCAAGGGAAGCAAAGTGCCATGAAAGCTATCTATGACAGATATGTAAAATACATGTCTGCCATAGTGGCTCGTTATATTATGTCTGAAAGTGATAGAAAAGACGTACTTCAAGAATGTTTTATTAAGATTTTTACTTCTATCCATGATTTTGTGCCACGACATAATGACGCTTTAAAATCATGGATATCACGTATTGTTGTCAATGAATCATTGAGATTTCTCAAAAAAAACGTGATGTTAAGTTTTATAGAATATGAAGACGCTTTGCCTGATATTGTAGATGAACCGGAGATTGACGGCATCCCTGATGATGTGATAAATGATTTTATCCTGTCTCTGCCGACGGGCTATCGTATGGTTTTCAACCTTTATGTCTTTGAGCATAAAAGCCACAGAGAAATAGCTGCTATGCTTGATATCAAAGAGAACTCTTCCGCCTCGCAATATTCTCGGGCAAAAAACCTTCTTGCTAAAAAATTAAAGGCATATAAAAATCATAATAGTTAGTTATATTGTTATGGATGAACATTGGATAGAACAGATTAGAAACAGGTTTGAAAAAAGGGAAATCGCTCCTCCTGAAGACTTGTGGAATGATATATGCAATATCATGGCTGAAAATACTGTAAATAATACAGATGCAAACCATGATAAAGGAAAAGACCTGCGGAATGTGCCGCTTTTGCGGAGAACATTATCTGTTGCAGCGTCTGTTGCTATTATTATAGGCGTGTCTCTCTGGTTTTCAAAACAAAGTAATCACGTTTACAATTCCATCGAAGTACAAAACTTAGTATGCAATAACAATGCT
>JBJFGK010000167.1:0-8878 GCA_051892655.1 Prevotella sp. | reverse complement strand
CTTAATATAAACGAGTTACGAAGAATGGTTAATCAAACTTCTCAGCATCTTCAAAAGACTGTCCGGCAAGGTCTTTAGGACTTGTTTTGACCTCGTTTTCAGGCATCGGCCATTCTATTCCGATTGTCTTGTCATCAAATCTGATAGATGCTTCTTGGCTTGGCGCATACACATTATCCACTTTATAAGTAAACACAGCTTCATCACTCAACACCAAAAAACCATGTGCAAATCCTCGAGGTATGAACAACTGTCGCTTGTTCTCGCTGCTCAGTTCCACCATGATATGTTTTCCGAATGTCGGGGAAGACTTTCGCAAATCGACAGCGACATCTAGAACACGGCCTTTGATGACTCTTACAAGTTTCGCCTGCGAAAATTCGCCCTTCTGATAATGCAGTCCTCTCAATACGCCCCGCGTAGATTTTGACTCGTTATCCTGTATAAAGTCTGTCTTTGCTATATTTGCATCAAAGTCTTCTTTCTTGTAAGATTCAAAAAAATAGCCTCTGGCATCATCAAAGACACGTGGTTCCAGAATGAAAACACCATCAATCTCGGTTTTTATATAATTCATTGCTGCCTGTATTAACATTATAATTGAGTGCAAAATTATAAATAATATCCGAAATTGCCATAATCGGCCAAACAAAAAAGGTCATAATGATGAATAATATTTTTTTTATTTGATAAAAAACCGTACATTTGCAACATGATTGAATTAAGCAGACATATCGAAATCTTACTGTTAAGCAATGATTGTGTTATTGTTCCGGGACTCGGAGGCTTTACCGCAAGCCACGTTCCGGCGCATTATGACACCACTGACAATATGGTTTTGCCACCGACAAGAACGTTGGGATTCAATCCGAAGTTACACATTAACGACTCTCTGCTTGCACAGTCATACACAGAAGCTTACGACATAAGCTACCCTGACGCACTAATCCGCATCGAGGAAGAGACATCGGAGTTAAGACACAGATTGGAAAACGAAGGGTCGTACGAGCTTGAAGACATCGGCTTGTTATCATTGAACAATGAAGGAAACATTGAGTTTACGCCTTGCGAATCAGGTATTCTGACCCCGTCATTATACAGTTTCGGTGCTGTTGACATGCCCCTGCTAAACCCGGAAAGGCATATTGCGACATCGACAAACGTGACAGAAGAAAAGAACGGACAGAAATCCGCTTCATCAAAAGTCATTTCGTTGATAGACAACATCCTTGTCGCTGATGACATCGTAAAAGAAAACAATGAATCAGAAACCGAAATAACAGGAGAAAAAGAGCTTCAAGAAGAAAGCGAACCGACTAATAACAAACGTCGCAACATGACTGCGCTAAAATATGCAGCGGTTTTCTTGGGACTGATTGTCCTTTCCTTGTTTTTCAATACGGGCAACTATGACAACAGAAGTATGAAAATGAGTGACTTCAACTCCGGTATCATACATGATTTCATAAAGAAAAGCTACGACAACATCAAGACTTCCACATTAAAATCAAATATCTCTCCGGTTCCGGAAAACAAAGTTACCGATAACACAGAACCGGAAAAACCATGCGCAAAGGCAAACGAAAAGCTAGAACCTTATTATTGTATAGTGTTAGCCAGCAAGGTTGCCAAGCGTAATGCTGATGTTTTTGTCGATGAGTTACACAAAGACGGCTTTAAAGAAGCCACACTTCTGCAAGAAGAAGGCCATTCTTTAAAGGTTGTTTACGGTCATTTTCAAACAAGCGAAGACGCTGTAAATGCTTTGCGTAATAACAGAACGTCCGTGCATTTTTCCGACGCATGGATATATAAAGCCAATATATAATAGAATGAAAAGAGTCAGATGCCCCAAATGTGATGAATATATCACGTTTGACGAGACTAAATATACAGACGGTCAAGCATTGGTTTTCGCTTGTCCGAACTGTGGAAAGCAATTTGGAATAAAGATAGGCAAGTCTAAATTGCACAATAATGCGAAGGAAGATTATGATGATACGACAGGCGATTTCGGGTCACTTGTGGTCATCGAAAACGTTTTTCACTATAAACAAGTATTGCATCTAAAACCGGGAGACAACAGTATTGGCCGTTATATGAAAGGAAGTAGCACTACCCTACCTATCGAGACCAACGACCCAAGTATAGACATCAATCATTGTGTCATCAATGTTTCAAGAGACAAGAAAGGCAGATTGAAATATGTTTTGCGCGACGGGCCGAGTTACACCGGTACTTTTGTGGACAACGAAATACTCGGAGACAGAGAGAAACGAATAATAACAGACGGCACTTTGTTTACAATCGGGGCAACAAGCATAATACTTAAAGTCCCTGAAGAACAGGGACTTTAAATCAATTATTTGAAGTTATGGTCTTTATTCAAAATAATAAAGGAATGTCGCCATACCTTCAAGAGCCTTCTTCTTTTGGTCTTTTATTTCAATAGAGAACTTGATTTCAGCTTTTACTGTACCGCGCAGGTTGGCTATAGATGCCAAATCGGCAACAAGACGTATGGATTCACCTGACTTTACAGCCTGTCCGAACTTCATTTTATCCATACCATAATTAACCATCATCTTAAGATTATTAACCTCAATTATCTGATTCCAGAGATAAGGAAGCATTGAAAGCGTCAGATATCCGTGCGCTATTGTTGTCTTGAACGGGCTGTCGGTTTTTGCCTTTTCCGGATTTACATGTATCCATTGATGGTCAAGAGTTGCATCTGCAAACATGTTTATACGTTCCTGTGACAGTTCCACGTAGTCGGAAACTCCGATATTCTTGCCGAGCATTGCGGCAAACTCTTCATAATTGTTGATTATCAGCTTACTCATATAATATGTTTTTAATAATTATTTATGGTGCAAATTTAGACAAAATATGCGAGATTTTGTACAGCAAGACCTAAGAAAGTGTTTTTTATTACAGATTACATCTTGAATAATCGCAAGGAGAACCTTTATCTTTAATATTGCATACGTTCATAAAAACAATACTTATACATATATTTAATTATATTCCCTATATTTATATAATGTATATTAATCCAATCCTAAATGGTATTTTGAGACAAACAAAGGGTGTTAAAAATAATTAAACACCATGTTTGGTTAGCAAAAATATCATAATAAAAAACATAGCGATAATTATGTGTTTATATAAATATGTACCTTTGCAGCCGATTTATTAACAATATAAAGTCAAACTTTATTAATTACAAATTTTTAATTATTAATTTTTATGTCAGATTTTAAGAACGTACAACCGTTAGAAGACTTCAATTGGGAAGAATTTGAAAATGGTAGTGCAGCAGGTGTAAGCAAAGAAGACCTTCAAAAGGCTTACGACGAGACTCTCAACAAAGTAAACGAGCATCAAGTCGTTGATGGAAAAGTAATCACTGTTGACAAGAAAGAAGTTGTTGTCAATATCGGTTACAAGAGCGACGGTGTAATACCGGCAAGCGAATTCCGCTACAATCCGGACTTGAAGCCGGGTGATATCGTTGAGGTTTATGTAGATAACCTCGAAGATAAGAAAGGACAACTGTTCCTATCTCACAAGAAAGCTCGTTTGAGCAAGAGTTGGGACCGCATTAATGTTGCTCTTGACAACGAGGAAATCATTCAGGGTTACATCAAGTGCCGCACTAAGGGTGGTATGATTGTTGATGTATTCGGCATTGAAGCCTTCCTTCCGGGAAGTCAGATTGACGTTCATCCTATACGCGACTACGATGTATTCGTAGGCAAAACAATGGAATTCAAGGTTGTTAAAATCAATCAGGAGTTCCGTAATGTTGTTGTTTCTCACAAAGCTCTTATCGAAGCAGAACTTGAAGCTCAGAAGAAAGAGATTATCAGCAAGCTCGAAAAAGGTCAGATTCTTGAAGGAACAGTCAAGAATATCACATCATACGGAGTCTTTATCGATCTCGGTGGTGTTGACGGACTTATACATATCACAGACCTTTCATGGGGTCGCGTAAGCGATCCACACGAAGTTGTGGCTCTTGATCAGAAGATCAATGTCGTTATCCTTGACTTTGACGATGAGAAAAAGCGCATCGCTCTCGGTCTCAAGCAGCTTACTCCTCATCCTTGGGATGCTCTTGACGCAGAGCTTAAGGTCGGTGACCATGTTAAAGGTAAGGTTGTTGTCATTGCAGACTATGGTGCTTTCGTAGAAATAGCACCGGGTGTAGAAGGTCTGATCCATGTATCAGAGATGAGCTGGAGCCAGCATCTACGCTCTGCACAAGAGTTTATGCACGTTGGCGATGACGTAGAAGCTGTTATCCTTACACTTGATCGCGAGGAGCGCAAGATGTCTCTCGGTATCAAGCAGCTGAAGGCTGACCCATGGGAAACAATTGATGTCAAGTATCCTATCGGCAGCAAGCATACAGCAAAAGTACGCAACTTCACTAACTTCGGTATCTTTGTAGAGCTTGAAGAAGGCGTTGACGGACTTATACACATCAGCGATCTGTCTTGGACTAAGAAGGTTAAGCACCCATCAGAGTTTACTCAAGTAGGCGCAGAAATAGACGTTGTTGTTCTCGAGATAGACAAAGAGAACCGTCGTTTGAGTCTTGGCCACAAACAGCTTGAAGATAACCCATGGGATGCATACGAGACACTATATACTCCGGGCTCTGTTCACACAGGTAAAATAACCGAAATCATGGACAAGGGTGCCGTTATCGCCCTCAATGAAGGTGGCGAAGGATTTGCAACTCCGAAGCATCTTGTTAAGGAAGACGGTTCACAGGCTCAGCTTGGTGAAGAACTTGAATTCAAAGTAATAGAATTCGTGAAAGATACTAAGCGTATCATTCTTTCTCACAGCCGTACTTTCGAGGATGTTAAGGAAGAACCGAAGAAGGCTCCACGTGCAAAGAAGACCAAGAAAGAGGATGCTGCAGCTATAAACAACGTCGCTGCCGGTACTACACTTGGTGATATCGATGCACTTGCAGAACTGAAAGCTAAGATGGAAAAAGGTGAATAATCATCCCTTCTTCACAGTATAAACAAAGATTCCACAGTCTTTATGATTGTGGAATCTTTTTGTTTATACCTTTTTCATCTAATTCCGTATGTTGCAATTATTCTCTTTTCGTATCGGAAACATTACGATACGATGCTAATAAATATTGACAATATTATTTTGAACATACTGTCGCAACAGACAGATAATATATTTAGCGCAAGATATGCAACGCTCGGATTTTGGAATGATGATGCTTACATATTTGGATAATTATCTTTCGTATGTGGATAATTTGTATATCTTATGTCAAAGTAGTATTTGTGAAGAGTATTTGTTATACAAGTAAAACTGCAAAGTTGTTGTTAACAAATTAGACGTTACATTATAGAAATGAAAAAGAGGCATTTTACAACCGTAAAGTGCCTCTTTTAAAATGCTTAATAGCAAAGTTATTTTATTTATGTATATTCATAGTTGTATCCGCTTAATATTACTTGACTTGTACTTCAAGCGGATTACGCAATGCATTCAAAGAATATTTCGACCGTAATACCCATTCACTGAAAGTGCGAACATCGTTTTTGCTCCATGCAGAACCGAAATAATAAGTGTATTTTTCGCCCGGCTGATATGTTATAATGCCAAGAGCATGACCTGCATTGCCGTTGGTAGGATTGTCATTCATGAGTTTTTGAGTTGCCTTAACACCATTGGGGAATATTGCTCCTACATATATCTGGAAGTTCTGTCCTGCCGGATTGTCTGTCGGATCAGCATATAAAACGTAGTCATCACCAAGTGAAACACTTTCAGTATCTTCACTATGAATCACAACTCCTGCAGCCATATCGCAGGGAGCAGTGAGTCCGTCGTACCAAACTGTCATCTTGTTGAAGTTGCTTCCTTTGTCAAGACTAACGATACGATGTTCTACAACATTGCTATCACTGCCAATGGCAACCGGATTGTACTCTAACTCTACCGTGAAACGCAAAGGTCCATTGTCAAGAATCCTATATGTCTTGTAACAATAAGGCAATATCAGTTTTCCGTCATGCATTAATGCCGGTGCGCCGCATCCGAGTGTCGGACCTACTTTGTAGCAATCAAGACCGTAGCCATGATCATAATGGTATGTAGTCAACTCTTCCAGCTCTTTCGCCTCTTCTGTTTTGCCTTCCTTTTTCAGGGTTTCAATTTTCGGATGATTGGACAATTCGGTTACATAACGCTTGTCAACTTCAAGGTCGGGAGTATTTTTAACCCACACATCAATACCGAACGCTCTCTCTCCGTTACGTTGTAACGCCGGTCCATATAGACGATAAGCCGTACGATCATTTTCCCAAGCAATGTCATCCACACGTTCCGGATATTGTTTTCCACATACAACGGTCTTCATTTCGCGCGGTGTGCCTTTAGTAATAGTAAACTCCGCTTTACCTTTCGGGCGCACACTTGCATCAAAAATGAGTTGGTTGTCATAGGTAATCTGATATGTTACCTGTTGTCCGAGTGGATTTTTGACAATGAAAGTCTCGCCTTTTTTCAGACCAAGTTTTTCTTTTATGGTCTTTGTATCAACGCTTACGAGTTCCTGTCTCTGATTAGCTTCCTTGTTGGCAACTGTTACCACCACGCTCTGTGCCGATGCGGCAAGAGACATCATTGCCGCCAACGAGGCAGCGATACTGACTAAAGTTGTTCTTTTCATATTGTTTATGGTTGATTATTTCAGATTATCAAAAAAGAAACCGGCTATCTGACGCAACAGATGTTTGCGTGTATTGCCACCATATATACTATGATTGCGATTGGTATATATATTCATCTTGAAGTCTTTGTCGGCTTGTACCAATGCTTCCGTATATTCAAACGTGTTTTGCGGATGCACATTATCATCTGCAAGTCCGTGACATATAAGCAATCTGCCGTTTAATTTGTCCGCACGAGTTACAGGATTGTCAGCATAACCGGCAGGATTTTCTTTCGGAGTACGCATGTAACGCTCTGTATATATGGTATCATAAAATCGCCAATCTGTTGGCGGCGCAACCGCTACGCCGGCTTTGAAGATACCACTACCCTCACTCATGCTCATCAATGTATTGAAACCGCCATAGCTCCAGCCCCATATTCCGATGTTATCTTTGTCGATATAAGCCAGAGACGACAGATATCGGGCTGTCTCCACTTGGTCTTTGGCCTCAAGAACACCTATTTTCATATAGATAGATTTCTCAAATTCGGCTCCTCGACCGCCTGTTCCACGACCATCGACACAAACCACAATAAAGCCGTGCTGCACAAAATAGTGGTCAAACAATGTTCCCTGTCCAATCGAACCCATAGACCAAGAGTCAATAACCTGCTGATTGCCGGGTCCGCCATAAGTCCATATAATAACAGGATACTTCTTAGAGGGGTCAAAATCTGCAGGTTTTATCATCATGCCGTTGAGAGTGACATTCTCTGAAGTGGTAAATGAGAAGAACTCTCTATCAGACAGATTATAGGCGGAAAGCTTTTCTACAAGCTCTGCATTGTCTGTAACGTGGCACAATCTTTTACCTACTGACGAATAAATATCATACACAAAAGGTGTATTCCGGTCACTCCACTCACACAAGAAATATTTGCAGCCGTTGCTAAATACCGCTCTGTTCCAGCCTTGTCGGTCAGACAGCACTATGGTTTTTCCGTTTTTGTCAGTCGAACAAACAACACGTTTCATCGGAACATCACCAACAGACTGATAGAAAACCTTGTCTGTCTGTTCATCATAAGCATATACATCGGTCACATCCTTGCCATCGGGAGTCAGTTTACGCTGCATCTGACCATTGAGACCATAAAGATACAACTGCATGAAACCGGAACGGTCGCTCGGCAATACGATATGAGAAGACGTAACCAAGATACCTTCAAGCACTTCTTCCTTTACATACTTTGGAACACTCTCCTTTATAAGCATACGACATACCGTACTTCTCGGATTTGCGGAGTAAATACGCAAATCATCCTGATGTCTGTTCATGGTACATACGAGCATCATATCAGCGGATACCGTCGGTATGAGTCTCGGTATATAGCTATCTGTTTCCATGTCAAGCTGCATGGTACGGGTCTGCCGCGCCTTTATATCATAACTGAGCAAAGACACTTTGGAATTTCTCTCCCCCGCTTTGGGATATTTATATGTATATATTCCGGGATATGTTGCATATTCACTATGTTCCGGATTCATGCCCTTATATCTTTCCAACGAATAGACAGAGACATCTGTTTCGTCATAACGTATCCAGCAAAGCATAGTCGCATCTGCATTAAAGGCCATTGCCGTATTCAGCCCAAACTCCTCTTCGTTGACCCAGTCCGGTATGCCGTTAATCACTTCGTTGCGTTTTCCGTCTTTGGTAACCTGTGTTTCGGCATTACCGTAAAGCAGCTTCACTATAAAAATATTATTATCTCTCACAAAAGCCACGTTTTTTCCATCTGGCGACCATACCGGCGATTGTTGCGGACCACCGTCTGAAAGACGTTCCATTTTACGATCCCCAATATTGTAAATATAATACACGGCCTTAAAAGAACGGCGATATATCCACTCGGTCTTAGTCTGTATAAGCATTTTTGTGCCATCCGGACTCATGATAAAGCCGTCAATATTATCGACTTTCTCGCCTATTGTGGCATCAGCATCAAAAAGTAAGGCTGTCTGTTTACCCGTTTTGAAAGAATATTGTATTATCTTTTTATAGTCTTTCAGCACAGCATAGCTCTCGCCATCAGCAAGAGGAGTGACAGCGTTCATCCTTTTGGCACGCAGTCCGGACGTAACATCTTCTATCGACAAATCCTTTGCACT
>JBJFGK010000166.1:0-37985 GCA_051892655.1 Prevotella sp. | reverse complement strand
ATACATTCTTCTGTCAACAATATCAACACGATTGAAGGCGGTACGCACTTGGTGGGATTCCGTATGGCTCTCACAAGCACACTAAAGAAATATGCCGACAATGACCCTGTAATATCAAAACAGATCGAGAAAGCCAAAATTGAGATTGCGGGAGAAGATTTTCGCGAAGGTCTTACGTCTGTAATATCAATCAAAGTTGCCGAGCCACAGTTTGAAGGACAGACAAAAACCAAACTCGGCAACAGTGAAGTGACAGGCGCAGTAAGGCAAGCGGTATCAGAAGCTCTTACATATTATCTGGAAGAGCACCCCAAAGAAGCCAAGCAAATATGTGACAAAGTGATTTTGGCAGCCACCGCACGTATCGCTGCACGCAAAGCACGTGAAAGCGTACAAAGGAAAAATCCAATGACCGGTGGCGGATTACCGGGTAAATTAGCCGACTGTTCAAACAAAGATCCTAAAGAATGTGAGATATTCCTTGTCGAGGGAGACTCGGCAGGAGGTTCTGCAAAACAAGGACGAGACAGATTTACCCAAGCCATACTCCCTCTTAGAGGTAAGATTCTTAATGTAGAAAAAGTCATGTGGCACAAAGTCTTTGAGAGCGAGTCTGTAATGAACATCATACAAAGTATAGGAGTACGTTTTGGCGTAGACGGAGAAGGAGACAAAGAGGCGAACATTGACAAGCTACGTTATGACAAAATAATAATAATGACCGACGCCGATGTCGATGGTTCCCATATTGACACCCTCATAATGACATTGTTTTACCGCTTTATGCCAAAGGTTATCCAAGACGGACACCTATATATTGCGACACCGCCGCTCTATTTATGCACTTACAAAAACAAAGTAAAGGAATACTGCTATACAGACCAGCAGAGACAGGCATTCCTTGACAAATACGGCAATGGCGTTGAAGACGGCAAGAGCATACATACTCAAAGATACAAAGGTCTTGGCGAAATGAATCCGGAACAGTTGTGGGACACTACAATGAACCCGGAAACACGTCTACTCAAGCAAGTAACGATAGAGAATGCGGCTGAAGCCGATGAAATATTCTCAATGTTAATGGGAGATGATGTCGAGCCGCGAAGACTGTTTATCGAACAGAACGCCACTTATGCAAATATTGACGCATAGTGTTTTTGCTTTCAGCAAAAATATTAACAGACGATAAAAACAATAAGCAGGGAAATATTCACATTGATATTTCCCTGCTTAATTGTTATAATAGCATTTTCTTATTATCTTACCATTTTCTTTCCACCTATTATATACAATCCTTTATCGAGCTTACTTATATCCGTACCAAGATAAGTACCATCTATTGAATAGATGCGATTGTCGTTCTTTATCTCATCTGACAATATATCTTTTATAGATGTGGAAGGTTCCGGATTTCCAAAGACAAACGAAACTGTGCCATCTGCATTATTTGTTATTTGGGTAATCGGTTTATTTATGTATTTCTTCCCCTCAGAATCCTCATGATACCACTCCGCAGCTGGCAAAGAAGTAGCTGAAAAACTATCATTTGTTATTGTAACATCTTCAGAGGTATTAATATAGGGATAGGTGTCGCCTTTTATATTAGTTGCGGAATTAGAAGCATAATCATTATCAGCAGGAACGACATAACAATGTGATGTAGATGAGGCATTAATTTTATTAGAAGCCCACAATGCAGCATCATAATCAACATGTATAACAAGCAGTCCCGTGCCATAAATACCTGCATCGCAGCCTACCTTTTGACGGTTTTCCAAAAGAAAATATTCCGTCGGGACGGCATCGTTATATATTATATATGAGACTCCACCATCACCCAAAGCTTTCATTCCGGTTATACGGCAGTCGTCTTTCAATTCAACCGGCTGCTCCCAACCTGCATACATCCTTTCGTAAGAAGTGTAATTGCAAGGTCTGAAACCATTGGAAATGTAGCATCCGGTGGCCATTACCGACCAACGGCTCATATCATAGTGTCCGGAACCGGACGTATCATACATATCCGGCAATCCTAAACAGTGGCTGAATTCATGGCAGAAAGTTCCTATGCCGTCAATATTTTTTGACACTCCCAACTCGCAACTACAACCATAAGTATTGACTCTGACACCGTCAAAGACAGGTAACAATGTTCCACCTGAAGCCGAATAGAGTTGCCATTCATGTGGCCAAATGGCATCAGTATTTGTCTTGTCAAAATTTTCTCCTTGACCTGCAAACAGAATAAATACTTGATCAACATATCCGTCTCCGTCCCAATCATATTTAGAGAAATCTATTTCAGAGTCAAATGCTGC
Organism: Prevotella sp.; assembly: GCA_051892655.1. Classification (GTDB taxonomy): domain Bacteria; phylum Bacteroidota; class Bacteroidia; order Bacteroidales; family Bacteroidaceae; genus Prevotella. The sequence continues at coordinate 35,667 of JBJFGK010000166.1, read as the reverse complement.
ACATGCATCATAGATCATTTGCGCCACATTTTTAGAATTCCAATTATCTGTGCCGCTATTTGCGCCATAAAACGCCATGTTTTCAGATGTTGTATAGGGGCCGTATATATCAAATTCAAGGTCAAACTGTCCGCTACTCTGTGCATGGAAGTAGTCTCTGACACTATTGACAAACCCTTTTTCTTCATCAACAAAGCCTTCTTCGTTAAGTATTCTGTTATATAGGACAAGGTCGTGACCTTCTTCAAATCTCACGTCTTGGAATTGTACAAGTATTACAAGCCCTTTACGATTTCCAATAATCTCTGTTGACTTTGCAGTTGCTGATTTTGTCAGGTTAGAAGTTCTGTTTACACCTCTTGATTCAATCATGGATGTGCGCATGGTAGCAGTTTTCTGAATAAGCGACTCTATCGAAACTTGTTCAAAATACCGGGCTTCATCATTAAAGGAAAAGCAACGTCCGTCACCAGAACGGTAATATGAGCAACACTCATCACCTACAAATTCTGCCCGAACAGTCGTCCCGTCGGCAAGAACTATATTCTGCCACTGACCCGGATATACAGGTGCCGCATTTGATATCACATGATATATGCAAAGAATAAAAGCGAATAATAATTTTTTCATCTTAAATAATTATCTGTTTTGTCTGCAAATATAAGATTTTTATATCATTTATAAAAGAATTTATTTAACATAAAACGATGTATGCCAATAACCTCCAGCATTGTTTTCGAGCATAAACGCAATATTCGGAATAACGAAAAAGGCTGCGACATTTAGTCAACAGCCTTTCTGTATCTTATTTATAAATTCGTGTTATCCGAGTTTTTTTATATGTGCACACAAACTTGACTTCAAGTTCGCAGCCTTATTTTTGTGGATAATATTGGTTTTTGCCAACTTATCAAGCATCTTTTGCACTGTCGGATAGAGCTTTATAGCCTCATCTTTGTCTGTCATTGCACGCAATTTACGCACAGCGTTACGCATTGTCTTTGCATAGTATCTGTTGTGCAAGTTTCTTTTTTTGTCCTGACGGATTCTCTTAAGAGAAGATTTGTGATTTGCCATTTTCTTAATTAAATGATTTAATGATTAAATAAATGGGGTCTTATACATTGATGTTGCCCTTTGTATTTCGGCTTTAAAGCCAAAACCTCTATTATCTTTCCCCTCAGCCGATGCTTGCCGGCCTTGTTAGCGCATCACTGCGCAGATAATGAGTGATTGTTGGTAGTCCCTAGGAGAGTCGAACTCCTCTTTAGAGAATGAAAATCTCTCGTCCTAGCCGATAGACGAAGGGACCTTGAGGTGTTTTGCGGTGCAAAGGTAAGGCATTTATTCTTATTATCCAAACATTTCTTGCTTTTTTTTCCATATTAATGATTTTTGTTTAATTTTGCAATCATGCAAATTAAGACACGTGCTATTGTTCTTCACACTCTCAAATATGGAGATTCAAAGTTGATTGTGGACCTGCTGACGTCTTGTCGCGGGCGTATCTCGTGTATAATGCGCATATCACAGTCGTCAAAAGCACGCCTGAAAAAACAGTATTTCCAGCCCCTTTTCATTCTCGATCTGGTTATTGACGAACGTCCGAAATCCAATTTGCAGCATATAAAAGATGTTCATATTGCCGTGCCGTTCATATCTATACCATTCGAGCCATACAAACTTTCAACGGCTCTCTTTATAGCGGAGTTCATACGCGGCATAGCCCATAACGAGGATACAGACGAGATAGCGTTCAATTATATTGAGAACAGCATACGCTGGCTTGACAGTTGCACCAAGCCGGCAGCCAACTTTCATCTGGTGTTTATGATGAGAATGTCCAAGTTTCTCGGTTTTTATCCCAATGTCAACGATTATGAGGACGGCAGTTGGTTTGACATGCGTTCAGGAAATTTCTGCAAAAACGCTCCTCTTCATCATGACCGGTTACCGCCGGAAGAGGCGATACGCATCAGAACGATGCTCAGAATGAATTATCCGACAATGCATCTTTTCAGAATGTCACGTACTGAACGCAACCACCTGTTAGACATTATCATGGCTTACTATCACATACACATTCCCACACTACCTGAAATCAAGTCAACAGACGTATTAAAAGAATTGTTCAACATGTGACATAATATAAATAACCATGCTGTTTTAGTATTGGAAACAGCATGGTTACGCAATGAAAGTGGCATAGTTACAACTCGGAAACAGCATAGTTACGGCTGCTCCATATCAAGCCTGCAACTCTTATTTACTTACAAACTTCTTTCCCTTACATATATATATACGTCCAGGCTGCAAGACATTCACTTTTCTTCCCATTAAATCGTAGATAGGAGCGGGCTTTTCATCAGATGTATCAGCCAAGCTTTCACTTATTCCACTTGATATTTCATCAACTGTAATATTAAGATAGTCAATACGACAACGCATCTTGCCGTCAACATAAAAATCTGCTCTGACAAGGTCACCCTTTTTCAGCGTTACCTGTTGTGCGGCAGTATGGGTTACCATTGCGTAGGATTGTTTGTCTCCACGCCATGTTTCTATCTGCTCATCATTGACAAAGAGATAGAAACCGGCAGCCCCACTTGTTTCATTCCAGTATGTAAGACTCATAGTGCACTTTCCGTCAGGCCCGTTCCATATACCATTTAAGGAGCCGGGACCTGCCTCGCCTACTGTAGCATAATTATTTGAGGATACATACCATGAGCCATCGGAATATTCTTTATACACATAAGCGTTTCTTATCAGGTCTTCGGCCTCTGTCTTTCCTTCGTTTACGAAAACCGTAGGCGATGAAAACGACCACTCATCACCTGTCACGACACTTTCATCTGACTTGACAACATCTACCCTCCATACATATTTGCTGCCAAAACGGAGATAATCAGGTTTCAACGATGTAGAAGTTGTTGTACCCAAGAAGTGGACGGGCGAATCCCCGTCAGGTTCTGAGATATAGACATTATATTCCTTAGCATCAAAAGCGGGACGCCATTTGAGTGTCATCGGCCCACATGAACTCTTCTCGGCTACTGCTTCACGCAGCTGGGCGTTGGTCTCACCATCAACAGGATAAGGTTTTGAAGCCTTATTATCTGCCGTTGTAAAACAATATAACGGAGTTTCATACTCACTGTCATCGTTGAACACGGTTTTTACACGCCAATAATACGTAGTGTTTTCATCTAACTGTATTTGTCCGGGCGTAGCTCCTATACTCGAAGCACTCTCGTCATAAACAAGATTGTCAGGATCTTTACCCACATAAACAAGTGTCTTTGATACGTTCTCTAATGGCCCCCACAACAAACGGGCATCACAACTGATGTCAATGGCACCATTACCCGGCCACAGAATAGCCTCTTTCTCTATTCCTTCCTTAGGACCGGCATTATTGGCAATTATGTCTTTAACCGTTGTAGCATTATCAAGCACTTTGTCATATGAATAATAAGCCGCCGGAATAAAGGTTGTACCTGTCGGTTGGTTAAGGACAGAGGAACCTATACTCGTGGAAAAGTAGCTACCGCTCTCGCCTATCTCGCCATAAGAAGCATCATAGGGGACCGCAGAATACATCTGTTGGAACGGGTTGTTGGCATTTGAAGAGAAATAATTATTCTCCGACATCACCTTTGCCTGCGTGTGCGTACCGATACAATAACTTGATATATCTTCATAATAGTTATTGAACACATGTCCAAGACCATAACCAACTCTCGGATTACGCTGGGTTGTACTGATAAAACTATTATGATGATAAGTCAAACGAATCTTGCCATTATCCTCATAGTGCATCGTACCACTATTGCAAACAGACACTTTGTCATGGTCATGAAACTTGTTCCATGACGCCGTAAGGTAACTGCTACCGATAGTAAAGTCAAGCAAACCGTCCCAATCCTCTTTAGTATTATCGTGTTCACTTGACAAGTCGCAATGATCTACCCATATATGATGTGCGTTGCGGCAAGCTATGGCATCGGGATCTGCATCAAAGATTGTAAGATTACGGATAATGATATTCTCTTTCGTGTTGATATCAAGTCCTATTCCATAAAGTGTTGCTCCGGAACCGGCACCGACAATAGTCTTATTTGAGCCCACTGAAATGATATCTTTCTCACGGTCTACACCCGTTCCCTCAAGACGGCCTTCCAATATTACGACACGAGGAATATTATCACCGACATAAGTAGTGAAATCTGCACGATTTGACACTCTTACAACCTCTCCTCCATATCCGCCGGTAATACCGTTTCTCATATCATTATAATTAGCGAAACCTACGAGACCACTCCACTGACTGCTCTGTATTTGGGCATACGAGGATGAAACCATTAAAAACGAAAACAAAGGAATTAAAGACTTGATGATTTGATGTATCTTCATGGTATTAATAATAAAAATGTTTAGACTTTGTATGATTTATTACAAATATAGCTACATTAATATTGTATTTAACAAAACTATTTTGCAAAAATACTTAATCGTTCTTACAATCACAGTGTAAAATATTACAAAAACAGTATATAATATTACAATAGCGCCGAAAAAACCTAAAAAATTACTGTCAATATATTGACAGATTGTCGGCAAAAGTAAAAATAATTAACCTTTACCGACAATTTGACATTGAAAAACAGACAAATACGAACAAATAATGTTTAGGCACAAACATTGCTTTCATATTAGATGAAAGGCCTAATGAATATAGGCCGAAACAACATAAATAATAACAATTAAATTATAGGAGGTTTTGTTATGTTACCAGTAATGAGTAAAGATTGGTTCCCAACCATGTTTGATAATTTCTTTAGCAACGAATGGATGCCATTTGCAAACACGACAGCACCTGCCGTAAACGTAAAAGAAAATGCCAACGAGTACACTATGGAGATAGCTGTACCGGGTATCAAGAAAGAATTTTGCAGAATAAACATCAACGGAAATGGCAATCTCGACATTGCAATAGAAAACAAATTGGAGCACAAGGACGAGAACAAGAAAGAGCACTATCTACGTCGTGAGTTCTCATATTCAAACTATCAGCAATCATACGTGTTGCCTGACAATGTTGACAAAGAGAGAATTTCAGCAAAAGTGGACGACGGAGTGCTGACAATACATCTTCCCAAATACTCAAAAGAAGATGAAAACAAAGCTCAAAGGAGAATTGAAATCCAATAATTAATATCATTAAAACAACAAATCCCACATAAATTTTATGTGGGATTTGTCGTTAAAAAGAAAAATCAGGAAAGCAACCTCTTCACAATTGCCGAAATGACACGCCCATCTGCCATTCCCGCCATCTGCTTGGTAGCCATTCCCATAACCTTGCCCATATCTTTCATTCCCTGAGCACCGGTACTTTCAATTATTCTTTTTAGTGTTTCTTCAATTTCAGTTTCAGACATTTGCTTAGGAAGATACTCCTCTATAACAGCGACTTGGGAAAGTTCCGCATCCGCAAGGTCTTGTCTGTTTTGTTGAATATATGTCTCGGCAGACTCTTTTCCCTGCTTTGCCAACTTTGCCAATATTTTCATTGCATCGCTATCTTCAAGGACATCATTGGCTCCGGGCGCAGTCTTAGCCTCAATAAACACTTTCTTAATATTGCGTAAAGTATCAAGACGCACCTTGTCACGAGCTTTCATTGCCTCCTTAATATCATTGCTGATTGTATCAAATAAAGCCATAGTTATATATTATTAAATTACTTATCATAAAAATGTAATTCGACCTTGTATATTGTTATCATCATTGTCCGCAACAGCCTTTCCCTGAGCCTGATTCTTTATCGTTTCAAGTTCTTGACGTGTGCGTTTATACGTCGGAGTTGCATCAACAGCAGATATTACATCATCATTATCAAGGTCGTCTGCCTTGAACAAGAAGATATGCGGACGGCGTTTATATTTCGTTGTATCACCATCATGCCCATAATAACGTTCACGTTTTGCCCGGTTTTCAGCTTCTTTCTCTTCTTCCTCCGCCCTACGCTCGTTCTCTTCTTGAGTATGTTTTGCAAAGTGATTATCCATTCCGTCAACATCTTCCACGCCAAATCCGGTTGCAAGAATTGTGACTTTAACCTGATCTCCTAACTCATCATCTGTAGCAAGTCCCCATTTAAAGATAAAGTCATTGCCGAATTTCGCCATGAATTCATGAAGATCAGTCATTTCTTCCATCATCAGTCCGGTTCCTGTAACATCATCATTTCTGCTACAGAATGATATGTTGATGAGTATCTTCTTGGAATTGAATATATCATTATCATTAAGCAAAGGAGAATTAAGAGCGTCATCGATTGCCATTTTCAAACGTCCGTCGCCTTTGCCATAACCTGTACTCATTATTGCTACGCCGCCATCTTTAAGAATTGTCTTTACATCATTGAAGTCAAGATTCATAAGACCATGAACCGTAATAATCTCAGCTATACTTTTAGCGGCCACACTCAATGTATCATCTGCCTTACCAAAAGCATCAAGAATAGACAGTTCCGGATATATCTCACGCAAACGCTCATTGTTTATTACCAACAAGGCATCTACATGTTTTGACATTTCCTCAACTCCGGCAAGTGCTTGATCTATTTTTTTAGGGCCTTCAAACCGGAAAGGTATTGTAACGATACCAACAGTAAGTATTCCCATTTCTTTTGAAACACGTGCTATAACAGGAGCAGCGCCTGTGCCGGTTCCGCCACCCATACCAGCAGTGATGAAAACCATTTTAGTTCCATCGTTAAGCATAGCTTTAACATCTTCTATACTTTCTTCTGCTGCCAAGCGTGCCTTCTCCGGTTGATTGCCGGCACCAAGTCCTTCTTTTCCCAATTGCAGGTGTACAGGAACAGGAGAATCATTTAATGCTTGATTATCTGTATTACAAAGCACAAAGGATACATCGTGTATTCCTTCCTTATACATATGATTTACGGCATTACCGCCACCACCACCGACTCCGATAACCTTAATTATACTTTTTTCCTTTTCAGGTTCACCGAAATCAAAAATACCATTTGAATCAGCCATATCTGTTATATTATTTTATCTTATTAAAAACTTAAAAGCAAATCATATTAGATTTTATTCATCGTCTGCTTGTATAAGCTTTTCCAAAAAGCTTTTTAGCTTTTTAACATGATTTCTTACACCATTATCTTGACGTTTCTGCTCTTCTTCAATACGTGCTGGATCTTCAGCTTTGCGTCTTTCTGCCTCTTCTGTCGCTTTTCTACGTAGTTCCTTTTCTGCTTCTGTCATAACAACACCACTGCCGACTTCACTTGGATTTCGAGGATTCTGGTGAAGTTCTGCCGTTGTTGGAGCGACCTTTGCCGGTTTGTTCCCATCAAAAAGATCGGCGTTTCCATGCGCCTCATCTCCTGCGCAATTCATATTACCTTTGGCAAGAAGACCAAGCACAGTATTCATCATACCATTATTAACCATAATATCTTGGTTAGAAGAGGTAATATTATGAATTACGGATTTTGCTATTCTTATTTTATCTATATGAGTATATGTTCTAAATGCTTTCACTATATTCTTCATATTAGAGCCACCGCCTGTAAGAATCAATCCACCCAACAATTTATCTGAATATTCATCAGGCACTTGATTCCATACATTTTCAATTATCTCTTGGACACGTCCTTCGACAATATCAATAAATTTACGATATTCTATACTGCGGTCTTCATCTAACGACAGCATCATTGTAGTGTCAATTTCATTGTTTTCAGTATATGCGCTACCATATCTGAGTTTCATGTTCTCAGCTACAGCATCATCAATCTGAAGAGAAGCCAAATCCTTTGTCACATTGCTACCGCCAAGAGGTATAACAGAAAGATGACGTAATATATTTTTATAATATACAGATACGGTTGTTGTATCTGCACCTAAATCAACAAGAACACATCCGGAACGCTTCTCGGCATCTGTCAATATGCTGTCTGCTAGAGCCAAAGGCGCAAGATACATCTCTGCAATGGCAACATTGGCAGTATCGAAACATTTATTTAGATTACGATAAAAAGATTTTCTCCATAATATATTCAAGAAATTACCCTCAAGTCTATTACATTGTATACCAACAGGGTCTATTTGCATGTCATTATCCAATTTATATTCTTGTGTGGCAGCATCAAGTATTTCCTGATCAGGATATATCACATTACGATTCATTTCCATAATCTCATCGACAATTTCCTGACTAACCACTGTATCTAAAGGCAAATCTTTTCCAATAACATTTCTCATGCATCTGATAGACTGTCCACCTACACCTACATAAACCTTAGCTATCTCAGCTTTCAAGGCCAAAGATAATTTCTTTACAATATTTGATATACATTGGACTGTCTGATTTATATTATATATAATACCTTTACGTATAAAAGATGATGAATCTTCCTTAACTACCGCAAGTACAGAGATGCTCCCATCAATATTCTTTCGACCTGCCACACCGACCACTTTTGATGAGCCCAACTCTATCGCTACAATAAATTCCTTTGCTGCCATATATCTATTCTTTATTTTAATTATTAATGAAGCTCTTTCTTCTTACATATAATCTGGTTGTCAAATTCTATATTAATATAATAGTATTTGTTCCAACCGGCTTTGTTCAATCCATATTTATAGAAAGTCTCAAGTCTTTCTGTCTTATTTTTTATAAAGTTCTTGATTAATTCTTTTCTTTTATTTTTATAATTTGTCTGAGGCAAACGTCCAAGGTAAACGATATGCTCGCCGACACGAGGTACCAATTCTACGCCTAAATCAGGTAATATATTAATCTGTACGATCTGGTTTTTCCAGAAATCATCTTCCATAAGTTCAATAGCCAGAGTAGCAAGATAATTTCGAGCATACCACGCATTGATATTACCCGTTGCAATAATCAAGTCTGATGTATATTTTGAATTAGGCATTATTCCTCCATGATCATCAAGATAATAGTCATCTCCACGTTGGTTTTTAATACGCACTATAGGAAGTCTCTGAGTAATACCTATATATACCTTGCCATCTCCGGTCTTATAACATTGGGCCGTATTTACAAAAGGACTTGCTTTAAGACAATCTTCTATATCACGAGGATTTATGTTTATCATCTTTTTCTTGCCCGGATATAATCTGTTTTTTTCAAGTATCTTCTTAACCTCATCTTTGCTGAGAAAGCCATTTGTACTCTCATCCTCTATACAGATTTTTACATCTGTACATATAGGATGTGTTTCCTTAGGGTTGTTAAAAGAAGTAACAGCCATAAGAAGGTATATTGCCAATACAATATTGAGTACAACCAACAAAAACTTTTTCAGTCTTCTATTCATCTATAAGATACTTTTTTACAAGTTCGTTTTCTATCTGTGGTACATATGTGTCTATATCACCGGCACCAAGCACAACTAACACTTCAAATCTATTATCGCGCACAAAATCTATAATATTCTCTTTATGGACTAAATGCTTTTCAACACCAGCTTTTAAATTATCATAAATGAGTTGAGATGTAACACCATGTATAGGTTTCTCTCTTGCCGGATATATATCACACAAAACGACTTCATCAAGCATACTTAAGCTATCCGCAAAATCTTTATAGAAGTCCCTTGTCCTTGTATAAAGATGCGGTTGAAAAATGGCTGTTATTCTCTTATCTTTATACAATTCTCTAATACTTTTTACACTTTGATAGATCTCTTTAGGATGATGCGCATAATCACTTAAAAAGACGATGTTATCTTTCTTTATTTTGAAATCAAACCGACGGTCCACACCACAATAAGTCATCATCCCGCATCTTAATTCTTCCGGGCTGCAACCACAAAGTTGAGCCATAGCCATAGCTGCGATTCCATTTTCTATATTTATAGGTATCGGTTGTCCAAGACTTATTCCTTTGACATTTTCTATTGGAGATATAAAATCAAAAACAATCTCTCCATTTGCTATTATAATATTTTCCGCATGAAAATCACCTTTATCTTGACTATACTCATAAACCGTTACACCCTCTTGAACATCAGGAATCATCTCTAAATCGGTATGAATTATCAAGGCTCCACCGGGCTGTATTAACGTTGAATAGTATTTAAAACTCTCAAGATAAGCATCTTTTGTTCCATATATATCCAAATGATCCGGATCGGTTGAGGTTATAACACTAATCCATGGACGCAACCAATGAAAGCTTCTATCGAACTCATCAGCCTCAATAACAACATAATCACTATTAGAATTAAGAAGATGATTGGTCTTGAAATTCTTTGAAATTCCACCAAGAAAGGCACTACAACCCAAATGGCTCTGATTCATTATATGAGCACACATTGTAGATGTTGACGTTTTACCGTGTGTTCCTGCGACACACAGTCCTTTATTTGCCCGAGTAAGCAGACCCAACACTTGTGCTCTCTTTTCGACATCAAAACCATTATTTTTAAAATACACAAGTTCTTTATTGTCTGCAGGTATTGCCGGAGTATAAATTACCAATGTAGATTCGGGACGTTTACAAATAGTCGGAATGTCTTCTATGTTTTCCTCATAGTGTATAATCATGCCTTCTTTTTCAAGACATAAAGTGAGTTCTGTTTGTGTTTTATCATAACCGGCAACAAAAACACCAACATGCATAAAATAACGAGCGATAGCACTCATTCCAATACCACCGGCTCCAACAAAATATACAGATTTTATATCTCTTAATTCCATATTTACCACTAATCTTTTTTCGCCAATTTCAACACCTCATCGGCTATGACCGAAGAGGAATCAGGGAATGCCAATTGTTTTATATTATCACTAAGCTGTCCCAAACGTACATTGTCTTTGACTGTCTCTATTGCCAATTTTATCAAATGTTCTTCAGCTTCGCCATCTTTAACATACAAAGCTGCATCTTTGTCCACAAGAGCCAACGCGTTTTTAGTCTGATGATCCTCTGCAACATTTGGAGAGGGTACAAGAATTACGGGTTTACCTATCAAGCAGAATTCTGATATGCTACTTGCCCCTGCCCTACTTATAACCAAATCAGCAGCTTTATAAGCCGCACCCATATCCGATATAAAATCCATCACTTTCAACATAGGCAATTCACCATATTCCTTTATTCTATTCATAACGGAATCATAATAATATTTCCCTGTTTGCCATATAAGTTGAACATCTGATGTTTTTATCTCATTTATATGTTTCAAAACGCTTTCATTAATTGTTCTGGCACCGAGACTTCCGCCAACAAAAAGAATCGTTTTTTTATGTGGTTGTAAACCTAAAGACGCAATTGCTTCTTCTTTAGACAACGAAGTTTCTAATAAATTTTGCCTTACAGGATTTCCCGTTTTGATTATTTTCTCAGCCGGGAAAAATCTTTCCATACCATCATATGCCACACATATCTTGTTTGCCTTTTTAGAAAGCAATTTATTTGTAACTCCGGCATAAGAATTTTGTTCTTGAATAAGACAAGGTATTTTAGCTTTTGCACATTCATTTAACGTAGGGCCACTTGCATATCCGCCAACACCAACGGCGGCCATCGGTCTAAAGTCTTTTATTATTTTTTTTGCAAGACGCTGGCTCTTCCATATTTTATATAGTACTTTTATATTTCTTAAAATATTTTTCCTATCAAAACCACAAATAGGCAAACCTTTTATCTCATAACCGGCATTTGGAACACGTTGCATTTCCATACGCCCCAATGCTCCAACAAATAAAATATGTGCTTGGGGACATTTCTCCCTAATGGCATTAGCTATAGATATTGCCGGAAATATATGCCCTCCAGTTCCACCTCCACTGATAATTATCCTAATATCATCATCCATATTAGCATGCTTTTATTATTTCGCAAAATTAATGTTTTTTTCCTACAAAGAATAATTTTACATGATATTTTTTACATGTTAAAATGACATATATTCCCCTATTTTTCAGAACCTTATATTCCCCTATTTGAAATTCTTGTTATTTCCGACTTTTTCTAACACCTATATATTATCTACCAAGCCATATTTCTGGATTAAGTTTTACGACTTCACGTCTAAGTTGGAATTGAAGAATATTATCTGAACCAACTGCACCTAAGACCTGACGTGTACTTACACGTTGCCCACGATGAACATTTACTGACTTTAAATTACAATATACTGATATATATTTACCATGTCTTACCATAACAACCATTGACCCCCCAAAACTAAATACAGCGCTAACCTCACCATCAAATATGGAACGAGCCATTGCTCCTGACGAGCCAAGTATATTTATTCCTTTATTATCAAGCTTTACATTATTCAACCCTTCAACATTGTATTGTCCAAAATGACTTACAATACGATATGAACCGGTAATAGGCATCGGTAAAAGTCCACGATTCCGTTCAAAATTTCCACTAAGTTTTCTATCTTCACTGTCCAGTGACATAATTTCTGTGGCATGCTTTTTTGCCTTAGCGATTTCATTTTCATGTCTCTTCTCATCAGCCTTAGCCTTCCTCTCGATTGCCACACGATCAGCTTCGGCCTCACGCAAAGCTATTTCCGCACGTTCTTTTTCTTCTGCACTTTTCTTTTCTGCAACACGAGCTTCTGCTTTCATTTTTTCTTCACGGGCTTTTGCTTCTGCTAACTTTCGTGCATTCTCTTTAGCTATTGCTTCCGCCATAGCCTTTTTGCGCGCTAATTCTTCCTGTCTTTTTTTAGCCTGTGCCTCTGCAGCCTTACGTCGGGCTTCAGCTTCCGCACGGGCTTTTGCCTTAGCCACTTCTTGGGCAATAAGACGATCTATTTGAGCATTTAGAGTCGCATCTTTTTTCTTTTGGTCGTCTATAATGGCCTGTATCGTTTTTTGTTGTTTTTGTAAAGTATTTACTACCTTTTGCTGTTCAGCCTGTTGATCTTTAAGAGTCGCTTGTTCCTGACGTCCTTTATAAAGCAATACATTTTTATTTCCTCTTACCTTTTCCAATTCTTTATTTTTCTCTACAATTTGAGCCTGCTTTTCTTTTATCATTTCGCCTTGGGCTCTCTGATAGGCTGCATATTCACGTACAAAACGCATTCGTCTATACATTTGAGCAAAATTTTTCGCACTAAAAACAAACATCAATTTGTCTTCTATGCCTCTATTTCTTGCCATATATTGCATTGACTTTATATATCTTGCTTTCCTTTCTTTGAGTTGCTCTTCAAGTGTCGTTAATTGATTCTGTAACATCTGAATATTTCCATCTAAAGAAAGAATGTCTTGTTCTATGTCATACAATGATTTTTTATGCTTATTAATTTCACTGTTTATAACCAATAAATTCTCAAGCCTTTTTTTTACATCCGCTTTGTTTACTCGTAACAACCGCTCTTGTTCTTTTATTTTACGTTGTACTTTTGCACGCTGATTTTTAAGCCCGCTTATCGAGGCATTTGAATACTCTGTTGTTTTCTTTTTATCCGAAACACGAGCCTTCTTTTTTGTCTTAGTCGTTGATTTAGGCGTAATTTTATTTTGTGGTTTCTTTATTTGCCCATTACAAGGGAAAGACAGTAGTGCAACTATTAAAAGCAATATAAATTTTCTCATCATTGATATTACAACCCTAATAATCTATTCATCAAACTCTGCACACTAACAGCTTTGTATTTATCAGATACAGAAGAAAAAGTTTCCCATTTTAAATCTGTATCAAAATCTCCAGAAACAATACCTAAAGTCATTGTTCCTCCCGATTTCACTTCATTATTTTGCAACCGGATCTGCAACTTCAACGGGAACTGTTTTCCGCATAACGGTTTAAAATTATCATACTTACATTCTACAATTGTTTTACCATATGTTTTACTATTGTATGTTGCTTCAACAGCATTTACACATCCGCTTTCTCTATCAACAGTCCACTGATATGTCATAGCATCTTTTACTAAAGATAAAGAAGCTGTGTTTTCATTTTCACGAAATAAGACAGTAAAACTTTTTAACAGCGAATCTGTCATTCTTTGTGTACCCGGAACAAAAAGAGTGTTCCAAAACAATGCTTGTAGTGAATAAAAATCCAAACCATTCTTGTTTAGGAAATCTATTTGATCATATCTTGCCTTAACATATTCTTTATTCAGACGGTTAATCAACAGCACATATTCCTTAGTAAACTCAATACGTCCTGCTTCAATCATTCCCATTGGTGTCAACTGAATACGTATTACCTCATTCTTCTTCATTCTCAATGTACCAGAAACATTGAATTCGTTTTTTTCTGTAGAGATGGAAAACTTAATTTTCGAAGAAAGTCCTTTCGCATAAATTTCGTTGTCATAGACTTTTCTTAAAAAGTCCATTTTAATTTGCTCCTTTTCCTCGCTGTCAGGCATACGTAAACCGTTTTGTTCTGTGGAAGTCAACGATTGTTTGGTTGCACATGAGACTACAATACTACAAAATAAAACTATAACACATTTGACAACCAAATATTTAATTATTTTCAACATATTTTCTAAGTTTGATTTTTTTAATTAAGCATTTATTATTCTTTTCTGACAACTTCAAAGCTTTTTCCCAAAATTCAACAGCCTTATCAGTATATCCATTCATTATATATATATCACCGGCATGTTCTATTATTACAGAATCTGAAAGACCATCCTGCTCTAATGCCATATCTATATATGCTTGAGCTTCCTTAAATCTTTTACGTTTAAATAAAATCCATGCATATGTATCCAAATAGGTGGGATTATCCGGTTCTGCTTGCACTGTGCGAAAACTCATTTGTTCTGCTTTATCCAATAACAGCCCTTTTTCTGATAAGTAATAAGCATAATTATTCAAACACGAATAATTATCATCCTTCCATTGCAGACAACTATCATATGCAGAAAAAGCCTGTTGCTCTAATTCTTTTGAAAACAATATATCCCCCATTATTGCATACGAATCTGAAACCAATATAGGATTGGAAGCATTATCCACATGAGCAAGACCTTTTTTTAACATTACAAGAGCATTATCATCATCTCCTATTTGAACGTATGCCATTCCTGCAAAATAATAAAAAGCCAATTCACCGGGATTATAATCAATTGCTTGCTTGCTCAAATCCAACACACGATCAAAACTTTTCTTATCCCATTCTGTTTGCAAAAGTCGCAACCTCGCACCTATATTATCCGGAGCTATATTCAATATAAGTTCTTGTATTAAAGCGATTGAATCTTTGGGCATATGTTTCAATGTCATATATGCCTCGTAAAGTTCTGCCATATCAGATGTCTTTTGCGGTTGTGCAAGAATCTTTTTAAACAAAGAAATCACTTGTGCACTATCACCGCCCGACTTCTCATTTTCATCTACTATTTGACGGATTAATGATATTTTACTATCAGCTGGAGTCTTAACATTTAAAAGCATCATTTCTTGTAAAGAATCTGCTTGTGAAATCATTCCTGATGTTTTATAGTAATCTACCATTGACATTTGAGCCAAAGAATTATCATGTTCTTTATTCAACACATATTCATATTCCTTAAAAGCCATATCCGGCTGTCCGTTCTGTAACAGCCAATTCCCTATCATAACCCTATAATTCAAATCATTAGGGTGTTTCTCTGACATCTTTTTTAGTTCTTTCAACTCTTCTTGTTTTTTCCCTTGAAGAGAATATACTCTCATTTTAGCCAAAGTCGTATTTTCACTACTTCCCTCTAAAGTCTCTATGCGTTCTATCGTCTCTATCATACGGTCATAATCTTTTTGTGACGCATATAACTTGGTTAGCATATCAAGAACATCTGATCTTTCCGGAAGATTCTTAATAAGTTTTTCGTAAGCAGATATAGCACCCTTTATATCACCTGTCTTAATATAAGTAAATCCCAAACGTTCCAAATAATCCGTATTATCAGGACTTAATTGAGACGCTTTTTTCATATCATACAATGCGAAAGAATCCCCTTTCAATATACCGTCATAAGTAGAAAGCATAAAATACACTTCAGAAGCATTCGGATTAATCTCTAAACAATGATGTAAAAATTCATATGCCGAACTATAATTCCCCTGTGTCTGTTGTTTCACAGCCTCATAATAAAACATTGTAAAATACATGCTGTCATTGTGACTCAAACATTTTACCGGAAAATAAGATTTATCAATATCCGCCTGAACTGTATTTACGTTGCGGATACTACAACCTGACAGAACCAACGTTATTAATAATAAACAATGAAATAAATGTGTTATACTAATTTTCATTTCAACCAAGCAATAATATTTATGACTTTACAGGAGAAGAAAACATCATGTATAATAACGCTTTTAAACTTACTATATTAACATCAATTGCTTTATAATGATTACCTTAACAAGAAATATTCAATGCTCAAAACTATTTTATTCCGGTATGGCCATATCCCCCAGCGCCGCGTTCTGTCTCATCAAGTTGATCTACTGTTACAAACTCTACAGTTTCATGCTTCGCAATAACCATTTGTGCGATACGCTCACCATCATTTATCACAAAATCATCAGATGAAAGATTTACAAGAAGCACCATAACTTCTCCACGATAATCAGCATCTATAGTACCTGGAGAATTTAGCACAGTAATTCCATGCTTTAAGGCCAATCCGCTACGAGGACGTATTTGAGCCTCAAAACCGGCAGGAAGAGCCATGAAGAGTCCTGTTGGAATAAGTTTTCTTTCCATTGGATGAAGAACAATAGATTTGTCAATATTCGCACGGATATCCATTCCGGCACTCTGTGAAGTTGCATAAACCGGCAGGGGCTGATGTCCTTTGTTTATAATCTTAACGTTTGTCATATTATTTTGGTCTTATATTAATAAGGTGCAAAAATAACAATTTATATTCAGATATTATAATTTATATAATTAAAATGAAAGAATTTAGCCATTTTTAGATTACTTTTGCGCAAAGATTTATATTACATTAATTGCATTATATTTTTAATTATGATGTATTGGCAACAACTTATCTCAAATAAACGTCTCGGACAGGAATCAAGACACATTGAAAGACATGATGATCGTTCTGAATTTAAAAGAGACTACGACAGATTAATCTTTTCTGCTCCTTTTAGACGTATGCAAAACAAGACACAGGTCTTTCCCCTTCCCGGTAGTATTTTCGTACACAACAGACTTACACATAGTCTTGAGGTAGCGAGTGTCGGCATGTCTTTAGGTAATGATGTTGCTCATGAACTAATAAAGAAACATCCGGAGTTGCAACATTCTCTACTGCCGCAAATAGGGACTATTGTCAGCACAGCTTGTTTGGCACACGACATGGGTAACCCACCATTTGGTCATTCAGGAGAAAAAGCCATACAAACATTTTTCACAGAAGGGCAAGGGAATTCTCTTAAAAATCGTATCAGAGATGATGTTTGGAGTGACATTACACATTTTGAAGGTAATGCCAACGCATTCCGTATCTTGACACATCGTTTCAAAGGACGTCGCGAAGGTGGTTTTGTCATGACATACTCAACCCTTGCATCTATAGTAAAATATCCGTTCTCTTCAACCTACACTTCTCCGAAGCATGGGAAATTTGGTTTCTTTGCATCCGAAGCCAATATTTTCAAACGAATTGCCGATGAAATGGGGTTAATATGCCTGTCTGAGGAAAACGTGCCTATTAAATATGTACGTCATCCTTTGGTCTATTTAGTTGAAGCCGCAGATGACATTTGCTATGAAATAATGGACATAGAAGATGCCCATAAACTTAAAATATTGTCTTTTGATGAAACAAGGACTTTGCTCCTAAATTTTTTCAATGAAAAAACGAAGAATCATATAGAACAAAGAATTGCTGATGAAAACATAACAGACAACAATGAGAAAGTAATTTACATGCGAGCATGTGTCATCGGTGCTCTTGAGAACGCATGTGTAACAACTTTCTTAGAACATGAAAACGAAATCCTCAACGGCACATTCAAAGGTTGTCTTATTGATCATATTGACGAGACAAAAGCAAATGCATATAAAAAGTGTGCAGAAATGTCTGTTAAAAACATTTACAACAGCAAACCCGTTCTTGATGTTGAACTGAGCGGCTTCAAAATCATGGAAACATTAATGGAAGTCATGATAGATGCAGCAATCCATCCAAATAAGTTTTTCTCTAAACAACTTATCAATCGCGTAAGCAATCAATATGAAATAGATGCAGAAGACCTTGAAACCCGAATAATGGCTGTCATTGACTATATTAGCGGTATGACCGATGTATATGCTCTTGATATATACCAAAAAATAAATGGCATAAGTTTGCCTATCATTTGATACTCATTAACACAATCCGGCAAATAATACGAGTTTTATGGAAATAAACATTTCTGTAAAACAAGTCCTATTTCTTGTCTTCGTATATTATTTTATTGGCACCGGATGTAATTCTTAAAGCCTCAGGATTCTCTTTAATGAAAGAATCTATATGTCTAATGCGTTTTTCCTCAAGAATTTCATCTACTGCGATAAGAATGCCTGTTTCTTCAACATCACCAAAGCCATAATTAATCGCTGTACCAAACATCTTCATTGTCGGGCTGAGGCTCATATATGCATTAACCAATGGTGGAATATTAAATCCCATCTTACGGATTTCCGTATTAAGGATACGATAATCGTTTTTAAAAGAATCCTCACAAAACAATGCCTTTAATTCTTCTTCTGAAGTTTCAATTTTTAGCGGTTTCATCGGCAATATGAGATTGTCCGAATCATCAAAATGCTTTTTTAAGAAATACAATATCATATCACGTCCTTTACGGACATACGATGGATACATTGTCATCTTACCAAAGAAATATTTTACATTTGGCATGATAACCG
The DNA here is from genome assembly GCA_051892655.1 of Prevotella sp. Taxonomy (GTDB): domain Bacteria; phylum Bacteroidota; class Bacteroidia; order Bacteroidales; family Bacteroidaceae; genus Prevotella. The sequence goes on along the minus strand of JBJFGK010000166.1, from coordinate 16,746 downwards.
TTAATGCACCAAGACCGTCCCACAAATTATCTAAAGCAAAAAGGCTCTTGGCTCCCATTCTTGAACTTTGATATTCCAAAGAAACAAAAGAACGTCCCAATTCAATCGTGCAAGGAAGGTATTCTTTCATAAATTTTTCCGAGAAATAAAACATATGACTCGTAGCAAGAATAGGTTGTCCCTTGTCATCAATCTCTACATCTGTACCAAGTAAATAACGATATCCACCTATTATCTCCTCCGCTTCCGGGTTCCATACAATAAGTTGTTTATAACAATTATCCATGGTATCAAACTCATCAATATCCATGCTTTTACCGGTACCACCTCCTGCTTCACGAAAAGCGATCTCACGTAAACGACCTATTTCTTTCATTACATTCGGAGCATTATGAGCAGTAATGACATATATCTCATTATTACTCTTATTTGTCATTCGCAATTGACGCTCCGGCGTAAGCTCGGCTTTCAGCAATTGTCTGTCTATTGGAGAGATTATCTCTTGTTCCATGACTTGGTTTTTAAGTTCTATATTAATTTATTTCTTTTATAACGTCTTTTCTCTTCTATAATTCATAAACCTTTTTCTGTACAAATTGAGCCCATTCCTTTGATGTTTTTGTTTTATCAAAAGTTTGCCAACTTATAGGCTTACCTATTGTAATGCGAAAAGTATTATGAGTATTTTTATACATCTCATCAACAAGAAAAAGCATTGCAATATTAAATTTTATGCCTATCTTTTTCGACAAGTTGGCAAGATTATAAAAAAAGTCCGAATTTCTGCCACCAAAGTGTATTGGTACTATGTCTCTGTGAGTTTCAACACTTTTCGTAATGAATGTTTTTGTCCATGCCAAATCTTTTACTACTCCGTTCGTACGTCTTGAACAAAGTCCGGCAGGGAACATGAGAATATGATTGTCACTATTAAATCCAGCATTAACTATTGCAGGAAAATTACGGCTCTGACTACCTGTCTTATTAATCGGAATACAAAGTGGAGCCAAACCCGGAAGATTCATCAGAATATCATTAACGAGATAACGGAAACGGCCATCATAGAATCTACCTATTATTGCCCCCAATGCAACTCCATCTATTCCTCCTAAGGGATGATTACTGACAAAAGTATATAGTTTCCCATCATCTTTTTTAGGAAGGTTCTCCTTCCCAGCCACATCAAGTGTCATATCCAAATAGCTTACACATTCTTCAAGCCATTCCACTCCTGTAAGCCCACGACTTTCCCATAAAAACTCATTGACCTCATTTTGATGCACAATCTTTTCTAACCAACTTACCAAAAACTTGGGTACAAACTTTACTTTTGCACCCATTTTGTCGGCAAGAATATTGCTTATATCTATTGTCTTTTCTGAAATTACATTCAAATTTGACATAAATTATACTATGTATTTTATTTTTAATTAAAATCCTTTATGAATAAATCACAGGAAATGATATATCAACAAGTTAGAAAGGTGTTTATGCAACGATCTAAAACCTTGCAAAAATAACGTAACTTTTTCAAAATCTTTTCATTTTTATCAAAAATTTATCCAACATGTAATACATAAGTGGATATAATTACCAAAATTCATAAAAATAGCTATATTAGGATTCTCGCAGAGGACAAATCCCTCCTAAGGTCATGACTTGTTTTACTTCCATTTCTCTCATACTAATCTAAAAACGAAAGCGGCATAAAAGTTACAAGACCTAATTGGCACACATGAATACAGTCCTTTATATACAAAGTAAAAAATTATCGCCATGCTCGCTTGCATGGCGATAACAAGAGATTTGCTATTAAGATTATTGTTTATAACATTTATCATAAACATATAGATTAATAGTCATGATTGCAATGCCTATTAAAAAGTGTGTTAATTATCTCTTAATATTATGTTGTATTACTTTATGTACAGTACGACTTATTTGCAAATCTCTATATTTTATAATTCAACTTTGTGGCGGCATCATTACTTACAGCTAATATGCTATAGCATATTTCTTATTAAAATATTATATGAGAAATATACACAAGTCTGCTATATTATGCCATTTTAATTAATTACGAAGCATGACAAGTTTCAAAATTTCACAGAACATCCACTTTATTAGAAGGACATTCTCTTTTATAATATTTAACGTGAGTTTGATTAAAAACTCACGTTAAATATCACATTACTGTATTGTCTTCAACTAAATATATTTGTCTATTACTTGCAACCATCTTTCGTAACCGCTATTGTCGCCGTCTTTACGATTACACCATCTGTGGTTTTCAAATATAAAACCATATTCAACGTACCAACAATGCCATCCATACCTTCTGAAAATTTGTCTTTTAAGTCTTTAATGATTTTATCAAATATATATATAGCCTCATCTCTTTTTAAGCCATCGAAAGTCGTTCCTGCTAATTGAGAGTTTAAATATGCTTCCATCTGCGTAAGTTCCTGGTTTGATAAACCGCCTCCGCTCATTTTACATTCTATATAATAATCGGCTATTGTAGGAACATCATCGTCATCATCATCACTACAAGATGTAAAAGACATGCTTAACATTGCGACAAACATCGCCATTACCAAGTACTTAAAGTTTACTAATTTTCTCATTTTTCTTTAATTTTAATTGTGTTAATAAATTGATAATCGTTTCTTTTGCAAAGTTACAGCTTCATTAACTCATTTTTACAAAAGGTGTGTATTACAAAAATTGACACTTGTGTAACATTTATTTGTCATGGTCATTATCCATATTATCTGAGAGTTCCTTGAAAAAATTATGTTCAAGTATTACGGATATACGTTGAAGTAGCATGGTATCTATACTCTCACGTTTGAAAATGTCGTAAACGTTCTGCCTGTTACAGTAAAGCTTACGGGCAAACCATGCAACCGTACGCTCTCTGTTGCGCAGCACAGCCTCTATCCTCATGCCGATATGAATCATAGCAGTTACAAACAATAATACGGGAGCCGAACCGCCCAAGGCTACCTGTTATTATTAATAATGTGAACATAAATAAAAAGGCGGGGAGTTCTGACCTTTGTCTATCCCGTCTTTGGGCCTTCGCACTGCCTTATCTGCGGACAAACAACTCAGCAGCCCCACGCCCATGCAGTATACATAAACACAAGACAAGAAAGACTGGCTGACCTATAATGCCAGCACAACCTAACTATACATGCAAGTATATGCACTCGTGGGCGTTGCCATTTTGTTAATCTTTGCAGACATTGAATGTGCGAAGTTCAAAGACGAAAGATAACGTTATAGTAACGCCTTGTTTTTAATATGTTATCCATAGCAATATTCATAAGATATCACAACGGACATTGCAAAAATATAGTTTTTTTTTCATATTCACGTTTAAGTGAGAATAAAATTTCAACATGACTTAATTTGCAATTTAAAACACAGCGTTTTATGACCTCTAAATGGCCTTTTTATGACACGTAAAGAGGCTATTTACGGATCGTAAAATGCAACGTAATATTATTTAACTATAAACTTGTGGGTTTTAACAATAAAAACTGCAAAATTAACAAACGCCAATCCATTCTTTATCATATGATTTTCTAATAATATCAACATACTTCCTTGTATAAATATAACCATTACGAAGACGGTATCAACAGAAGATTTTGATTGACTAATATAAAGAAATAAAAAATAAGTTGCATTTTTGTGGAGAAATGTGGAGAAATGTGGAGTAAATTATTTATCTTTGGCGTCGTAATTATATAAATAGGTGTAAAGAATGAGATTTCTCGGCAATATAGAAGCAAAGACAGACTCTAAAGGAAGGGTATTCTTGCCTGCAATCTTCAGAAAGGAAATTGAAAATTCCAATGAAGAGTTTCTTGTCATGCGCAAAGACATCTTCCAACCTTGCCTTGTACTATATCCGCAATCCGTTTGGAACGACCAACTTGACATATTAAGGTCACAACTAAACAGATGGAACCGTAACCATCAGCAGATTTTCAGACAATTTGTCGCAGATGCAGAAATAGTTACACCTGACAAAAGCGGACGTATATTAATACCTAAAAGATATCTTTTGCTTGCCAATATAAATCAAACGGTAAGATTTATCGGCATGGATGACACCATTGAGATATGGGACAGCGAAAAAGCCTCACAGCCATTTATGGATCCTGACTCTTTCAGCGCATCAATAGAAGACATTATTAAGCCTGTCATAAAGGCAAACCATGAAGTACCATCATTCACCGCAAACTTAACAACCAATAAAGAAAGAGAATAAGATGGGAAAAGAAGAGAATACATACCACGTACCCGTGCTTATGCAAGAAAGCGTTGACGGTCTCAACATACAAGAGAACGGGATTTACGTTGATGTTACTTTCGGCGGAGGAGGTCATAGCAATGAAATTCTTTCGAGACTGAAAGGAACAAAATCCCATCTGTATAGTTTTGATCAAGACGCTGACGCCGAACATAACATTGTTAAATCTGAGAATTTCACATTTGTAAGAAGTAACTTTAGGTTTCTCAAAAACTGGATGCGCTATTATGGAGTAGAAGAAATTGATGGCTTATTGGCAGACCTTGGTGTTTCAAGCCACCATTTTGATGATGAGGCAAGAGGTTTTTCTTTTCGATATGATGCCTCATTAGATATGCGGATGAACAAAAGAGACGGCATTACGGCATCAGAGATAATCAACGATTATGAAGAAGAACAACTCGCAAATATCTTTTTCCTTTATGGAGAACTTAGAAATGCGAGGAAGATTGCTTCAACTATCATAAGAGAGAGAAACAAGAAAAAAATTGTATCGACACAAGATCTAATAAACACCACATCCTTTTTGTTCAAACGTGAGCGAGAGAAAAAAGACATAGCTAAGATGTTTCAGGCTCTACGCATAGAAGTTAATCAGGAAATGACAGCATTAAAAGAGATGCTTGACGCTGCAACAAAAATACTTAAACCCGGCGGAAGAATATCTGTTATCACATACCATAGCCTGGAAGACAGAATAGTAAAAAATTTCATAAAGTCCGGTAATGCCGAAGGTAAAATATACAAAGATTTCTTTGGGCGTTCCCAAACACCCTATATTGCTATTAACAATAAAGTCATAACGCCTTCACAAGAAGAACAAGAAAAAAATCCAAGAAGCCGCAGTGCAAAACTTAGAATTGCAGAGAAAATGTCGGTTGCTTATTAACAAACAAATAACATCTGAATACATCGGTGCTTACACCAAGCACATCAAGAACAAAGACCTCAACAAATATAATCTATAAAAATGGCAGAAGACAAAGATATTGAAAAAAACACTCAAGAAACTGAAGATAATCAAGACAAAGCTGTGTCTGTGTTAAAAGAGGCTATCAAAGAACAGGCTATAGAAGAAGAGAAACCACAGTCGTCCAATTTTACATTACGTAAGATTCTCGGTGGCGATTTCCTTTCGTCTGAAATGTTGAAAAAGCAGTTATGGGTTATTTTACTCATTGTTATGTTCACTCTTGTTTATGTTTCCAACCGTTATAGTTGTCAGAAAGACCTTCTAAAAATCAACGAACTGAACATAAAACTTGAGGATGCCAAATACAAAGCACTTGCCAGCTCCTCACAACTCACAGAATTATGTCGTGAAAGCAATGTACTGAATATTTTGAAAAACAATAACGACAGCACTCTGCATATTGCCACGCAGCCACCATTCATTATTGAAGTGCCGGCTAACAAGTGATAAATTCTATTATTCAACACCATTAAAAGGACGAAAATTATTATGAGCAAACAATTTAACGGGAAAAAAATCATTCCAAGATATAAGCTTATTGCTTATATAATGTTATGTTTTGGTTTTGCTATTATTGTAAAAGCTGCATATATCGGTACTGTAAAGCGTGATTATTGGCTGAAAGTTGCGGCAAGACTGAAGAAAGACAGCGTGGATGTCAAACCCGTAAGAGGCAACATCCTAAGTTGCGACAAGCAACTAATGGCAAGTTCTCTACCCGAATATAAGATGTATATGGATTTCCAAGCCGGAGGGAAAGAGAAGGATTCGTTATGGACAGCGAAGCTTGACAGTATTTGTGACGGTCTTCATGAAATATTTCCCGAGAAATCCGCAGCGGACTTCAAGCGCGATCTTGAAGAAGGACGTGCCAAACAGAAGAGGAATTGGCCTATATGGAAAAAGCGTGTGTCTTACAATGTGTATTCTGAGGTCAAGAAACTTCCTGTATTCAGACTGCCAAAATTTAAAGGAGGCTTTCACGAAGAAGTCTATAACGCAAGACAACGCCCGTTTGGCTCCCTTGCACAGCGTACTATCGGCGACATGTTTGGAGCAAAAGACACGGCACGTTGCGGGCTTGAACTGTCTTTTGATTCGATACTGCGAGGCAAAATGGGTAAAATAAGCCGCCGTAAGGTAATGAACAAGTATCTGAGTCTTATTATGAAAGAACCCGTTGATGGTGCCGACATCATTACTACCATTGATGTTAATATACAAGATATTGCAGAAAGAGCACTGATAGATGAGCTTAAACTCATCAATGGCAATGTCGGTGTAGCTATCGTTATGGAAGTTCACACCGGTGACATCAAGGCAATAGTAAATATGTCAAAGGTCGGAGAGGGTCAATATAAAGAAATTAAGAACAGTGCAGTTTCCGATTTGCTTGAACCCGGTTCGGTTTTCAAGACTGCATCTATAATGGTTGCGCTTGACGATGGAGTTGTCGATACCACATATACGGTAGACACAGGTTGCGGAATATGGGATATGTATGGAGCAAAAATGCGCGACCATAATTGGCACCGTGGCGGTTATCAGGTACTGACACTTCCTCAAACGCTTGAATACAGCTCAAACATTGGCATAAGTCGCATCATTGACAAATACTATCACAACAACCCGGAAAAATTTGTAAAAGGAATTGATCGTCTCGGACTAAGAGAAGACCTTCAGATACCACTTGTCGGAGCAGCGCCTCCAATTATAAGAATGCCTGAAAAGAACAGTAAAGGTCAATATACAAACTGGAGCAAGACGGCCCTGCCATGGATGAGCATCGGTTATGAGACACAAATACCTCCTATCTCCACACTTACCTTTTACAATGCCATTGCCAACGGTGGAAAAATGGTACGTCCGCGCTTTGTCAAAAGCGTGGAAAAAGACGGAGAAACTATCATGGAGTTTCCTGTAGAAGTCATAAAGGAGAAGATTTGCAAGGACAAGACTCTCAAAGAAATACAAACTATTTTGGAGCATGTTGTCAGTCAGGGCTTGGGGAAAAAAGCCGGCTCACCTTCATTTAAGGTCGCCGGAAAGACCGGAACGGCACAAATTTCCAAAGGAGCCGCCGGTTACAAGTCCGGTCAGATGAACTATCTGTTAAGTTTTGCCGGATATTTCCCTGCCGATGCGCCACGATACAGTTGCATTGTATGTATACAGAAATCCGGTCTTCCCGCTTCCGGCGGTGGAATGAGTGGTGTTGTGTTCCACCAAATATCGGAAGGAATCATGGCTCAAAGCCTCAAACTTAATGTCGATGATGCCCGAGACTCTCTCTCTGTCCTCATTCCGGAAGTGAAAAACGGCAATATAAGTGCTGCAAATTTTGTTCTCGGCACTCTTGGCATAAAGACAAACAATAATTGGAGCGGTAGTTATGCTGACGGAAATCCTATTTGGGGACGGGCTACAAGCAACAAATCTTCGGTAACGCTTTCAAAAAACGCTACATACAGCAAGAACTGCATTCCCGATGTGACCGGCATGGGTGCACGCGATGCCGTTTACCTGCTCGAAAGTCGCGGTGTAAAGGTTAAAATCAGCGGTCGCGGAAAAGTCATCCAACAGAGTTTGCCACCGGGACATATTATCAAAAAGAAAGAAATATGCTCATTGAAGTTGGAAATATAAATAATCATTTGTAAAAAACACCATATAGCTATGACACTGAAAGAACTTCTAAGAGATGTAAGTCCCATTAACATCATAGGAAATACAGACAAAGAGATTTCCGGTGTAAACATCGACTCACGCCGAATAGGCAGCAGTCATCTGTTTATTGCCATAAAAGGGACTCAGGTTGACGGGCACGACTACATCGACAAGGCAATATCTCAGGGAGCTGCCGCCGTATTATGCGAGACAATGCCTGTCAATATCAACGAACAAACAACATATATACAGGTGGCATCTACCGAAAATATCGTTGGCAACGTTGCCACTATCTTCTACGGAGAGCCTTCAAAGAAGTTAAAACTTGTAGGAGTGACAGGAACAAACGGTAAAACGACAATCGCCACCTTATTATATAATATGTTCAGAACTTTCGGTTTCAAGTGCGGTCTGCTATCTACCGTTTGCAATTATATTGACGGTGAAGCTATACCTACAAGCCATACCACTCCTGATCCTATTGAACTCAATGCACTTCTCGGACGTATGGTAAGCGCAGGATGCGAGTATGCCTTTATGGAATGTAGCTCTCATGCCATTGCGCAACAGCGTATCGGCGGGCTATTGTTTGCCGGTGGCATCTTTACCAACCTTACACGTGATCATCTCGACTATCATAAGACTTTCGAGAACTATCGTGATGCTAAGAAGGCGTTTTTTGACTCCCTGCCGAAATCGGCTTTCGCCATAACCAATGCCGATGACAAAAACGGAATGATTATGGTCCAGAACTGCAAAGCCTGCGTTAAGACCTATTCCACACGCTCAATGGCAGATTTCAAGGCGAAGATTCTTGAATGTCATTTTGGCGGCATGTACTTGGAGATTGACGGTAAAGAGGTCGGAGTGCAATTTATCGGAAAGTTTAATGTCAGCAATTTATTGGCTGTCTATGGTGCTGCCATTATGCTGGGACAGCAATCCGACAACGTTCTTGTAGCCATGAGCACGCTTAAAAGCGTTAATGGACGTCTCGATCCGGTACAATCTCCCGACGGAGTAACAGCCATTGTAGATTATGCCCATACTCCCGACGCTCTTGAAAATGTACTTAAAGCCATCCACGAAGTCCTCAACGGCAAAGGGGAAGTCATTACCGTTTGCGGAGCGGGCGGCAATCGCGACAAGGGTAAACGCCCCATCATGGCACAAGAAGCGGTAAAACAAAGCGACAAAGTGATAATTACAAGTGACAATCCCCGCTTTGAAGAACCTCAGGATATAATCAACGATATGCTGGCAGGTCTGACTCCCCAGCAAATGAAGAAAGTTATAAGTATTGTCGACCGCAGAGAAGCGATACGCACCGCATGTCTCATGGCTAAGAAAGGCGATGTGATACTTGTGGCAGGCAAAGGACATGAAGACTATCAGGAGATAAAAGGTGTCAAACATCATTTCGATGACAAAGAAATCCTACGCGAAATTTTTGCAAACTCATAAACGTTAAAATCAAAAGCCATGTTATACTATCTATTCCGTTTGTTAGAGCAGTTTGGGATTCCCGGTTCTCATATCTGGAGTTATATATCTTTCCGCTCTCTGTTGGCACTCATAATGTCACTTATCATATCCGCATGGTTTGGAGAAAAGTTTATCAAGTATCTCAAAAGCAAGCAAATAACGGAAGTACAACGCGACGCCACGATAGACCCGTTTGGTGTCAAGAAGGTAGGTGTGCCGTCAATGGGAGGCGTAATTATCATCGTTGCCATTCTTGTACCTGTCATTCTGCTTGGACGTATGCGCAACATCTATCTCATTCTTATGATAGTTACGACGCTATGGCTTGGATTTCTTGGCGGCCTTGATGACTATATCAAGATATTCCGCCACAACAAAGAGGGTTTGCCCGGTAGGTTTAAGATTGTGGGACAGATAAGTATCGGACTGATAGTCGGGCTTATTTTATGGAACAGTCCTGATGCAAAGATAAACGAAAACCTGTCTTTTGTACGTCAAACCAACAATGAGCTTGTCGTAAAACACCAGACCGAAGCCACAAAATCTCTGAAAACGACCATACCATTTGTAAAGAGTCACAACCTTGACTATGCCAATATCATGTCTTTTTGCGGTAAATACAAGACCGCTGCCGGCTGGATATTGTTTGTCATCATGACAATAATAGTTGTGACAGCCGTTTCCAACGGTGCCAATCTCAACGATGGAATGGACGGAATGTGCGCAGGGAACTCCGCAATAATAGGCGTTGCACTCGGCATCTTTGCCTATGTCAGCAGCCATATCGAATATGCGGCATATCTAAATATCATGTACATTCCCGGTTCTCAGGAGCTTGTTGTCTTCTTATGTGCATTTGTCGGTGCTCTCATCGGCTTTTTGTGGTACAATGCCTATCCGGCACAAGTGTTCATGGGCGATACGGGCTCTCTTACCATCGGCGGAATAATAGGCGTATGTGCCGTTATCATTCACAAAGAGCTGATGTTGCCTATACTATGCGGCATTTTCTTTGTCGAAAGTCTCAGCGTGATACTTCAGGTCTATTATGCCAAAGCAGGGACACGTCGCGGTATCAAGCAGCGTATGTTCAAGAGGGCACCTCTTCACGACACGTTCCGCACCCAGCAATCACAACTTGACCCGCAGATAAAATATCTTTTCAACAAGCCGAAAGGTGCGATACACGAGTCAAAGATAACAATACGTTTCTGGATTGTCACGATAATCCTTGCGGCTTTGACAATCATAACACTTAAAATCAGATAAAACTGTTGTCATAACAGCGTAAAAAACATATTTGAGATGAAAAGGATAGTAATATTAGGAGCAGGAGAAAGCGGAGCCGGTGCTGCTGTCTTGGCAAAGAAAAAAGGGTTCGATGTCTTTGTTTCAGACATGTCTGCCATTAAAGACAAATACAAAAACATACTTAATTCACACGAGATTGAGTGGGAAGAAGGCCGACATACCGAAGAAAAAATACTTGATGCCGATGAGATAATAAAGAGTCCGGGAATACCGGACAACGCCCCGATGATAGCAAAATGCCGTCAGCAGGGCATCAATATCATCAGTGAAATAGAGTTCGCAGGCCGTTATACCGACTCCAAAATGATTTGTATAACGGGAAGCAACGGCAAGACAACAACGACATCCTTGATATATCACATCTTCAAGAGTGCAGGATACGATGTCGGTCTGGCAGGAAACATCGGCAACAGTCTTGCTTTGCAAGTTGCCGAAACGCCTCACGAATACTATGTGATAGAACTTAGCTCGTTCCAACTCGACAATATGTATAATTTCCGTGCAAATATCGCAATTCTGCTCAATATCACTCCGGATCATCTTGACCGTTATGACAACTGTATGCAGAATTATGTAGATTCCAAAATGCGTATATTGCAGAACCAAACCGGCGAAGATTCGTTTATATATTGGAACGATGACCCTATAATAAAGCGTGAACTCTGCAAGTATGACATCAAAGCGATATGCTATCCATTCTCCGAGCTTAAGGAATCCGGCTCTATCGGATATATCGAAGAGGGTCAATACAAGCTTGAAGAACCCACTCCGTTCAACATGGAACAGGAGTTGCTCAGCCTGACAGGCAGACATAACATTTACAATTCGCTTGCCGCCGGCATCGCTTCTAACGTTGCAGGTATCAGAAAAGACTTCATCCGCAAGAGCCTGAGTGACTTTCCCGGCGTGGAACATCGTCTGGAGCGCGTGACACGTGTGGCGGGAGTCGAATATATCAACGATTCAAAAGCAACCAACGTCGATGCTTGCTGGTACGCTCTTGAAAGTATGCGTACACCTGTCATACTCATTATAGGTGGCAAAGACAAGGGTAACGACTATAATGCCATAAAGGAACTTGTAAAGAAGAAGTGCGTAGGCTTGGTCTATTTGGGTGCTGACAACAGCAAACTGCACGCTTTCTTCGATGAAATGGGCATTCCTGTGCGCGACACTCACTCTATGAAAGAGTGTGTGCAGGCATGTTACGAAATGGCACAACCGGGAGATACGGTGCTGTTAAGCCCTTGCTGCGCAAGTTTTGACCTGTTTAAGAACATGGAAGATCGCGGCGAGCAATTCAAGACATTGGTAAGAAACTTATAATAAAGATATAAAACAACAATTCTCTCAATAGAAATAAATGGTAAATTCGATAAAAACGACCAAATTCAAAGGTGACAGGGTAATCTGGATTGTATTTCTCTTCCTCTGTCTGATAAGCGTTATCGAGGTGTTCAGCGCTTCCAGCAACCTGTCGTTCAATAGCGGCAACTATCTGAAACCGGTACTCAAGCATTGCGGCATACTCTTTATGGGCATCATAGCCATGCTCTTTATCATGAACATAAAATGTAAATACTTCAAAATAGTCACTCCGTTCGCCTTATTCGTGTCGTTTATCGGGCTTATTGCCGTATTTTTCTTGGGAGAAACGACCAACGGCTCGCAACGGTGGATATCGTTTCTCGGCATACAGTTCCAACCTTCCGAGCTGGCAAAAGGTGCTGTGGTTCTTGCAACGGCACAGATTCTCAGTGCCATGCAGACTGTTAATGGTGCCGACAGACATGCTTTCAAATACATACTTACCATTTGCGCGTTCATGATATTTCCTATTGCTGTAGAAAACCTGTCAACGGCAATACTCTTGGCGTTTGTTGTCTTTCTTATGATGTTCATCGGCAAGGTGCCGAAAGCGCAACTCGGCAAGCTTCTGGGCGTTGTCATGCTTGTCGTGGTTTTGTTTCTGTCTGCCGTTCTGGCTTTGGGCAACGATAAGAATGCCGCCAAGCAGAACGAAACACAAGACAAGGAAATGGTCGTTCAGGCAGAACCTAAGAAAGAGAATACCATTGAGAAGGTTTTCCACCGCTTTGACACATGGAAAGGCCGTATAATGAAATTTGTCAATAACGAAGAAGTAGCACCCGAAGATGTCGATCTTGACAAAGACGCACAGACTTCACATGCCAACATTGCCATTGCTTCGTCTAATCTTGTAGGCAAAGGGCCGGGTAACTCTGTCGCACGCGACTTCCTTTCACAGGCTTTTTCAGATTTCATTTACGCCATCATTATCGAAGAAATGGGCATTTTAGGTGCTGCCGCCGTTTGTTTCCTATACATTATACTATTGTTCCGTACAGCAAATATCGCCAACAAATGTGTAAACACCTTCCCTGCATTGCTGATTATGGGATTTGCCTTGTTACTTGTAGTACAAGCGCTGTTTAATATGGCTGTTGCTGTGGGTCTTGTTCCGGTTACAGGGCAACCGTTACCGCTCATAAGCAAAGGTGGAACATCTACCATTGTAAATTGCGCATATATTGGTATCATTCTCAGTGTCAGTTATTCGGCAAAGAAAAAAGATGATTTGGCGAGTGACATCAATGCCGATTCCGAATAACAAACCATATAGTAAGCATATCCAAACAATATATTTACGACTCGTTACCATATAGTTTTCATGCCATATTGATGACACTTTAAAGTCACAATATGGCATGAAACATTGATTGGAATATATAAAGACAGTTATTTAATGACTTTCTTTACACCGTTTTCTATTATGAGACCCTTGAATTTATTGCCTACCGGCTGTCCCATAATATTGTATCTCTTGTTGACCTTAAGGTTATTTACGCCCGTTTCAACACTATTTATTGATGTCGGAAGTTCCTCTTCATATACCTTATCGCTCATTGTGAGTTTGCCCGTCGCGTCAACATCAAAAGCATAAAATACGATTCCGCCTTCGGTACGAACGAAATTAAAATCATTTTTTGCCTCTTCTTCGTCTGAAAAAGACATCAACATAATGTAATACTTATGACCGTTAGTTATAGCTTCTTTATAGGCTGACGGTGGTAAACTTAACGTTCCAACAACACCGTGATTATATTCATAAGGATCAGCTTCTGTTCCTTGTATTATACTATAACCATCTACATACTTCTTATCAGTAGCATCATATATATATAACACGACGTATCCAACAAATGATTTCAAAGCAACATTAAATAAACCGCCTGATAAATCTATATCAATATTTTGTACTGTACTTCTATCTACCATACTAATCTCTTCAGATAATGTCACATTCCAGCCGGGAGCGACCCAAGAAGAACTTGCAACATCATCGGAAAGTGCTGTTGGACGAATACCAATAGTTGCACGATGATAAGTGTTAAATGTAGCTTCTGATGAACTCATCAAGTCCATTGCATAATATCCGTCAGCTAGACCTAACCATCCCCAATTGACAGCTACAAGTCCGTCTGCGTCAACTCCATGCACCACGAAAGCATGACCACCTTGTTCCGTATCATTACCGCAATATGCTATAGGCGAACCTTTCGCCAGCTCGCCGTAAATATATGCATGCCATTCGTTATCTGTATAGTATTCACGGTCCAAATACTTTATTGACGTAACAGGATAACCGAAATAATTCACCAAAGCATAAGGGGTTAAAACTGAATTGGCTAATGTTCCTTCTTTCCCATAAAATGAGGAACAAACCGAATAAGCGCAATCTCTCATCAGCGTGGCAACGTTTGTCGCCTCGTTTACATCATAAGAACTATTGCCAATATTTATTCTTGAGCCATCAACTGAATAGTATCCGTATGCGTCAAGCATAGGATATGTATATGTGGAAGACACCGAGACGGGTAACTTTGTCATATCTTCAGAAGTGGCAGTCTCATATATATAACAGAAAGAATCAAAAGTTGCCGACTGTGGATAACGCCAATAGTTAAGGATTTGAGCTATCTGGGTTGCTGTACATCCGGTTAGTCCGCTCGTGCCTTTGCTATCGGGACACAAGCTGTTAAAAGGATTGCTCTGTCCCCATTTGGTCGTAATCATCGGGTCTACTACTTTATAAGTTACCGTTTCAGCCTCCTTAATACTCATATTTGTTGCTCCGGTCTTTGTCTCTGCCTGTTGTTCGGATGCACGCAACTGACTTTCCATTTCTCCCAGCCACCATTTAAAGGCGCAAGGCATTTCATCAAGTTCTGTAACCACCGCAGCGGTATAGCCGAGAACAGGACGACAATTGTCGTTTTTACTTACAAACACTGTCCCTACACCGTCAGCAACGTATGCAACAAGTGCACTATTGTCAAAAGTTTTACGTAATTGATAGTTACCGGTATTAAAGTTTTTCATGGCTTTTGTCTGCATGTGCTTTGCACTTTTGCCTATTTGTTGTACGGCAATAGAACGCATTTCAGACTCGGAACGTTCATTTCCGAACGTCATTGTGCAAGTTAACATGAGCACAATCAAAAGTAAGGTCTTTCTCATAATAATATTTTTAATAATTAAAAAAGGCAGACAGACAAACGATAAACGCATGTCAGTCTGCCTAAAATTACGATTTTACAGTCCGGAAATTATTCCCAAGGCTTCTCCAACCATTCGGTTACTGCAAATTTAACATAGCCGGCGTTGGTCAATTGACCTGCTTTAACTTTGAAATATACAGGGAAATAGAAAGCATTGTCCGTATCATAGCCTATAAAATTGCCATATAGAAATACAGCAGAAATAACGCCATACGAGCCATAAGTCATACCTGTCTCTAAAGAAGACGCCTTATTGCCCTTGCTGTCGCAGAAATAGAAGAGCTGATCAGCGTTGGTTGTGCCGTCCCACTTGAATGTGAAATGATAGCCGTCAACATACAAAGAAGGGAAACGATACATTCCCATCTTGTCAGAATATTCAATATACCACTTGAAAGTGCCTGCTCCTGATATTCTATCAGTAAATAAGCCGGTCGCAACCATACGATAGTCGGTTACAACTACTTTAGCATCAAAATTAACAAAGCGTGCATAAACTTGCTCATAAGGGTTTGCGGCATATTCATCGGGTATAGAAAGAGAGAGGCTCTGCGTATTAAACATCTCTGCATCATCCTTTGCAGTTATTACCAATTCCGCTACATCAGAACCGTCTTCAAATGTTACCGTTGAAGGAACATCAAGATAAGAAGGCGCTTTATTAACTGTTACTGGCACGGTAAGCGCACCTTGAGTGTTTGCTCTTGTGAGTACAATGGCATATTCTCTCTCGTCAGAAGTAAACTCTATACTTCTGTTAACAGCCTGCTCTGAAAATTCAACTCCGTAGTCATTCTCTACCAGCTTGCCCGGACCGTCATATTCATACTCATCTGTACAAGATACCATGACAGACGCTAAAGCAAAGACCATCAAACTATATTTAAAAATCTTGTTCATGTCTTTAATTTGTTAGTTGTTATGAAGAGTCTCAAAGAGCGTAACGCCGTACGCTCTTATGAGAACATATGTTTAGTCATTATTAATAGTGACCTGAAGGATCAGGGTTGTTATAGTTCTTGACACCGGCATTGTTGTTTTCCTCTGTCTTTACAATAGCCCAGTTCATCCAAGCGGGACGTCCCGGTGTGTTGAATTGTGCATTGCTTATCCAGTTACTGCCTGAATATTTCTTTGTAACAGGCAAGTTAAGGCGCTTGATATCAAAGAATGTCTGTCCCTCACCCCAAAGTTCTATCATCTTCTGGAATACTATTTCTTCAACTACGTCGTCTTTTGATGTAGCGGAACATGTATAGTTGGGATCTCTCAATGCCATGAAGTTTGCGAGCAACTGCTTGCCTCTTGACACATCTTGATGTGCTGCGGCTTCAGCTTCTATGAAGTACATCTCTTCTACACGCATAATAGGATATGCCGTAACATTGCCTTTTGTGTAG
>JBJFGK010000165.1:0-2326 GCA_051892655.1 Prevotella sp. | reverse complement strand
TTTTTAACATTCTAAAAGTATGAATACGCAAATCAGAAGAGTCTTTATGACCCTGCTAATGTCGATGATTTGCTTCTTTGCCTTTGCACAGAAGACAATTCACGGCACAGTGAAAGATGCATCCGGTGAGCCTATGATAGGCGTAACGGTATCTGTTGACGGTAAGGCGGGCGCTGTGACTGATCTTGACGGAAACTTCACGATTAACAACGTTTCGGAGAAGTCTAAGTTAAAGATTAGTTACATCGGCTATGTCGCACAGTCAATCAACGTCGGCAGCAAGAGCCAATTTGACATCGTGATGCAAGAAGATGCACAGACATTGGAAGATGTCGTTGTTGTTGGTTACGGTACAATGAAGAAGAGCGACCTTACAGGTTCGGTTTCTTCAGTCGGTACAGAAAAACTAAATGCAAAAGGTGCACCTTCTCTTATGGAAAATCTTCAAGGTGCTACGCCCGGTGTAAACATTACTCAGAACTCAGGTCGTGTAGGAGGAGGTTTTGACATAGAGATACGTGGTAAGTCATCAATTAACTCTTCTACAACTCCTCTTTATGTAGTAGATGGTGTTATGTGTGATGATATCGATTGGCTTAACCCTCAGGATATTGAGCGTATTGATGTATTGAAAGACGCATCTTCAACGGCTATCTACGGTTCTCGTGCTACAGCCGGTGTTGTTATGGTAACAACAAAGAGCGGTACAAGTGTGAAGAAAGAAACTAAGGCTACAATATCATACGATGGATATTACGGTATAACAAAAACAGCACGTATGCCGGATTTCATGGACGGTCAAAGTTTTTATAAATATCGTTTCTTGAAATTCTTGTCTTATGGTTCTACAGAGAATGCGATGTTGTCTTTAGCACGCCCGACATATAAAATGGAACAAGGTGCTTTGGAGCAAGGACTATTACATGATGGTACAAACTATGTTATGAAACAAATGCTTGCTTCAGGAAACACATACGATTGGCCAAGCCTTGTAACCGGAGACGGAGAGCAACAAAATCATTATTTGGCAGTTAGTGGTTCCAATGACAAATTAAATTATCACGTTGGTGTCGGTTACAATAAAGTTAACGGAATATACGAAGATGACAAACAAGATCGCATAAACTTCAAAGGTAGTCTTGACGCAAAGATAAGTAAACTTGTATCTATCGGATTCAATATTAACATGGCTCGTCAGAAGAACAAATATGCTAATGACGCTGCCGTGCAAGATGCTTATCGCATGAATCCATATATGATACCTTATTATTTGCAGGATCAATATGACAAAGATGGTGCATGGCATGAGGCAGGACAACTCGCAAACTTCCCGGGTAATGCCTATACATTAGGAACTTCATCAACAACGGGTCATCAATTTACAGATGCATTCAACCCTTTGATGCAGTTTAAGAATACTTCAAAACAGCGTGAAACATGGCGTGCACTCGGTAATTTCTATGTTCAGCTGGATTTCATGAAAGGTCTGAGCTTTAAAACCACATTCTCTCCAAACTTCTCATATTATCGTGAGGGATATTATAAAGGTTATGAAGACCCGACAAATCCCGGACACACTTATGATGTAACAACAACATCTCCATATATTCAGGTTCCTATGACTGACGACTATACTTGGAGTGAGGCTTATTATAACACAAATCGCAGTTTCCAATGGACATGGGACAATGTAATTAATTGGAACAAGACATTTAAAGACATTCACTCTGTTGGTTTGATGGGACTATTCTCTGTTCAAAGTTATGATGATGAAGTTGGATATTGGGCAGGAACCAATACAAAGCTTGTGGGTTCTGATTGGTATGCCATGCAAAATCTTACACACAATGCAACAGATTCTTATACAAGTTACACGGAAAACAGCATGATGTCTTATGCTATTCGTGCGAACTATGGATATAAGAGCAAATATCTCTTGACCGCAACAATTCGTTGGGACGGTTCATCAAAGTTTGCAGACGGACAACGTTGGGGTTCATTCCCCTCTGTTGCAGCAGCATGGCGCATAACAGAAGAGAATTTCATGAAGAAAATAAACTGGATAAGCAATCTCAAACTCCGTCTTTCTTATGGTGTGACAGGTAACAATACCGGTATCGGTAATTATGCTACACAAAGTGTTGCTTCTCGTTATGGCATTTATCCGGGTATGACAACCGGCTTTATCTCTTCAGGTGTAGTAGATAAATTGCTTAAGTGGGAGAAATCTCATGAATTTAACGTAGGTCTTGATTTTGGCTTCCTTCGTAACCGCATAACCGGTAGTATTGACTGGTACACAAAGAAATCTACCGATCTTCTTTAT
>JBJFGK010000164.1:0-2331 GCA_051892655.1 Prevotella sp. | reverse complement strand
GGAGGTCGGAAAGGTAATCCAAGCGGGCGGCACTGGCGTCACTATTTCCAGCCAGTCGGGACATCGTATGCCGGCCCTGACGCCGGAGGAAGACCGCCTGCTTGCCACGACACCGCCCGAACAGCTGCTCTCTCTCGACCTGCTGCAGCCGCAGAACATCAAGGACACGTTGCACGCCTATCAGTTGGCAAAGCGTTGCAATGTGAAGCGAGTGATGGCTGAAGCGGTAAAATGGGGAGAACGGGGAGCGCGTATCAACTCCATATCTCCCGGCATCATCGTCACACCGCTCGCCATCGACGAGTTCAACGGTCCACGCGGCGACTTCTACAAAAATATGTTCGCCAGCTGTCCTGCCCGCCGACCCGGCACAGCCGACGAGGTGGCTAACGTGGCAGAACTGCTGATGAGCCGCCAAGGCGCATTCATATCAGGGGCAGACTTCCTAATAGACGGTGGAGCCACTGCCGCCTATTTTTACGGACATTTATGCCCATAGGGAACAACACTATAATGAAAGACAAGGCTTACATCCTTGTCTTCCCTTTGAGAAGATTGAAACAGCTTTCCTCTACAAAACTGAAACTATCTATGCTTTCACTCACGAGATAGCTTTCATAGATTTTGCTTTATATAAAAAGCAAATCGTGTTTTAAGCAGCATTTAAATACTACGCTCAAAAAGAACTATCTGAACGGTCAATAAAAAACGAAATATATCCTAAAACTATATCAACGTCTCTCCTTTATAAAGCCATGTCTGTAAGCATAAAGGAGTTTTTGCAATTCTGAAACCTGACTTTTCAGTTCTCGACCAATGTCCGTATCATCAACCAACATTCTCTTGGCTGACATCTCCACAATCTGTGTCGTGCTCTTAATGTCAGAACCTCTCAAGATGGCGTCCTCAGTGCTTGTAAACGGCTCATGCTGCACAAGCTGGAAACCACGACTGTGATATACCAACGTATATCCGGCAATGCCTGTTTCCTTATGATAAGCTTGTGAGAAACCACCGTCAATTACCATAAGTTTGCCTCCCGCCTTTATCGGATTTTCTCCGCTTGCGGCGTGTACAGGCACGTGACCGTTAATGATATGTCTGTTTGAACCGCTAACGCCAAAAGCATCAAGTATTGAGTCGCATACTTTCTCATCATTACGCAGTTTGAAGTAGTTGCCTTTCTCCTCTTTATAAGTCTCTCTGTCTGAAAGGAAATATCTCTCAAACGTTGCCATTTTCGACTTGTCAAACAGCACCGAATCTACTCCACACCATAGATAGAGGAAATAGTCTTTGGCATATTCCTTCTCCTGTGGGTCAGAATCATTCTGGAAAGCACTTCTTATTATCCGCTCCGTATGATTCATAAGCTCCCTACCCTTATAACTCTTGCCTCCGTAGAGTGACACATCTTTAAGAGAACCGTCTTCGTTAAGAGGTATAGATGCATGGAAAAGCAAATTATCATTGATGATTGTGTATAGCGAACCATGACTCAGCATGAGGCGCATATGCTTATGAAGTTTTTCATTGACCGTGAACGAGTGGCGCAGGCGGTCCATTAGGGTTTTCTCTTCTACCGTCAGTTCACACGGATGAGCCGGATCTATTGTCGGGAAAAACCTATCTGTCATGTCATAATTCTTGCCTCCGATATTGCAAGTGCCTTTTTCAAAGTCTATACGTTCAAGCAACAGCCTGTCATCCATATTCCATTCAGGGTGACGCTTGATTATTGCCGCCTCCACTTTAAACTGTATCACGGTGATAGCCTTGTGCATCAGAGCCGTTATACGGCTTGTCTTATCATCAATTTCGCCACTTCCTCCCGTTGTTCTCGGAATGAATGGCTCGCAAGGGTCATCAGCATAATGCTCCATAGCAAAGGTCGCAAGGGGAACAAGGTTTATGCCGTATCCCTCTTCTATGGTAACGAGATTGGCATAACGCAGAGACATTCTGATAACATTGCAAATACATGCCTCATTGCCTGCACATGCACCCATCCACAGTATGTCATGATTACCCCATTGTATATCCCAATTGTGATAACCACCCAGCAAGTCCATGATAAGATGTGCACCTGGACCACGATCATATACATCTCCCAATATGTGCAAAAGGTCAATGGCAAGACGTTGTATCACGTGTGATATTGCAATGATAAAATCATCGGCACGCCCGGTGCTTATAATCGTATTGATAATGCCGTTCACATAGGCAGCCTTGTCCACATCATCCGTGCGCTCATGTAGGAGTTCCTGTATGATATATGAGAAGTCCGCAGGCAGAGATTTACGAACTTTTGAACGTGTATATTTGCTTGAC
>JBJFGK010000163.1:0-2338 GCA_051892655.1 Prevotella sp. | reverse complement strand
ATGAAAAAGTTTTATTTACATTTGCGCCCTAAAATAAGCAGACTCTTGGCAAGCATCGACTGTTGTTTAGGTCAGGATATTTGCTGATAATGAAGTTTAATGAATGGTGATGACAGTTATAAAATCACCGGAAACATAAATAAAATAACGATGCAAAAAAATCTGGTAATAGTTGAGAGCCCTGCAAAGGCAAAGACTATTGAGAAATTTCTTGGGAAAGATTTTAAGGTTATGTCAAGTTACGGACATATACGTGACTTGAAAAAGAAAGAAATAAGTATAGATTTAGATACTCTTCAACCTGATTATGAAATTCCGGAAGAAAAGAAGAAACTTGTAGCAGAGCTTAGGAACAACGCCAAAAGTTCGGAAAAGGTCTGGCTCGCTTCCGATGAAGACCGCGAAGGAGAGGCTATATCATGGCATCTATGTGAAGTACTGGGGCTTGATGAGGAGAAAACAAACCGTATAGTGTTTCATGAGATAACGAAACCGGCCATTCTGGAAGCCATAAAGACACCGCGTCATCTTGACATGAACCTTGTTAATGCACAGCAGGCGAGACGTGTGCTTGATCGTCTTGTAGGTTTCAAACTCTCGCCGGTGTTGTGGAGAAAGGTAAAACCCGCTCTTTCTGCCGGACGTGTACAGAGCGTGGCAGTTAGGCTTATCGTTGAGCGTGAGCGTGAAATACAGGCATTCAAAAGTGAAACCTATTACAGGGTAAGCTCAGTATTTACTGTTCCGACATCCGATGGCTCAACGATGGAGGTAAAGGCCGAGCTTGACAAGCGGTTTACCGATTATGACGAAGTAAAGTCTTTTCTTGAGAAGTGCAAAGCAGCCGATTTTACGGTAAGCGGTATCAGCAAGAAACCTCTTAAACGTACACCGGCGCCACCGTTTACTACATCCACTCTTCAGCAGGAAGCAGCACGGAAATTAGGGTTTACGGTTTCTCAGACAATGATGGTGGCACAACATCTTTATGAAAGCGGACGTATCACATATATGCGTACAGACTCAGTAAATCTTTCTTCATTGTGCATAAACTCAAGCAAGGCGGAAATTGCAAAGCTATGGGGTGCCGAATATAGCAAACCACGTCAATTCCATACTAATTCTAAGGGAGCACAGGAAGCCCATGAGGCAATACGTCCAACATATATGGACTGTATGGAAATAGAAGGAAGCCAACAGGAAAAACGTCTGTATGATCTTATTTGGAAGCGCACTGTTGCCAGCCAGATGGAAGATGCCCAAATAGAGAAGACAATAGTTACAATTAATGTCGGAGGAACCGACGAACAGTTTGTCGCAAATGGAGAAGTCGTTAAGTTTGACGGCTTTTTGAAGGTATATCGTGAGTCTATTGACGATGATACACAAGAAGTGGAAGATAATACACACATGCTTCCGGCATTGTCAGAGGGTCAGGAGTTGTCGCGTAAGGAGATAACGGCAACTCAACGCTTCAGTCAGGGACCTTTGAGATATACAGAAGCAAGTCTTGTCCATAAGCTTGAAGAACTCGGTATAGGTCGCCCTTCCACCTATGCACCTACAATAAGCACCATACAACAGAGGGAATATGTGCATAAAGGTGATAAAAAAGGCGAGAATCGTAGCTATACCGTTGATGTGTTGCGTGGAAATGCGATTATTCAATCCACAAAAACTGAGATTGTAGGTAATGAGAAAGGCAAACTGATTCCCACAGATATAGGAACGGTTGTCAATGATTTTCTTATTAAGTTCTTTCCTACAATTCTTGACTATAATTTTACTGCAAAGGTAGAGCGTCAGTTTGACTCCATTGCTGAGGGGAAAGAACAATGGACACATATAATCAAGCAGTTCTATAATGATTTCGAGCCTTCGGTAATTAATACGATGAATTCACGTGAAGAGCATAAGGCCGGTGAGCGTGAACTTGGGACAGAACCGGCGACAGGCAAACCGGTATTCGTTAAGATTGGCCGTTTCGGACCTGTTGTGCAGATCGGAAAGGCTGAAGATACAGAGAAACCTCGTTTCGCACAGATACCGACAGACAAGAGCATTGAGACCATAAGTCTTGAAGAGGCTCTTGAACTGTTTAAACTGCCACGTACTGTCGGAGAGTTTGAGGGGTTACCGGTCATTATAGGCACAGGTCGTTTCGGTCCATATATCATGCACAACCGTAAATATGTGTCTTTACCCAAATCAGAAGACCCGCTTACTGTTTCTCTTGGCACGGCTGTGGCTCTTATTGAAAAGAAACGTCTGCAGGAAACACAGCGACATATCAAGGCATTCAGCGAGGAACCGAAACTGGAAATCATGAACGGTCGTT
>JBJFGK010000162.1:0-9219 GCA_051892655.1 Prevotella sp. | reverse complement strand
TGATCTAAGCTTGGCGGGAAGAGAACTGAGAGTAAAAGTTAAGGTGCTGTCGGAGTTTACCTGTAGTTTGTCATAAACCGGCGGAAGAACTGTTGTGGCATTATATGCAAGACCGTAGCGCTTGTTCTTCTCGGTAATATACCATTCTCCATTTTCCACGTTTACGCCTGTAAGGTTTGCTGCCGACATAATGCGGTCAAGCACAGGTGCAAGAATAGTGTTGGTCTTTGTATCTATTATGCCTTGCCCACCTTGATATTCCACAATTCTATTGCCATGCCTTGTGGCAACATCAGCCACCATGTTGTTCAAGACTGACAAAGAGTCAAGCACAACAAGCGAGTCTTGACCATGTGTAATAAAACCTATACGCTCCCTGCCGTTGTCCATCACCATTAGGAAACCTTGATCATCAGCACCAGACTTGCGCACTCCCATCGTCGGGCTGTTGAGTATCAGTCTGCCTGCCGTTGCTGAATATAGTTTGTGCGTTATTCTCTGTTCATCCCATTTATCGGCACTCACATAGAACACTTTGGCTGAGTCTGAAGGGAAGGTGCGCAACGCCGACGGAAATGTATGAGAGTCTTGCCAATAGGCATCAAACACGGGTGGTATATACTCCATATCATTACCAAAAAGCACAAATCCTGTCTTGTTTTTTAGAGAATCATAGTCTACTGTAAAATCTCCCGATATATCAAAAGCCATATATGAGCCATCTGTTGCATTACCAAATCTCATATTGTCATAATTATCTTTAGAATAGTTGGGCGCAAGTTGATACCAAAAATGTTTTAATTCAGGTATAACAAGACTCTTAGGGTTTTGGCGCGCTTGATGTACGAAACATTTTCCACCGCTTTCTATAAAGAATAATTCTTGGTAACCATCACTCCACCACCCTAGTCCGCGATATTCGTCTACTGCAAGTTTTTCTGGTGAGTTTGCTATTGCCCCGCCCACATAAAGTATTTTGGTCAAATCTCTTTTTACACTTTTTCCATATATACCATAAAATGTAGTTGTCTTTTTTATTCGTTTTTCACGTTTCAAATCCATTTTCAGAGAATTTATAAATGTTTTATCCGGATATACTTCTATGTTGGTTAAAGGTAAAAGTTCTTGCCCTGTCATTGAAAACACACCCGACTTACCGTTTTGTGTCACATACCATCCCGTACAGTAGTCTGCTACCGGTTGATAATATCCCATTGTTTCAGTATCCACAAATCCCGCCAATTCTATTTTATCATATTCCGGAGGCAAGACAAGTCGAGGTTTTCCATAGAATATGCCGACAATACCTTTTTTGCCATTGCGAACAACCTCAAAATAGACCCCCCCCTTTATTTTATCTGTTTCAACAGTTCTGTAACGCATTCTGTTGTCAAACAGATATTTTACATCATCAAAGCCTTCATCACCCGAGAAATAGACACTCACCGCCAAGGCTCCTTTTCTTGGATCATTAATGACTATCAACTCTATCGGGTGTAGCGAACCATCATTACGACGTCCCCATGTTATATCAAAAAGAATAGAATCCCACATAAAGCCGGACTTGAATGGTCCGGGCGACTTGAATTTCGCGTCGTATCCACTTGTAAGCAGCATAGTCTTTTTCTTGTCGACTGTTTCATACATCAGTTGTGCATCCTTACCTTTCTTCTGCCAATACAACCCGCGTCCGTCAGCCATAACATTCATGGAGAAAAGATAAAACACAAAGAGCAATTCAATACTCACTATTCGAGAATTTACTTTCATGATAATATTTATTTAAAGGATAACTATAATAATTTATCGTAAAACATTGAAAACTAAAGGTAATATTACTTACATATTCAAGAAAACAGTTTTATTCTGACTTATTATAAACTTGGTCTATCAGTATAAGTGAGTGGTTATCATTTATATTCTATCTTTGACTTACTCCAACATTCCCGTCCTTTGCCTACTTCATTGCAATTATCAATAAACAACATTTGGCTGAATTCTCCTTTGTCAGTACGCACATTAAGAATAAAATTACCGTGCTTTATATGAGTTAGGTTTAAAGTCTGTTTAGTTGTTGAGAAAACTACTTCGCCATTTCGATTCCACAACTCCAGCCTCCGGAATATACCTGTTACCTGCAAATAACCATTCTTTACTGTTACCGAAACATCAAGGTCTGCATTTCCTTCTCTATTCTGTTTCCGTCGGCGAACTGCCGAAACAACACCCAACACCAAAGATATGCCGGCTATACAAAATAACATATACATGCTCTGCCTGTTACGCTCATCTTTCTTCAATTCTCTCTGCCGAACAGGATCATCAGACTGCGTAGAGATTTCCTCTTGCCTGCTATTCATGTAGTTGTCCAAAGCAATGAGGGAGACCAAGCCAAGCACAATAAGGACTGCCGACCACCAATGGAGTTTAAATATTTTGATGTTCATGATGATTACAATTCATTACATCCTATTGCAGGGATAAACAATTTTTCTTAAATGTGCAAGCAATAGGTAATTTTGGGAAAATCCTTCTAAACATATAGACAATCAAACCATTAACTAACTTTAGAAATAAAATTGACAATTAAATATTTGTTATTAAGTAATTTTGGGAAACAACTGAACAACTTTATCTGTTGTTGTCCTAATATCTCAACCAATGGTAGCTCCACTCAACAATCTCAAGAGATGAATTATTATATTTTACCTAACCATATTTATGTATTATGAGCGGAAGAGGTGTGTTACGAGCGGGTGAAAAGTTGAGTTTTATCTAATATTACAACTATTCTTTTGATAATATATACTAATGAACTTCTTGATTAATACAAAAACACTCTTGCTAAATATAAACAGTTTAATCCAACGATTAAATAATCCGGAAATTATACATACCAAATAACTTCTTTCTAAAATAAAAAGTTTAAAAACATCTGTCACTGTCACCGATATTTTATATTTTTCTATATATCAATATGTTATAAACTTTCAACTGTGACAGTAGTTAAAAAACACGCTATTTAGCCCCATGAAAATCGCATTTTTTGAAAAGAAGAGGGCTTTTTTCGTGCTTATTTATGTATTTTTATGTGAAAATCTGTTGAATTTGATGCATTTTAGGGCTAAAAAGGCTTGTGTTTTATAATTTAGTGTTGCATTAAGGGGCAATTATTTCGTTTTGTCTTTCATTAAATTGAGGTACAACGAAAACTAATAAGACTCAAGGGAGACAACTATAATCGCCAAACTTCACTTTAGGAGAACAAATATTATATTGACACAGTTGTATCATAGCGTTGATACAGTTGTTCAAACATAAGATATAGTTGTGTCAAAGGCTTTGACACAACTGTATCAAAGATATTTGATATTAACAAATAAAGTATTTTATCTTTATGAACACACAATTAATTGACAGTTTAAAGTTTTGTATTTAGAATGGATTACTAATTATTATTAACGAAAACGTAGAGGTCTATTGGAGCTAAACTCAAACATTATGAAATATAATGACCAAATTGGGTTAAAAAAGCAAAAAAGCCCTTGCCTATATGATATATATAAAAAATAAGGTGTATTTTTGCCTCCGTTTATAAAGCATATTTAAAGATACAATCAACGATGAAGAAAATATTTTTAATGACAGTTTTGCTTGCTATATGCACAAGTTTCATATATGCACAAACCACAGCCGAGATTAAGTTTGACAAAACCACTCACAATTTTGGTACTTTTTCAGAGAACGCTCCTGCACAAAAATGCGTGTTTACTTTTACAAATATAGGAGATGCGCCCCTTGTAATACATCAGGCGGTGGCAAGTTGCGGATGCACAGTACCTTCTTATACAAAAAAACCTATTGCTCCCGGAGCGACAGGAACAATAAGCGTTACATATAATGGCAAAGGCAAATCTTTGGGACATTTCAAGAAGACTATCACAATAAGGACAAACGGCAAGACGGAAATGACCCGTCTTTACATAGAAGGAGACATGACCGAATAGTCATTCATGTCAGAAAGAATAAGAGAAACCTATCGATGCATACTCTTTAAGTTGGAAATATCCGTGTGAAGAGTCTTTGTTTGAAGCGGCATCATCAAAGCGTGGATATATAAAGATATTTGATGATATATATTTGTTGAATTGGAATGATATGGTATTCTCCCACTCGACTTCGGCACGTTCATAGCTCGTAAATCCATAAAGACGTGTCTTCCACTTGATAAGTTCAGACACCTGCCACTGCAAATCTACGGTACACTCGGAACCGAAGTCATACATGGTATGCTTACCTTCATCAAGACCGTAGCGTGTGGCAAGTTCTTTACGACGCACATATCTGAAATTGAGAGCCAACGGTGCCATCTGCAAAGAGCCTTTCAGTTTGTCATGAAAAGCACTCACAGCGTAGCTCATACCAAGCGAAAGATTAAGATTAAGAGGAGACATGATATCTGAATACACCATAGGGTCATTGCTCTTATATCCTTTGGTAAATTGGGTATAAGCCACAAGTTGCAATGTGTAATACCAATTTTTCGCAGCTTGAAGTCCTAACTTACCTGTATATCTGATCAAATCTTCAGAAGTCTTGAAATTATGTAACGAGTCACTTCGAGATGTCTGGAAACCAAGCTTTAGTTCCAATTTGTTTTCAAACTTGACTTTCTGCTTGTTATTATAATTGGCTTGTAAAGTGGCACTTGCCACCATTGAATAGTTGCTCTCACCTCCTTTATACCAGTTGCCTGACACATAATTCTGAAGAAACTGCAAATAATAATCACCGCCAAAAGTCCAGAAGTTTGGCTTATTTACAACTATATCAAGTGGGATATCAGGACTTTCATGAATTTTCTCACGCTCCGACTCCACATACTCTACCCTATGGCGTATCGGCTTTTTTATCTCCTCATGCAAAGCACCGGCCTTCTTAAGTTCCTGTTCTGTTGATGTCACAAGATATGGATGCTTCAAATAGACACCAACCATAGCCCTGTCAATCATTTCCGCAGAATAAGAACTACAACCGGAACCACCTCTGATGACCGTAGAAGGAGCTGAACCATAATAGACAACAGGTGAAAACAGTCTGAAAGCATCTGCGTTAGCAACAGGAACTGACACGCCGGAGATCATCACTTCTGACAATGAGTCCAAACGAACTTTATATGTCAATAAAGAATCCATATATGCCACAACAACAGACGAATCAGGCAACGCTTGTCGCATAACACTCTGCTTCCTCCTTACTCCTTGTGCCACCATTATGGACACACACATCATCATCAATATAAGAGTCGTTATTCTACTTGATTTCTGCCACATATAAGACACATCTTTAATTTCACGGCGGCAAAGTTAGCATTATTTTCCGTAAAAGGTATTAATACAAACAACTTAATTTCAACTTCCTACATACTCCATAATTATATTTTAAACCAACAGTGTTTTTTTTTGGCATATCGGCAATTTTATATTAACTTTGCACTTTGTATTTGTAAAAGTTAAAAAATAGGTATTTAACAACATAAATCTTCACATCGTGGCAGAAACAAAGTATATCTTCGTAACAGGCGGTGTAGCTTCTTCACTCGGTAAAGGCATAATTTCATCGTCTATCGGAAAGCTGCTCCAAGCAAGAGGGTACAATATTACCATCCAGAAATTTGACCCATACATCAATATTGATCCGGGAACTCTCAACCCTTATGAACATGGAGAATGTTATGTAACAGTTGACGGACATGAAGCCGACCTCGATCTTGGCCACTACGAACGCTTTACCGGCATTCAGACAACCAAAGCCAACAACATAACAACAGGACGTATCTACAAAGCAGTCATCGACAAAGAACGACGTGGAGACTATCTCGGAAAAACCATTCAGGTAATACCACATATCACAGATGAGATAAAGCGTAATGTCATGCTGCTTGGCAAGAAGAACAAATATGATTTTGTCATTACTGAAATAGGCGGAACCGTAGGAGACATTGAAAGTCTGCCTTATCTTGAAAGCATTAGACAGTTGAAATGGGAGCTTGGTAAGAATGCGCTATGCGTACACCTTACATATATACCATATCTGGCCGCTGCCGGTGAATTAAAGACTAAGCCCACACAACATTCGGTAAAAGAGCTTCAAAGTGTCGGCATTCAACCTGACATATTGGTTCTAAGAACTGAAAAGCCTCTGAATGACAACATACGCAAGAAAGTGGCAAACTTTTGCAATGTAGATTTCAATGCTGTCGTTCAAAGCGTAGACATGCCTACAATATACGAAGTTCCGGTACGTATGCAAGAACAAGGACTTGACGTTACTATCTTGAAAAAGATGAACATGCCGCTTGGAGAACTGCCGACATTGGGCCCTTGGAAACAATTCCTTGAACGAAGACACAAAGCCACCAAAGTTTTGAACATAGGACTTGTAGGTAAATATGATTTGCAAGACGCATACAAGAGCATTCTTGAAAGTCTGTCACAAGCAGGAACATACAACGACTATAAAGTAAAGTCAACATTCATAAACAGCGAGAAAATTACGGAAGAAAATGTAGCCGAAAAGCTTCAAGGAATGGACGGCATAATGATATGTCCCGGCTTCGGACAACGTGGCATAGAAGGTAAGATATCTGCCGTTCACTATACACGCACTCATGACATTCCTACTTTCGGTATCTGTCTCGGTATGCAAATGATAGTCATAGAGTTTGCACGCAACGTACTCGGATATGAAGATGCAAACAGTCGCGAAATGGACGAGAAGACCGAACATAATGTCATAGACATAATGGAAGATCAAAAGAACATTACCAATATGGGTGGAACCATGCGATTGGGAGCCTACGAATGTATCATAAAGCAAAACTCTCGCACGTTTGGTATTTACGGGAAAGAACATATTCAGGAAAGACACCGCCACCGCTATGAGTTTAACAACGAATACGAACAGGAATTTGAACGTGCCGGAATGAAATGTGTTGGACGCAATCCGGAAAGCGATTTGGTGGAAATAGTAGAAATACCCGGTTTAAAATGGTTTATCGGAACACAATTCCATCCTGAATATTCAAGCACCGTACTTAACCCGCATCCACTATTCCTTGATTTCGTAAAAACAGCGATAAAAAACAAGGAGAACAAATAAGGTAGAATTTTTTTCAATTTTTGATATGGATAAAAATACAATTGCAGGCTTTGCACTCATAGCAGCACTCCTCATCGGTTTCAGTTGGTACACTAAACCTTCTGACGAAGAAATTGCAATGCAGAAAACACGCGACTCTATTGAGAATGTTGCAAGAAAAAAAGCTGAGCAACAAAAACAGACTGCAGTGGTAAACGCCAAAGCTGAAGAAACAAAAGCAGATACCACGCAAGCTTTCTACAATGCTCTGACTGGTAGCAACGAGAATGTCATTTTGCAAAACGACAAGGTTGCTTTGACTTTAGCTACACATGGCGGTAGCGTAAAGAAAGCTATCATTAAAGGATTTAAAAGTAATATAGACAACAAAAGCGAAATTACTCTTTTTGATGATAAAGAGCAGTCATTGGCTTTTATGCTTGCCGGTAAAGAAACAAACATAATTACAAGTGACTTGTATTTCACCCCAAGTAACAAAACAGACTCTACGGTAACAATGACAGCAGATGCGGGAAATGGCAGAACGTTGTCAATTAGTTACAAACTCGGTAAAGACTATTTGTTACATTGTTCTTTAAAAGCGCAAGGAATGAGCGGAATGTTCGCTCCCGGCTATGATAAGATGGACGTGGTGTGGAAACAAGACTGTCGTCAACAGGAAAAAGGATTTACTTTTGAAAACAGATACGCATCGCTAACATATCACAAAACAGAAAGCGGAACAGATTATCTTAGCGAAACAAGCGAAAAGGTTGATGAAAAAATTGAAGAAAACATCGATTGGGTTGCATTCAAGACTCAATTCTTCAGTTCTGTCATGATTGCCAAAGACAATCTCGGAACAAACTCTTTAATGACAAGCGTACCACAGGAAAAAGGTTCCGGATATTTGAAGAAATATGAAGCCAAGATGAAAACAGCTTTCGACCCTTCAGGAAAAGAGGCTTCTGAATTTGAGTTCTATTTTGGTCCTAACGATTATCGTCTGTTACAAAGAATCAGCAAAGAATCTTCTTTTGACAAAGATATAGAGCTACAGCGTCTTGTCTATCTCGGTTGGCCGATAGTAAGAGAGATTAACAGGTGGTTTACCCTTTATGTTTTCGACTGGCTGACAAGTATGAACATTAATATGGGTATAGTTCTGATACTCATAACAATGCTATTAAAGTTGATTACGTTCCCACTTGTAAAGAAAAGTTATATGTCTTCCGCAAAGATGAGAGTATTGAAGCCGAAACTTGATGAGGCCACAAAGCAATATAACAAACCGGAAGACCAAATGCAGAAACAGCAGGCAATGATGGCTTTATACTCTAAATATGGTGTTAGTCCGCTAAGCGGATGTCTTCCAATGTTGATACAAATGCCTATTTGGATTGCCATGTTCAACTTTGTTCCTAATGCTATCCAATTAAGAGGAGAAAGTTTCTTGTGGATATCAGACTTATCGACATACGACCCTATAATTGAATGGGGTACTAATATATGGCTTATTGGAGACCATTTAAGCCTTACATGTATTCTCTTCTGTGTTGCCAACGTCCTGTATTCAATGATGACAATAAGACAACAGAAAGACCAGATGGTCGGACAGCAAGCAGAGCAGATGAAAATGATGCAGTGGATGACATATCTCATGCCTGTAATGTTCTTCTTCATGTTCAACGATTACTCTGCAGGACTTAATTTCTATTACTTTATATCTCTTTTCTTCAGTGCGGCTATAATGTGGACACTGCGCAAGACCACCGATGACAAGAAGCTTCTTGCCATTCTTGAAGCTCGCTATGAAGAAAACAAGAACAATCCGAAGAAGATGAGCGGACTTGCAGCAAGACTTGAAGCCATGCAGAAGCAGGCTGATGAGTTGAAACGCCAACGCGAAAACAGGATGAGAAACAGATAACATGCTGATTATTATATCGTAGGGACACTCATTCATGATGTGTCCCTATATTTTCGAATTTATATTACAATATTCTATGATATATTAATGTACGCAAATATTGACATCATGAACAAAACATTAATCATAACCGCAATGACAATGATATG
>JBJFGK010000161.1:0-2348 GCA_051892655.1 Prevotella sp. | reverse complement strand
TGAAGTTCTTGCATCTATGGGATGTGGTCTTAGAGGTATGGCACTGTATGGTGGACGTGCTGCTATGGACGAGCATAGAGCGATAAAGAAAATACTACCGCAAATAATCTTCGCTACTCCGGGCCGTCTGAACGACCATCTCGATAAAGAAAATATATCGGCGAAGTCTATAAGAATTCTCATTATTGACGAATTTGACAAATGTCTGCGCATGGGTTTCAGGCAAGAAATGGAACAAGCAATAAATAAGCTTCCATGCATAAGACGTCGTATATTGCTCTCGGCAACAGACGCAAGGGAAATTCCTGAATTTGTCAATATGAACAATGCTTTGTGTCTTGACTATCTGCACAATGATGAACAACTGTCAGAACGCGTAGAACTCTATGTGGCGAGAAGCGAAAATAAAGACAAACTTGAGTCTCTTGCAAGACTGTTATGCCAACTTGGAAGCGGAAGCAGCATAGTGTTCGTCAATTATAGAGATGCTGTTGAACGTGTGGCTGACTATCTCGCAAAAATGGGATTTGTTGTCTGTGCATATCACGGTGGTAAAGACCAACGGCAGCGTGAAGAAGCTATATTTACATTCTCAAATGCTTCAGCAAATGTATTGGTATGTACCGATCTCGCATCACGCGGACTTGACATTCCACATGTTAACAATATCATACACTACCACATGCCGGTGGGAGAAGATGAGATGATACATAGGGTAGGGCGTACCGGACGATGGAATGAGACAGGACAAACGATATTCCTTTTAGGTCCGGAGGAGACTCTGCCTGATTTTCTTGACGCGACACCGGAAAAGTATGTAATTGATCTACAAGCGACAAATGCCGTACCATTGCCGCTGATGGCCACCATTTACATTGGCAAAGGTAAACGTGACAAGATATCTAAAGGTGACATTCTTGGATTTCTTTGTAAGACAGGCGGGCTGACGGGGGCTGATATTGGTCGCATTGATATACGTGAACGTTTTTCTTACGCAGCTGTTAAGCGTGAAATGTGCAATGCCGTTACGACACGTCTGAACGGAGAAAAACTGAAAGGTATCAGAACCGCTGTTGAAATGAAAGAATTGCGCTAAAAAAGTGATTAACCCAATATGAATGTTGCTATTTTATAGTGCATAAATAATGTGTTTTCACAAAATAAAAAACACAAACAAAGAGAATATGCAATATCTTCATAATCATTGTTTTATTTATAATTTTTTATATCTTTGCATGATATAAGCAGCACTCGGAAAATTGAGAATAGATTCTCTTTCCGCTCGTTTGCATAATCTTGTTAATAAAATAGACATTTAAGAAAGAGGATCGCAAAGACTAAAGAAAATACATTTATTAATCTAATTAATCTATTTTTTATTATGAAAAAAAGTTATCTTTATTTGGTTATTGCTGCATTGATTGCCCTAACCACATTTACATCTTGTGACAACACGGTTTTAACATCAAGCCTCGCAGAAGACGCAGTAGAGAAAGACGTGTTCTGGGATGATCCACAAGAGACAAGAGTATTATATGTTGGTTATTTTGAAATTGACAAAGAAGATCTGGTTCCTTATCAACAGATGAAGGCAGCGGGTTTGGTAACATTCACTATCGAGAAAATAGTTGAGAAGAAAGTACGTTACAATTATAGTTACTGGTATGGAAGGACATCATATACAACTGATGAAGACCATTATTTTATCAATGTAAAATTAACTGAAGAGGGTAAGAAATACGTCATAAATGATGAAGAAGGCAAAATCAGAAAAGGTAGAAAAGATTTCATCAAAGATATGCGCCTTGAAGACAAAGAACTGAATGCTGACGAAGAGTTGCCCGGTTATATGACGAATTACGAAGCTGTGAAAATTGGAAACGAGGAGATTGCCGCAGCGTCTGTTCAGGCACCAAAAAAAGATGTAGAAAAAAATTCCGCAGACTCGGCAGTCGTAGATTCTATTGCAGCTGAAGAGATGCAACCAGACGAGACACAACAAAAAGGTTCTGCTTATGATGTAGCTTTGGCGAAGGTAAAAAAAGAAGAAGTTAAAATAATATTAGGAGAATGGGATTTGGTGAAATGCAAGAGCGTTTACTGTCCTGAAGAGTGGGCTAAGATAGGTAAAGGTTCATGTGAGATAATTATTGAGTTTAAGAAAAAGACACCTTTCGGATTCATATATGGCGCACCTAAAAACAAATCACGCAAAGCTGTAAATATCAACCTTATAAGATACGAAGATTTGGGTTGGGTAGTAAACGAAAATGAATAGACCTATTGTTTCTCTCAGAGAGATACAATAAAGAAACATAACCAGCAGTTGCCTATAGACAATATTGTCG
>JBJFGK010000160.1:0-39017 GCA_051892655.1 Prevotella sp. | reverse complement strand
TGATTACTATACTTTTCGGTATACTTTGGGGTGTGGGCGGCCTCACTTTCGGACTCTCGATGCGTTATCTCGGTGTCGCTCTCGGACAATCTATAGCGCTTGGAACATGTGCCGGACTGGGTACAATCATGGGACCGGTGTTGCTAAACATATTCTTTCCGGAGCTCAATGCCCTTGACAAGCTTACGTTTGCTGTAATAACAGGCGTTGTCGTTACATTGTTGGGTATTGCCGTAATAGGTATTGCCGGCTCGATGAAAGCCTCTTCGCTGTCTGAAGAAGAGAAGAAAGCTGCCGTAAAAGACTTCAATTTCCCGAAAGGACTTGCCATTGCCTTGCTGGCAGGATTTATGAGCGGCTGTTTCAATGTAGGTCTTGAGTTTGGCAAAGACATTAATTTCGGTGATCTTACTCAGGACATGTACAAGACTCTGCCTGCCACTTTCCTCGTTACCTTCGGCGGTTTTTTAACAAATGCAATATATTGCTTTTATCAAAACAGCAAGAACAAGACATGGAGCGACTATGGCAAAGGCAGCGTATGGGCAAACAACGCTCTCTTCTGCGCCCTTGCGGGAGCACTATGGTACAGCCAATTTTTCGGACTAAGCATAGGTAAGGGTTTCCTACAAGGTTCCGAGACGCTCACAACATTGGCGTTCTGCATTCTTATGGCACTCAATGTTGTCTTCTCAAACGTGTGGGGCATCATACTAAAAGAGTGGAAAGGATGCTCCAAGAAGACCATTGCCGTGCTTCTTGTGGGTATTGTCATACTGATTGTATCGTCATTCCTGCCTGAATTACTTAAATAATACTGATGTCGCCGGCATGAAAAAGAGTCGGCGACATTATTTTCCTCAATCGAAACTTAGACAGAAAAAGGGCAAGAGTTGCCATTACGGGAGTCTTTTGCATTGGTTTTGCCTTTTCTCTTTGCCGAGTCAGCTTATCTTATCCAAAGATAAAAGCAAAACGATAATTAAATCCAATGATTGATTTGGATTATTTTCAAGCTTCATTAATTATAGATGTATAAAATCAGAAATAGCGTCGTTTCCCAACGACGCTATTTCCTTTGTCTTAAAAATAGACTCTTAAACTAATATTATCTGAGAATGATAAGATGCCTTTGTTTTGTTTTTGTGTTCTTTACATATTTCTTTATTTAGGCAGATTGAATGCCTTTGTCATTTCTGCCATTTGTTCGTCACTCATACCTTCGGGTTCTTCACCCATATTCTTTGATGCTATGTAAATAAGCGCACTCTTATTGAGAACGTCTATCTGGTCGAAGGCCTGCATGATGTCTGTATCTATGGCAAACACTCCGTGTTTTTCCCACATCGCTACATCATAGTCATCAAGCTGTCTTACGGTTTCTTCCGCCAATTTTACGCTGCTTGGCAACTCGTAAGGTATTATTCCCAAACCGCGCGGACAGAAAGCCTTAGTCTCAGGTATCATGCTCCACAACAGTTTTGTCAATACATCCTTGCCCAAGAACTTGCGTATGTGTGTCATTGCAACCAACTCTATAGGATGAGTATGCAAAGAAGCACGGTAAGGAGAGCCTTTCTCTATGAGGTGATTATGCACCATGAGATGAGAGGGGAGCTCGCTTGTCGGCGCAACGGGATTGTCTGCAATAATGACATAGCTTGCACAATCGTCAAGTATACGTATCACGCTTCCGTTATCCATCGGCCAACGTGCCAAATCTCTCATTCTACGATTAGTACCCTTGCAGAAAAAATATGTACCTTTAAGACATGGAAGTGTTACCCCTATAGGCTTCACTTCGCTGATAGCAGGCATCTGTCTGATATCATCATCTACATAATCGGTAATATTAACGGTTATATTTCCTCCATTGCGCTCAGCCCATCCTTTTTGCCATAGATAGCCCGCTACTTCCGCAATTTTGTCCACCTCATTTTTCAATGCGGGACGTCCGTCAAGAATACTTTTCATAATATGAGATTTTATTGTATGTCGCAAAATTACAATAAAACGGAGTTTTAAGACATTGTTTTTTGACACATAGACTTTGTTTTTTGCGACAACAATACTATTTGACAGTTCAGACAATGTCTTTTAGAAATAGAAATCATATAACATAATCTTGCGGTATCTTATGTTCAATGACATTCTGCATGAAATATACTATCTGTCTGCGCCACCATTCCCAATCGTGGGCAGAGTCAAATCCCCAATAATCTATCCATGCCGGAATGCCCTTGACTTTCAACAGAGCGTCTATACTGCGTGTACTGTCCAGAAGTTCTTCTTCCCAGCTACCTTGTCCGACGCACATTATGATGTTGCGTTTGCGATATATGTCAAGATAAGGATGGTTTTCCGGCATGTTGGCAAGATAGTCCTGAGGCGAATTGTCGTATATCAAAGGGTCTTGATAGTCGGGAAAGAAATACGCAGCATAATAGATGCCGCTGAGAGAAATCAGAGTATCAAAGATGTCGGGGCGTCGAAAAAAGAAGTTGGCGGCATGAAAACCTCCCATAGAACAGCCGGTAACGATGAACGTTTCATCTTCGCAGAGCCTCTCTGACGGAAGAAGTTCGTCTATAATATAATGGTACCATTGTTCGTGCAGCGTTATTCTGTAATGCTCATCCCCACCGGCAAGGCTCCATGTTTCACGGTCTATGCTGTCAACGCATATAAGCCGTATCTGTCCGCTATCTATAAACTGTGACAGAACAGCCACCATGTCGAAATCCTGATAGTCATAAAACCTGCCGTCTTGCGACGGAAAGACCAACACTCCGCGTCCTTTGTCTCCATACGTCTTGTATTCCATGTCGCGTCCAAGCGACCGGCTATATCTTTTTACATAGTTTACTTTCATTGTCAAGTTGTTTTTATCGGTCGGTCTTTATAGATTCACGACACAAGTATATATATGTCTTTTTGGAAACATGCCGTTTACAGTATGCAAATATGCCGTTTGCGACACGTAAACATATTGTTTACGATGTCTAACCATACTGTTTATGACATCATGTTCACGCCCGTGCAATTTTTTCTGACTGATACCGATGTATATATATATAAATGGATAAATGTTGTATTTATTGCCTTTTGTCATGTACAAAGTGCACAAAATCCTCCACTTCCTGCATTGTATCAAGTCTGACGGTGTACATCTGCTGTCCCATAGCGGCCTTGAACAAATCGGGCATACGCTCGCACATGACAAGACTGTTACCGTAACGCTCAAGGACTTCCTCATGCGAGTGTACATACTCGTATATGTCCCTTCGGCTTGCAAAGGCACAGTAATACTGTCTGCCTTCTTTCGTACGGCTTTCGTCAAACGCCACCATGTCTGCCCATACCCTATATACGTCCGTACTATGGGCGAAGTTAATCATATCCGGAGTATATCCTCCTGCCGGACGCATGTTTACTTCCAGAGCGACAAAGTCTCCTTTGTCTCCAAGTCCGTCGTGCCTGCGGTCAAGGCGGAAGAACTCCAAATGAACAAAGCGGCTGAACACCCCGAAAGCCTTTACCGTCTTTCGTCCCAACGCTTTCAGCTGTTCGGGAATATCTTTGTCAACATAATATGAAAGGTCAAGCTGCTTGTTAACGATATCCATTATCGACGGTGGCCATACGGTCATCGATTCCACAAGAGGATTGCCGTGAGAATCAACAACCGCATCATAGGAACAAATCTCGCCTGTGACAAACTCTTCGATGACATAGTTTTCAATGTCATCAGGGCTTCCGAGAAAAGCCATGAGTTCTTTTTCATCATGGAGTTTATAAGTACCGCTTGCGCCGACACCGACATTTGGCTTCGCAATAAGCGGATAACCGGTAAGACGCGCAAAACTTTCCACAGCCGATTTACCCTCAGACACCTTTATCTGTCTTGCCGTAGGGATACCACCTTTGGCATAACAGGTTTTCATCTGGCTCTTTTCCTTTATCTTTCTTATTTGATCATAACCTATACCGGTAGTTATATTAAAGTCTGTACGCAGATGCGCATCCTGTTCAAGCCAATATTCGTTGTTTGATTCTATCCAATCTATCTTGCCATACTTGAAAGCAAAATAAGCCACTGCCCTATATACCTGATTGTAATCTTCAAGATTATCAACACGATAATATTCGGTAAGCACCTCTTTCAGTTCTCTGCACAGGCTGTCATAAGGAGCATCGGCAATGGCATACACGTTTATGCCATTTTGTCTGAGACGTTTGCAAAATTCCCAATATGTATGCGGGAAATGAGGCGATATAAAAATGAAATTCATAGTATTTATCTTTCAGAACATTAACGATTATCCAAATCTCATTTATCCGGCAAAAAAATCTCCGCCCGTTCAGGGGCAAGCGACGAGGCATTGCCACAATCAGGACGGAGATATATACGATGACACCTTATCAAGGTCTATCCGAACAATCCGGTTGAAAGATACCTCTCTCCGGTATCAGGCAGTATTGCGACAATGGTTTTGCCTTTATTCTCCGGACGTTTGGCAAGTTTCACGGCAGCCGCAAGCGCAGCTCCGGATGATATGCCTACGAGAAGTCCTTCCAGACGTGCCACCTTACGGGCTGCATCAAAAGCTTCTTCATCTTCAACAGTAAGCACTTCATCGACAACAGTAGCATCATAGTTTTTAGGAACGAAGTTTGCTCCTATACCCTGTATCTTATGTTTTCCCGCCTGACCGGTAGAAAGCAAGGGCGAAGAAGCCGGTTCGACAGCCACAACCTTTACACCGGGCTTGTTTTCTTTCAATCGTTTGCCAATGCCGGACACCGTTCCGCCGGTTCCTACTCCGGCAACAACAATATCAACATCGCCACCGCTCTGTTCCCAAATCTCCACTCCGGTATGCTCATAATGGTATCTCGGATTGGCAGGATTCTCGAATTGCTGTAGTATTACGGCTCCCTCGATAGAGTCGCGCAATGTTTCGGCAGCCTTAACAGCACCGGCCATACCTTCAGCTCCCGGAGTGAGCTCTATCTCAGCCCCATAAGCGGCAGCCAAACGACGACGCTCAATACTCATGGTTTCGGGCATGGTAAGAATAAAACGGTACCCTTTTACTGCCGAAACCAATGCAAGCCCGACACCGGTATTACCGCTCGTGGGTTCAATGATGGTTCCGCCGGGTTTGAGTATGCCCTTTGCCTCTGCATCTTCAACCATTGCGAGGGCAATACGGTCTTTTACGCTACCTCCTGGATTGAAAAACTCCACTTTAGCCACTATCGCTTTGTCAAGTCCTTGCTCGGAAGAGAACCGATTAACCTCCAACAAGGGCGTATTACCTATAAACTCTGTCACCTTATTTGCTACTTTTTTCATTGGAATATGATTTTAATTAATTATATAAAAAGCCTTTCCTGTATCAGAAGACTGTATTATTTTACAACTTCAAATCTTGTCAAAAGCCTGACTGAGGTCTGCTATGATATCATCAACATGCTCGATGCCTATTGAAAGACGTATCGTACCCGGAGTGATTCCCTGATCCGCGAGTTCTTCCGCCGACAGTTGTGAGTGTGTAGTGCTGGCCGGATGAATGACAAGAGACTTGACATCAGCCACATTGGCAAGCAACGAGAAGATCTTAAGACTGTCAATAAAGCGATAAGCCTCTTCTTGTCCGCCGTCAATCTCGAAAGTAAAGATTGATCCCGCACCGTTGGGGAAGTAGCGGTTATACAGTCCGTGATCGGGATGTGACGCCAATGAAGGGTGGTTTACCTGCTTTACCTTAGGATGAGAATTAAGGAAATTGACAACTTTCAAGGCGTTTTCTACATGTCTCTCCACTCGCAGTGACAACGTTTCAAGTCCCTGCAACAGGATAAAGGCATTGAAAGGACTCAAAGTTGACCCTGTATCACGGAGCAATATCGCTCTTATGCGTGTTACATACGCTGCCGGACCTGCCGCATCAACAAACTTGACACCATGATAGCTGGGATCGGGTTCTGTAAGTTGCGGGAATTTGCCGGATGACACCCAGTCAAACTTGCCGGAATCAACAATAACGCCACCAAGAGAAGAGCCATGACCGCCAATAAACTTAGTCGCTGAATGTACTACCACGTCAGCTCCATGTTCGATAGGACGTATAAGGTAAGGCGTTCCGAATGTGTTGTCGATTATAAGTGGTATGGCATGACCATGAGCAATAGCGGCTACAGCATCTATATCTATGACATTAGAATTAGGATTACCAAGAGTCTCTATGAAAACCGCCTTAGTATTATCCTGAATGGCTTTCTCAAAATTATTCACATCTTCCGGATCGACAAAAGTAACACTGATGCCATAAGATGCGAATGTATGCGCAAAAAGGTTATAAGACCCACCATAGATGGTCTTTGCAGACACTATATGATCACCGCTACGCAAGATATTGAGCAAAGCATAATTGATTGCAGCTGCTCCAGATGCCACAGCAAGACCGGCCACGCCTCCTTCAAGAGCGGCGACACGGTCTTCAAAAACGCCCTGAGTGGAGTTTGTTAGACGACCATATATATTTCCGGCATCACGCAGACCGAAACGGTCGGCAGCATGCTGTGAGTTATTAAACACATAAGATGTTGTCTGATATATAGGTACAGCCCTTGCACCTGTTGCAGCATCGGCATTTTCCTGACCTACGTGTACCTGAAGAGTTTCAAAATGAAGATTTTCTTTTGCCATAATATTTCCTCCTTATTTTTATTTTTTTGTTGTTACATGATAAAAATGATTACGTTTGCAAAGGTACAAACATCAGATTTTTCCTCCAATATCAACTAAAAATTAAGAAAATATTACTATATTTGCCACGTCATACAGAAACTTCAAACTGTCAGGAAATGCTTTTCGCACCATTGACAGAATAAAATTCTTTTTAACATCAAACATCATGTCAGCAGAAAAATTAGACAAAGTAGACTTGCAGATATTGCAGACATTACAAGAGAATTCACGTCTTACGACAAAAGAATTGGCATCAAGGGTTAGCCTCTCATCTACTCCCGTGTTTGAACGTCTTAAAAGACTTGAAAATAATGGATACATAAAAAAATATGTTGCTATTCTTGATGCAGACAAACTCAATCAAGGCTTTATTGTTTTTTGTAAGATAAAGATGTCCAAGCTCAACCGCGACATCGCCGATGACTTTACAAACGTTGTGAGAAACATGCCTCAAGTAACCGAATGCTATAACATTTCAGGCAGTTACGATTATCTTTTGAAGATACATGCCCCAGACATGAAATACTATAAAGACTTTATTCTCAACTCTCTTGGACGCATAGAGAATCTCGACTCCATAGAAAGCGTGTTTGTAATGGATGAGATAAAGCACGAATATGGTATCAATCTTACCAATGTAAACAAGACCGTTATCTGAAAAAACAAGAAACAGGGAGCCAACATTCAATGGTCATCATGTGAAAAGATGCCATTGGCGTTAGCTCCCTTTGTCTCTTACTACGGAAGAATAACATCTCCGGCTCCACGATCTAGCCTCATGTCATATCTCCAAGTTGTATTGTACTGACGACAACAACTATCTTTCCGTGTCTTTGATATTCTGCATTATCTTGGCTTCTATCTCTTCACATAACTCCGGATTATCCTTTAGCAGTGCTTTTGTTGCATCACGCCCCTGCCCTAACTTGCTTCCCTCATAAGAGAACCACGAGCCGCTCTTCTGGATTATACCATATTCTACTCCGAGATCAATAATCTCACCTATCTTAGATATGCCTTCGCCAAAAGTAATTTCAAACTCTGCCTTACGGAAAGGAGGTGCCACCTTGTTCTTAACAACCTTTACTCTCACTTGATTGCCAACAACCTGATCGCCATCTTTAATACTTGTAACACGACGAATATCAAGACGCACGCTTGAATAAAACTTCAAAGCATTACCACCTGTCGTTGTTTCCGGATTCCCGAACATTATTCCAATCTTCTCACGTAGCTGATTGATGAAAATACATGTGGTATTCGTCTTGCTTACAGTAGAAGTCAGCTTGCGTAAAGCCTGACTCATGAGCCT
Organism: Prevotella sp.; assembly: GCA_051892655.1. GTDB lineage: Bacteria > Bacteroidota > Bacteroidia > Bacteroidales > Bacteroidaceae > Prevotella. The sequence goes on along the minus strand of JBJFGK010000160.1, from coordinate 30,948 downwards.
TGCCTGCAAGCCTACATTGTTGTCACCCATATCACCCTCTATCTCCTTTTTGGGGGTAAGGGCTGCAACAGAGTCAACAACAAGAATATCAATAGCAGATGAACGGATAAGCTGATCGGCAATCTCAAGGGCTTGTTCTCCATTATCGGGTTGAGATATCAACAAGTTATCGGTATCAACACCTAATTTTTCTGCATAAAAGCGGTCAAAAGCATGTTCCGCATCTATGAAAGCGGCGATGCCACCGGCCTTTTGAGCCTCTGCTATAGCGTGTAATGCAAGTGTTGTCTTACCTGATGACTCCGGTCCGTAAATCTCTATTATTCTACCGCGAGGATATCCCCCGACACCAAGTGCGACATTAAGCGATACACTTCCTGTAGGAATAACTTCCACACTCTCTATACTCTCATCGCCAAGTTTCATTACAGAGCCTTTTCCGAAGTCTTTTTCAATCTTTGCCATTGCTGCTTGCAAGGCTTTCAATTTGCCTTCTTGCACTCCGTTATCTTTTTCTTTTGCCATAAATTATTATAGTTTTAATGATTTTTCTATTATGGTTTTAACATGACATCTTCATTTTTTTCGTATCAAGACTTCACACTTCTTGTTGAGCCAAGCCTCTCAAAAACAAGAATCATGTCTTTTCAGCATTATAAACATTAATAAGACATTACAGTTCCAAATCACCATCGAAAACTTCATGCCATGGTAAGCCATGTATATTGAGTTGTTCCATAAACGGATCGGGATCAAAATCTTCAACGTTCCATACTCCCGGCTTGCGCCATATTCCCTTGACAAACATCATAGCGCCAATCATAGCCGGAACTCCGGTTGTATAGCTTACACCTTGCATACCGGTCTCCTTGTAGGCTTCTTGATGTTTACAATTGTTATAAACATAGTATGTACGTTCTTTCCCGTCTTTTACGCCACGTATTCTGCATCCGATACTCGTCTCACCATCATAGTTCTCGCCAAGATCCTGCGGATTGGGAAGTACTGCTTTAAGAAATTGTAATGGTACAATATTCACTTTTGCCGTCTTTCCTGAGCCATCGGCAAGAGGAGCCTCATAAGTTATTTCATCTATACGGCTCATTCCGATGTTCTGAATAACGTCAAGATAAGTGAGATATTGCTGTCCGAAAGTCATCCAAAAGCGAGCCTGTTTTATTGTAGGATAATTCTTGACCAAGCTCTCCAACTCTTCATGGTGCATGAGATAACTTTCTCGAGGACCGATATTAGGATAAGTCAACGGCTTATGTATTTCCAACGGTTCCGTCTCTATCCACTTACCATCTTTATAATACAATCCTTTCTGAGTTATTTCACGAATATTGATTTCCGGATTGAAGTTTGTCGCAAAAGCTTTATGATGATTTCCGGCATTACAATCAACAATATCAAGATAGTGAATTTCGTCAAAATGATGCTTTGCAGCGTATGCTGTGTATATGCCACTCACACCCGGGTCAAATCCACAACCAAGTATAGCTGTCAGTCCGGCCTTTTCAAATCTGTCTTTATATGCCCATTGCCAACTGTACTCAAAATGAGCCTCATCACGCGGTTCATAGTTTGCGGTATCGAGATAGTTTACACCACAAGCAAGACAAGCGTCCATAATTGTAAGATCCTGATAAGGCAAAGCCAGATTTACCACAAGTTCCGGATTATAATCACATAGAAGGCTTTTAAGTTGTTCCACATCGTCAGCGTCAACTTGTGCGGTTTTGATATCAGCTTTTATTCCGGAAGCATGTATCGCCTCTACTATCTTGTCACATTTTTCTTTGCGACGACTTGCTATCATAAACTCGCCAAAAAGATCTGAATTTTGTGCGATCTTAAATGCCGCTACAGTTGCTACGCCACCGGCGCCAATCATCAATACTTTTCCCATATCTTCTTATATTATTCCTATTATTTTACATGTTGGTTTAACGATTCCTGACTACTAAGGTTTGATTTCATCAGCCGCAATACCGAGAGCGCTCATTAGTGAATAGCCTAATATCTCCTGACGGAAATTCCCTCCGGGCATAGGTTGCATGGCAAAAACTGTAATACGCTTGTCATCATCCACATTACGCAATCCATGTACCACCTCATTATAATATGACTCTGCATCCGGAACAACCATTATGCGCTTTACTTCGGTCTGCATTGTCGCAAGACGGAGAATGTCAACAAAGAAGTTTTCACGGCTTACCATATCTTCAACCGGTAGAGCAGAAATGACAAACTCCCCCAAATTGTCACTGAAAGCCTTTCCGTTAAGGTCTGTTTTCAGTTCAGAAGGCACAAAATTGTCTAACCGTATACGCTTCTTATCATGTATAAGTATCACTTGTGTTTGAGTCTTACCTTCTCGAAGCCCACCATCAAGGGCAATACAATCTATCCACTTTGCCATATCAGCCTCATGTATACGTCGCCCTATCATACGTTCAAAGTTAACAATCAAATCAAATGCGACCTTATCTATATAGTCGGCATCTGCTATTATGACGTTCTCACTCTGTATTATATTTGCATCGAGATTGGTTTTCATGAATGCAAACTTACAAAATAATATGGAATAAACGAAGAAATAAAAGGAAAAACAGCGCATGTTGATTACATGCGCTGTTGTGAATATATCAAACTATCTCGTCAGAGAGAATTTCAGACTCAAACCGAAATCCTGCGTTGTTGTCGGATAGCTGCTACTTGACAATAGCGGAGTATTGGTCTGACGGTCGTAATAGAAACTCATGGTAAGCATACGCGACAAAGTATAATCGGCAGAGAATGATAATTTGAACGCATCATTGCCACTGCTTGCCGAGCTGGTCATCGATGCTATATCACGACATATTGAAGCCTGTTTACGGAACGACAGGTCAAGGCGCAGATTAAGGTCATTGTTAACACCTCGTGAATTGGTTGTAGTCTTTTTATTTGTCTGCTCATTAGCGTTCTTTTTTGAAGAGACCGCTCTACGTCCCCGTCGTCTGTCAAACGGATTAAAATTACTGATTTTATATCCCATGCCTACAACCCAGTCCTTGCTTAAAGCTTCATTAATCTGTACACTTGTCATACTCAGATTGAGAACACGAGTGGTGCGATATTCCACCTTACAAGTAAGATTGTTATTAAATGTCATATCTACTCCCAACAATGGAGAAAACGCTTCATTAATACTTACAGAGCTGACGTTATACATAGAGTTTGGTACAGGATTTCCTGTCGTCGCATCATTGATAAAGCCTATTCCGTTCATATATTCCATATACGTACTGTAAGTACTGTAAGAACCTACGGCATATATGCTCTTATATGAATGATTGATATTGAAACTCTTGAAGACATCACGGAACCACGGCAACTGAACCAAGCCACTATAACGTACCGTCCAGTTTGGCAACAGCCGTGACAAAGCGGGGAATATCTCCAACGAACTGCCTCCCATACTTGTATAAGCAGACAAGAATGCCGGTATCATGACGTCTGCGCTATATTTATTGACTGCACCGTTTTCCGGATTATATGGCTGTCCCGCCATTGTTGTACCTTCCGGATATATAGCTCCGGCATAACGTGCTTCTACACGGTTGCGGAATGTTTCAAGCGAATTGCAGAATTTTTCGAATGTAGCCGAATGATATCCATTGGTTGCATCGCCCATACTTTCAAAAGCACTGCCTATACTTATAGTCGTCATTGTCAGTGTTCCGCTTTGTGTGGTCGGCATACCTTCATACATATATTGAATACTCTTTGCTTTTGTCTCGGTACGACTTGCATTGAGATCTATCTTCAGATTTTTAACAGGTTCAAGTGTCATCCTCAGTTGCAAGTCTTTTGTACGACTGCTTGTTGCCGGTGTGGCTATACTATCTGCAGTAAGCAACCAACCACGTTCAAGGCTCTTGTTCACATAGCTGTCATCAACAAAGCCGAAAGCAAAATCAAGTCCCGGTGCCATTATATCACCACGCCTCTGGCCAAACACATCGCCTATGGTAGGCATAAATCCCGGTACAGACAGACTATATTGGTCTCTATATGTGAAGCTCACATTACGCACAAGCATCAGTCCACGTGCTATACACTGCGCTGTCTTATACCATTGGGACTGGTCGGAAGGAGCCTTCGGCGTGACAGTAAGCTTAAGCGTTGTAATGGTATCAACCTTTGATGTTATCTTAATCTTATTATTGTCAACAACTTTGTATTTTAAATCAAAAGCTTTACCCTCTTTTGTCTTAGCCCCGACAATAATCCTTTTACTGTTTTTACTGTGAGTGACTATCAGAGTTGTATCGGGGCGCAAGACTATTTCTTTTTCATAACTACGCTTGTTTTTGGGAAGAATCTTGCTGTCCTTGTTATCTTCTTTTTTATCTTTGTCCTTTTTATTGTTGTTTTGTCGGCTTTTTTGTTGTTGTAAGGACGAGCGCACATTCCTTGTATTTTTATTAAAACGTTCATTGGTTTTTTTAAGGAACGGTATATGGTTATATAACTTTTCCAAATTAAATGTACCATTGAGATTATATGTACGATTCATCGACACCACATTACCAAGAGATGTTCCGTCGTCGAGCTCTGTTCCCCTTGTCCAATTATACGTGGAATTATAACTTGCATCCGAGTTTATCCAGTCAAAGATAGGTATAAGATTCAATGGCAGTTGATAAGATGCCGAAAACGACTGATTATAATCAAGAGGTTTACCAAAATCCTTAATGCTGTTCCATACAGAATCTTTCCAATGTGAATAATTATCAGGATAAAGGTCTTTATTAACTTGCATATATGGCTCTTCTATTTCGGCATGGGTAGCACTGTTGAAACTCATGTGAAGATTCTTTGTAAAATCCCATCTTATTGAAAATTCCCTGTTCCACAAGAATTGACTGCTGAAAGTAGCCGGCAGTTGATTACCCTCAGCACTTTCCATGTCGCGTTCCTGCAATTCATAATAATTTCTTATCATCTCTGTATTGAATGACAGGTTTTGTGGTAGCCAATTGAATCCGAAACGTTTGAAGATATCAAACCATTTACTCTTGCTCTTTATAAGTTTCTTGAACGGTTCAAAAGGTTTATAAACCGGTGTATAGCTATAGTTTATGGCACCTCGCCAATTATCTTCATTCTCATATACCGTAGTTTCACCACTCGTATGACGATGACTATGACTATAACTGAATGAGAAGTTTGCCGGATCATAAGGCATAGGATGCCGCTTTGTCTTTATACCAAACCTCACATTAGACAGAGAGAAATTGGTACTGGTTGTCTTTGTTACGGCTATACTTTCTATAGAGTCACGTTCATGTGCATCTGTTATAGCATCAAGGGCGTCGTCAAGCAGCATATCCGTATCCAACGGATTGTATTTTGGACGCGTTTCTTCTCTTGTTATCGAATAATACAATGGTGCTGTTACTTTTGCTTTGTCAGGGAAGAACTTTCCAAGCTCTATGTTTGCTGTAAAACCGTATGTCTTATAGTCATCTTGAGCCCGTTGAGACACACCGTCTTCAATACCACCGAAACCGTTGGTAACAACCTTTCCCATTGCATTGACCGAACCTATATCAGAAAGTTGCACATTGAGAGTTCCTTGCGCAGCCCAACCGCCCTTGTTTTCATATTCTTTCAGACGCAGTTCATTAACCCAAACTTCTCCTGACTTTATATCTCCCGAGAGGTTGCGTACTCCTATGATTATCGTTTTTACCTCACCAAGTGTCGGATTTCCAACAATGCTCATCTTGTTGTTGGGATGATTATCATCATAAGTGCTGAACGGGACATTATAAGAAGCCAAACCTTCACCTTTCGCCTTGTTACGCGCTTTCTTCAGAGCTGTAAATACGCTGAGCGGAATATCAAGCATATTCTCTTCAGGCCATACCGCCTTACAGTCAGCCAAAGAAAATCTGTCGTATTTCTTACCCGCAGGAGTAAGTTTCAACGGTATTTCATATTCATAATAATTGTTCTTGTAATCACTTCCCAAACGCACGAACAGTGCAAGCTGATTATCCGTAAGATTTGTAGTATTCTGTTCAAGGGCATTGGCATGCACAAACATCTCCATTCTCTTATATTGTCTAAGGTCAACGGTTGTATTTTTATACACCGCTTTTGACTCTCCGTTAGACAGATTGGTTACAACAATGTCCAATGCCTGTTCGTTGTCCTCAACAAGTTGTGGCTGTGTAGGGTCTTGTCCTCTTTGTATTCCCGGTGGCAAAACATAGTTTACTGGTAGCTTATCACTGTTTTCCTCTATATTGACTGCACTGACCGAAATTCTTCCGCTTTCATTATTGCTACCTCCCAAAGACTGTTCATAGACTCTCCATTCACCTCTTACAAGGTCAAGAGTGGCAAATCTCAACACTATGGGCTTTTGGAATTGTGTGAGAAACATTCTCATGAAACGAATTGAACTGAAATCGTTTATTGCGCCTACACGTCTTTCATAATCATCAACCGGTATTCTGAACTGATACCATGTGGCATGTCCTTGAGATCCGTTTCGCAAGACAGGCGATGTCTCCCTCTTGTCCACAATGAAGTTTTGCCCTACAACAAAGTCTTCAGGGCGCATACTTATCCTGTATTGATAGTACTTCTCATACTCATTTAGCGTATAATCTTGATTGATATCCTCAACATCCGGTGTTGTCTTGTATGAAGTATCATATCCTTCGGTACGCATGTCACTGTCGGGAGAGTTTCCCTGAGGGTTGTTTATACGTTTATACCTATGTAGTATTGATGCCTGAATACGGTCAAAATCGGTTCCTCTGAAATAGTGATAATCATCATTGGCAGGGTCTTGCATTATTGAGTCCAACTGTGCAGGCGATACTTTACCTTGTATGGCAGAAAGAAATTCCTGATAAGGACCGAAGACACGCTCTTCATCATCGGTAAGTCCGTTGTATCCTACATCTTGTTTGGCTCTTGAACCTCCTGTTGTAGCAAAAGCATAGGTTACTGTTGCCTGTGTCGGTATCTTACCCCATTGTGTCGTTGTAAAACTTGACGAGCCGTCTACCGGCATACCACTCTCGTAAAACTTCTTTCCGTCACGAAGCACATCTTCGCTGACTTCTCCAAGATTGATATACAGGTCGCCACCATACAAATTGGCGTCATCTTGCTCTCGTGAATATATAAACGGGTCAAGCAACCAGAACTCTATATATTCTACGTTTGCCGTCTCAAAATCGTTGGTGTCAAGTTTGCGCATCATACCTCCCCAACGTTTCATCGGTTCCGTAAGCGTTCCGTCATAATTAAGATTGGTATCAAAGTTATATGGACCTCTTTCAGAAGGATAATATGCGAGATTGAGTATCGGTATTGTAGCTGTTGCACCTGTATAGCTGTTATTGTCTCTGTTTGGGAAAAGCTCTTTTACATAGACCTCACGCACATAATAGTTACTAAGTTGGTTAAGGTCACTCTTGATATGTGACGGAGTAAGCGACGAGCTGCGTCTTGTAAACAACGGATCTATCTTATACCAAGCCAATAACGCGCGGTTGTATCCGCTTGACAGTGTTGTCTTGTCATTATATTCCGGGAACATCGACGGTACACTTGAAAGCACCCAAGATGTAGGTGTTGAGACGTCTATTGTGCTTTTGGTGTTTTCAAAATCATCCAGATATGAGGCGTTGTCCTGTACACCGCTGGCCTTGCCGGCTATGAGTTGGGCGAATTCTCCCGTAAATGATATTTGCGATGGTTGTGTACAGTGTAAGAAAGGCAGGCGGTCAAGCAGATTAGTAAGCCATTGGCTTTCCTTTTTCCAATTGATATTCAAACCCCATAGGGTATTGTTAAGAGGCTCAGACCCCATTGCCACTTTAGTTGTCAACGCTTGTTCGGACAGGTGCTGGAATGTTCCGCTTAACTGTAAATCTTTGGAGAAGTCGTATTCCCAATTAAGCCCAAGCAGTGTCTTGCGCTGCTGTGCATAATCGGTATTGCTTTCCAGAGATACATTGACGGATGTACCGGCATCTATAATGCTTTGATTCAGGATTGTAACCTCACCGGCAGAATAATCTACCGTATAGTCAGACCCTTCCGAAAGAGTCACACCGCCTGCCGTTACTACAACAGAGCCTCGCGGCACATTATATGCTCCAAGCGATATGACATTGGCAGATGTACCCCTGAATTGTCCTACAAGTTGATACTTGTCTTTCTCGGCTATTTGTTTTGCTATGGTTTTTGTCGAATCATATAGTTCTGTAAAGCAATATTTGTCTGCCACATCTGCTGACAGTCCTGCAGAAATCAACGCCGAGCGCATACCACGTCCGAAAGGTTCCACTTTAGGGAAGAAGACACGCCCGTTGGTAACGGTATAGCCATCAACATAATCATAATATCCGTTGCTGTTAGGCTTGTTGTTATTGTCAAGACGATCCGCACCGAGCAATTTGATGATTGTCTGCTTCTTTACTTGCTCTTCAGGTATATATGACAGATACACGCCTGTGGTATCGCTCTGGAACTTCACATCAAGACGGAACTTGTCTTTTTCCACCGACGAAGCAAGGTAATACACGTTTTTCATCATGAGATTCCAGTTGCCTTGTCGTGGGTTGTTGCTGGTATTCTTCAACGCTTTTACAAAAAGAGCCTGCGAAACATCCTGCAAATCGGACGCGAACTCTCCCACCTGATATGTCTGTCCCTGATAGGTATATTCATAGGCAACGGCAAGCACTTGATCTGTTTGCAGTGATGTCTTCAACGAAACATATCCCAAAGAAGTATTTACCGTGTACTCTGAAGAGTTGAGCAGGCGTGCGCTTTCCAGCTTTTCATAATCGCTGCCTCCCACAAAGCCCGGAATGGCGTCAAGCACAGAGGTCGTCTGATTTATGTCACGGGCCGCCACATAGCTGCCGGTCATTGCGGCATATTCGGAGTTTGCATTGTTAGAAGGCACCCTATTACCTGTAACACCCCACAAAGGATTGCTTACCGAAGTGTTTTCGCCAAGATCTGTAAATGCTACGATGTTACGGGTGTTCGATGTTGTCCCTGTTTTATTGGTTACCCAAATCTCTACTCTGTTTATCTTGATACCTGTCATTATGTTGGGCAATGTCTTCATTGCACCGTCATATATATCACGGAAATATTGTGACAGGAAGAAATGGCGGTTTTCTTCATAGTCAGAAACCCTTATCTCAAACGGAGTAAGTTGTACTCCGCCTTTTGAAGAGACGCTCTTCGATGAAGACTTCTTCTGTGACAGTATTGTCTGCAACTTTAACTTACCGAACTGCATATCGGTACGCACACCGAAAAGCGAGCTTGCTCCTTTAACAAGCGACGAATTGCTCGGGAACGAGGTGTTACCTGCCTCCACAAGTTTTATTATTTCGTCTTCCTTTCCTTCATATTTTAATTTCAGATTTTGTGAGTCAAAATCAAACGTGGCATCGGTATTGTAGTTAAGGTTCATATTGACCTTGTCTCCCACCTTTCCGTTGACGCTTAAGTTTATCTTCTCATCAAAATCCATTGCGGTAGTCTTTCGATTGCGCACCGGCAATGAAGGATTGTCAATGTTTTTCAGAGTCACTCCGAACTTCAGTTCCGCCGTTCCTTGTGTCTTTATTCTTACGCCACCGGGACCGAAAATCTTCTCTGCAGGCCCCAAATCAAAATGCATGTCGGTAAACGAAAACTTCTCCTTGCCCGCCTCTTTCTTTATTTCATCATTCTTTGTGCGGAAAAAGCGAGCCATTTCCTTTTTCTCGCTCCATTTCCTATATTCTTCCGGAGTCATGGCAATAGGGGTTGAGAGATAGCTCTCGCCCATTTTTGAACCGATATAATATCTGTTCAGAGTGTCATTATAGACCACTTCCTGCTTTATATTGCCCGGAAGATCAAGGTCGGTTGCATTGCGGTCAAGGTCATCATCGGTAATCGGCGTTATGCGCTGTATCTTCCACCTTGCATGCAACAGGGAGTCGGGAATAGTATCTTCGTCTATTACCACCTGCTCCATTTTCGGTAAGGGTTTCTTTTCCTTACCCTCTTTATCGCTATCTGCCGTTTGGGCGGCTCGTCTTGTCTTGTTGTCTTGCATGACAGGCACGCCGATAGCGTAGCCTGCCACAGTAGTGACGAGCAACACTGAAAGTATTGTGTATAGCGATTTTATCCTTTTCACTTTCTGCGGAATAAGGTTCTTTATTTTATTTGCTTCAAAGCAAGTTTTACCACCTGTTCGACAGGCAGCGTAGGTTGTGACTTGAGAATAGACACTACGACTTTTGCAGAAGGAGCAGGGGCAAAACCAAGCATTGTCAATGCACCTACAGCCTCGTCCTTTATCTCTTTATTGACATCATCTTTTACCTGTTCCACAAAGAGTGTCTGCTCTCCGGCTATACCGAGAGCCTCTATCTTGTCTTTCAAGTCCACAATAATACGCTGGGCAGTACGAAGGCCTATACCCTTGACACTCTTCAGCACTTTCTCATTGCCTGAAGACACAACGCTGCAAAACTCTGCCGGTGTCATTTCCGACAGTATCATTCTTGCGGTATTGGCACCTACACCCGAGACGCTTATGAGCAACAGGAAGACATCCCGTTCTTCATGTGTGGCAAAACCGAAAAGAATATATGCATCTTCGCGTATGCTCTCATAGACATACAATCGGACATCATTCTTACTTTGTATAGCAGTATAGGTGTTAAGCGATATGTTGAGTCCGTAACCCACTCCATGCACATCAACAACAGCATAGGCGGGAGTAAGTTCGGCAAGCTCGCCCTTGACATATTCTATCATAAAATAATTTTTCCCTTAAAAACACAGCTGCACTTTCACAGCTTTTATAAAAATAATCTATTAATAAACGTTGATGTCTTATATTTTATTGTATCTCGTATTCATATTAACTTATGTGCAACCATGCTTTTTGCGTGTCATAAGCATAGTGTTTAGCAGTCATTACTATATGGTTTGTTCATTCAAAACATAATGTTTCGATTAAAATAAACGGAAAATATGAACAGGAACCGAGAACTTCACAGACACTAAGCTTTGCCTTTCTTGCCATTTTCTACTTATGTCCTACCTGACAACACCAATTATAACACAACTTAATAAAAATGCCGATTACAGGAAAATATGAATACTACAAACAATCACATCACAATGGCGATTTGACATCATGTATTTTTGTCTTCGGCTTTACGTTCTCTCATAATATCGGCACGTGATTTTGACTTCGTCACAAGCCAGACTCCAAGACAAACAAGAACAACCGCTATGCCCTGTGTCGGTCTGAACACACCGATTCCTGTCAGTATGCTTACCGTAACTGATACCAACGGCTGTACATAATTATAAATGCTGACCACCGTAGGCCGAAGTATGTGCTGTCCTATCATCATAAGAATATAGCCGACATAGGTACAGAAAAACACCGTAAACGCCGTTTCCAACCATGTGCGTGTGGATATTGAAGCAAAGTCTATGGCTGCGACATGACCGGAAGTGAACGGCAATATGAAAAGTGCGGCAAAAGTAAACATCCATTTGTTGACGGTAAAAACCGAATAACGTCTGATAAGCTTGTTAAACAACGACAGATAAAGGGCAAAAGAGAATTGGGCACCCAGACACAAAAGGTCACCGAAGATATTACCTACCTTATCGTTGGCAGCCGAAGCACTCGTAACAATAAGTGTAACGGCTCCCGAACAGCCCAAGAACACACCGAGAGCCTTCTTGCCGGTTATAGGCTCGCCAAGTATCAATGCTGCCAGCAACATGGCAAAGATAGGCATTGAAGTGGTAACAATGCTGGCATTGACAGGCGAAGTGATACTCAAGCCTATGGTGTAACAACACTGATTGGTAACAAGACCGAACACGGCGGCTCCCGCAAACAACAGAATGTCTTTTACAGGTACATGCTCGCGACGGACAAAAAACGATGTAAGCCAAAAGAGCAATGCTCCTCCTGCCACTCTGAACGACACCATTGAGATGCCGTCTATACCATGTGTCATTGCGTGTTTGCCCAATGGGGCCATAAGTCCCCAGAAAGCACAAGCGCAAAACAAACTTATATGAGCCGCCAACGGACGATTTGTCTTCATCTTTTTATTGCTGTTTTTTAACGGTGCAAAATTACAAAAAATCAGAACAATATACTATCTTTGCATAAGATTCTAACGCTCGGCAAATTGAAAGTCAACTTTCTTTGCGCTCACTGAAACGAATCTTTGCATAAGATTCTAACGCTCGGCAAATTGAAAGCCAACTTTCTTTGCGCTCATTGAAACGAATCTTTGCATAAGATAGTAGTTAAAACTGACAAATTCTTTAAATATATCATGCAAAAATACGCAGATTACATACAACAGATAGAAATAGACTCGCTTTGGAGTGGAAAAAAACACATCAAATGGGACCTTGACCGCAGGGTAAACATACTGAGCGGCATTAACGGCGTAGGCAAAAGCACTATTCTCAACCGTGTGATAAAAAGCATAGGCACCAACGGCGATCTTACAAGTCACATGCTAAAAGGTGTGAAGATAAAGACATCGCCCGAAGACGCGAGTCATCTGCGTGTAGATGTAATAAGATCATTTGACCGTCCGTTGCTAAATGCTGAAACGCTAACGGCATTAGGGCCAAACCTCGTTACTGAACTCGATTGGCAATTATTCAAGTTGCAACGCAAATTCCTTGATTATCAAGTAAACATTGGCAACCGCATGATTGAAGTGTTGCAAAGTGGCGATGCCGATGTAGCAACAAAGGCACAGAAAATATCGGAGCCAAAAAAAATCTTTCAGGACATCATAGACGAATTGTTTACCGATACCGGAAAGAAAATCATACGCACCGAAAACGAAATAAGATTCTCGCAAATAGGAGAAACACTCTTCCCATACCAATTGTCAAGCGGCGAGAAACAGATGCTAAGCATTATGCTTACCGTTCTCGTTGAAGACAACATGCCATACGTGCTGCTTATGGACGAGCCGGAGGTAAGTCTGCATATCGAATGGCAACAACGACTCATTGAACTCATATTACGGCTAAATCCAAATGTACAGATTGTTCTCACAACCCACTCACCGGCTGTTGTAATGAACGGCTGGATGGACAAGATAACGGAAGTCAACGACATCACACTATAGACATATCAGCTTACAGATATCTGTAATCATGAAACGCCTTACCGAAAACATATCTTCAAAATATCTTGAAGCGGCCAACAGCATGAGACAAAAGGCTGCAAAAAGGCGCATCATAGCTTACGTGGAAAGTTATGACGATATCTTGTTCTGGCGTTCGATACTTTCCGACTTTGAAGATGATACAAGATATTTTGAAGTGATGCTGCCATCGCACACCACATTGCAACGTGGCAAACGGTCGGTTCTGATGAATCTGTTATGCAGCAAAGTGGGTAGAAACATGATAGCCTGCGTTGATGCTGACTATGACTATCTGTTACAAGGGGCTACACTTGAATCAAAAATAATAACAAACAACAAATATGTCTTCCACACCTATGCTTATGCCATAGAAAACCTGCAATGCTATGCTCCTTCATTACATAACGTATGCGTAATGGCAACACTGAATGACCATGCCATATTTGACTTCAACTCATTTCTTAAAGAGTTCAGCATCATTATTTTCCCTCTGTTTGTGTGGTCTGTCTGGCATTATCGCAGAGGCATATACAATAAATTTACCATTACAGACTTCAACAAAGTATTGGAAATTGGCAAGGTCGATGTCTATCATCCGGAGACAACTCTTGATATGCTTAAACGCAAGATAGACCGACGCTGCCTTACGATGAAACGTATTTACCGCAACTCTGACAATTCTTACGCACAACTCAAAAAAGAACTTATCAAGTTGGGAGTGACACCCGAAACAACCTATTTATATATTCAGGGGCACCATCTGTTTGACAAAATAGTAGCACCGATAATTACAAAAGTGTGTAGCGTGCTGATACGCGAAAGAGAAGCAGAGATAAGACGACAAGCCATACATGACACGCAAATGCGTAACGAGCTGTCATGCTATTCACATAGCACACTGGACATAGAAATAATGCTGAAAAAAAACATGGGATACTTCACTTCTAAGCAATTCATAAATACAAAAAAAGACATCGAAACTTTCTTAAACGACAGTAAAGAACAAGAAAACGCATAAAGTCCGACTTTATGATATCCTTATTTACCGATTAACCGACATCAAGAATTGCATTCGGCATTGGTAAAATATATTGAAAGCATTAAGAATAAACTATCGAATAAATACGAGTCTTTTTATCTTATTAGAAATGAAAAAGATGTACGCATTTACAGCTTTAACGGAGGTAATGCCTTTGAGCCGGACTTTGTCTTAATATTAAAACATAAAAAGAGTAACAACATCTTTGACAACTTTCAGATATTCATTGAGCCTAAGGGTGCACACTTGCGTAAAGAAGATAAATGGAAAGAAGATTTCTTGTTGGAACTAAAACAAAAAGCAAAAGTAAAATGGATCACTCAAACTGACTCCTTTAACGTGTGGGGTATGCCATTTTTCACAGAGAATGAAAATGAATACTTCCAAGAGTCATTCAAAAATGATGATGTTAAACCCAAATCGGACATTAGACCGAAACAAGGGCAAGAATTGCTATAATTGAAGTCTTTTTCATTGTATTACATTTCTCTCGACTGTTTTACTTCGCGTTTTATTTCGTCATAGCCCGCTATGTCTTCGCTGAAACGGTTGTACGACAACCAAGATAAAAGCAAAGGCCAATGAAATCTGATGACCGATTTTGGTTAAAATGCTTTGACTTCAAAGCCCGCAAAAGCTGTGCTAATGCGGGCGATTATTTTTTATCATCAAAACTTCATCTGTTTTTGTTTAAATTCTTGCACTCGGAATGGTTTAGGAAAACATTAATTCTCTTAAAAAATAATAGTTGGATTTCTTCCAGATATTTACACGTGCGTGATGATTTTGAATGTATGACTTCTACTCTCTATAAAATAAAAAGTTTGAAAACATCTGTCACTGTCACCGGTATATATTATCTTGTTGCTTATCAGTACATTACGAATTTACAACTGTGACAGTAGCTTTAAAAAACGGCGATTTGCCCCATAAAAATCACGTTTTTTTGAAAAGATGGTGGGCTTTTTTCATGCTTATTTTTGTAGAAATCCATGAAATTGTGTTGATTTTGGTGCTATGCAGGTTAAATTTTTACGTATTTCGTTGTTAACGGGAAGCCTATTTGTGTTACTCATGGGGAGTCGGTATTACACGCAAACCATCGGCTCTTCGCCGTTGTTTAACACATAAGCAGGCGAATTAAGACATATAACTATGCCTGTTAGGACCTCTAACTATGGTATTTACGACTCCTAATTATGCTGTTTACGACGGCTAAACTGCATAGTTATGATTAGCCCTAATGTGTTTCACAATGGAAAAATAAGCGTGTTTTTATTTTGTATTTTACTCTGTGTGCTCTATCTTTGCATAAATTATACATATTATAATAGTGGAATCTAACGAGTTTAAGTTTCTAAACGACATCAATACTCCCGATGACCTGAGAAGGCTGAAAGTGGAGCAATTACCACAAGTGTGCGCCGAACTGAGAGAAGACATACTTAAAGAGCTTTCTGTCAATCCGGGACACCTTGCTTCAAGCATGGGTGTCGTAGAACTTACTATTGCTTTACATTATGTCTTCAATACTCCTGAAGACCGTATTGTATGGGATGTAGGACACCAAGCTTACGGACATAAGATTATTACAGGCAGACGGGACTCCTTTTGTACCAATCGCAAGTTACATGGAATAAAGCCTTTCCCCTCTCCGGAAGAAAGCCCATACGACAGTTTTATTTGCGGACATTCATCCAATTCGATATCTGCAGCGCTCGGTATGGCAGTTGCTGCGAAAAAAACAGGGGCTAACAGGCACATTGTAGCAGTAATAGGCGACGGCGCCATGAGTGGCGGATTGGCCTTTGAGGGTCTTAACAATGTGTCAACCACGCCTAACGACATGCTCATCATACTTAATGACAACAACATGAGCATAGACAGAAGTGTCGGAGGACTGAAACAATATCTGCTAAGACTTAACACAAACAAGACTTACAACAAGCTGAGATTCAAGTTGTCCAAATGGCTTAACGCCAAAGGATATCTCAACGACGACCGCCGCAAGGGGATAATAAGGCTAAACAATGCCTTGAAGTCTGCCATAAGTCATCAACAGAACATTTTTGAGGGATTAAACATCAGATATTTCGGGCCTTTTGACGGTCATAATGTCATAGAACTTGTCCGCCTTCTTTCACAATTGAAAGAGATGAAAGGTCCCAAACTGCTTCATCTGCACACAATTAAAGGACATGGTTACGCTCCCGCCGAAAAAGCGGCTACTATATGGCATGCTCCGGGCAGGTTTGACATTGACACAGGAGAGCGTATCGTATCTGACAATGACGGCATACCACCCAAATATCAGGATGTTTTCGGAGAAACGCTATTAGAATTGGCAAAAGCAAACAAGCGGATTGTGGGCATCACACCGGCTATGCCGTCAGGATGTTCCATGAATATTCTGATGCAAGCCATGCCGGACAGAGCTTTTGATGTAGGCATTGCCGAAGGACATGCTGTAACTTTTTCTGCCGGAATGGCAAAAGACGGACTTCTGCCGTTTTGCAATATTTACAGCTCTTTTTCACAACGGGCTTATGATAATATCATCCATGATGTTGCCATTCTGCGTTTACCGGTAGTAATATGTCTTGACAGAGCGGGTCTTGTAGGTGAAGACGGTGCCACTCATCACGGAGCTTTTGACATGGCAGCACTAAGATGTATTCCAAATCTTACCATTGCTTCTCCGATGAATGAGCATGAATTGCGCAACCTTATGTACACGGCACAACTGACAGACAAGGGACCTTTTGTCATAAGATACCCGAGAGGACGCGGCGTTCTTACCGATTGGCACAACGAAATGCAAGAGATAGAAGTAGGAACAGGGCGCAAGATGAAAGACGGAAAGGACATTGCCGTCCTGTCAATAGGCCATATCGGGAACAATGTGACCGAAGCTATCAATGCATTGAAGGATGAAGGCTGTGACATAAGTGTCGCCCACTATGACATGAGATTTGTAAAACCTCTTGATGAGAAGTTACTTACGACAGTCGCATCAACATTTGACAATATAATAACTGTTGAGGACGGAGTGAGAGATGGAGGTTTCGGTTCTGCCGTTACAGAATGGCTGACTGACAAACATTATCATAAAAATGTTATACGTCTGGGATTACCAAACACATTTGTTGAACATGGCACCATTGCACAACTACAACATATAGCAGGAATAGACTCCGACGCTATAGCAAAAGCTATAAAAGAAGCCATAAAACATTCAGACAAATAGGATTGTCTGTCATAAATTGAAAACATGAAAATAATTATCGCAGGCGCTTATGCCATAGGATCACATCTTGCGAAATTACTATCGCGAAACAACCACGACATCGTGCTGATTGACGAAGACGAAGAACGTCTAAACAATATCAGCAGCGACTACGACTTGATGACTATACATGCATCCCCTTCAAGCGTAAAAGCTTTGAAAGAAGCCGGCATTGAAAACGCCGGACTATACATTGCTGTAACACTTGACGAAAACTTGAACATGAACAGTTGTATTCTTGCGAAAGCTCTTGGAGCGGAAAAGACAGTCGCAAAAATAAGTAATCATGAGTTCATGGATACTGAACTTAAAGACTTTTTCGCAAAACTTGGCATCGACTCTCTCATATATCCGGAGAATCTTGCTGCAAGAGATATCAACAACGGACTTAAAATGTCGTGGGTAAGACAGCGTTGGGACGTGCACAACAGCGCACTTATCATGTTAGGTATAAAACTTCGAGAAACATGCGAGATACTTAACGAACCGCTTAAAGACCTATGTAAGCCTGAAACACCCTACCATGTTGTCGCAATCAAAAGAGGTAATGAGACTATCATCCCTCGAGGTGATGACGAACTGAAGATTTACGACCTTGTATATTTTATGACAACACGCAACTACATTCCTTATATTAGGAAAGTAGTGGGCAAGGAACATTATGTCGATGTAAAGAATGTCATGTTCATGGGCGGTGGCAACACCGCATTAAGAGCCGTGCAAACACTTCCGGAATATATGAATGCCAAAATCATCGAGTATGACGAGAAACGGTGTGAAGATATAAATGAAATTGTAAATACCGATCAAGTAATGGTCATCAATGGCGACGGTCGTGATTTACCTTTGCTTGTAGAAGAGGGAATAAAGAACACTCAGGCTTTCGTTGCTCTTACCGGCAATGCCGAAACAAATATCTTGGCATGTCTGACAGCCAAACGCATGGGGGTAAGAAAGACTATTGCCATGGTAGAGAATCTGGACTATGTCAGCATGGCTGAAAGTCTTGATATAGGTACTATCGTTAATAAGAAGGCCATTGCGGCAAGTCACATATATCAAATGCTTCTTGATGCCGATGTGCGCAATACCCGTTTCCTCATGACAGCCAATGCCGACGTTGCCGAATTTACGGCAATGCAAGGCTCTAAAATAACTCGCAAGAAAGTCTTTGAACTCGGTTTACCTCACGGGGCAACCATTGGAGGACTTGTAAGAAACGGTGAGGGATATCTTGTTTCCGGTAATTCCCAGATCGAGGCAGGCGACATTGTCGTGGTATTCTGCCATAATGTCAATATGAATAAAATAGAGAAATTCTTCAACTAATACAAGCTGATGATCAATTTCAAGATTATTTACAAAGTCATAGGGTCATTGTTATTCATCGAAGCGATGATGTTAGTCTATTGTCTATGTGTTTCACTCTATTACGGAGGTGATGATCTTATTTCTTTTATAGTAACGATAGCTATCACTTTGGCTACAGGTATCTTCATGAGATATTGTGGATATAATGCCGAAAACAGCATGGGACGCAGAGACGCCTATTTGTTGGTAACGCTTACTTGGATTATTTTCAGTATGTTTGGAGCCCTTCCCTTTATCATCAGCGGCTATGTTGACAACTATACCGATGCTTTTTTTGAGACCATGTCCGGTTTTACCACCACCGGAGCTTCGGTTATAGACGACGTGGAAGCATTACCAAAAGGTCTGTTGTTCTGGCGCTCTATGACACAATGGATAGGCGGACTTGGTATTGTATTCTTTACTATTGCCGTTTTACCGTCGTTAGTAGGTGGAAGCATGAGAGTCTTTTCTGCAGAAGCGACCGGACCGATAAGAACAAAAATACATCCACGCCTTAGTACAAACGCAAAATCAATTTGGGTTGTATATTTATCGCTTACCGTTGGTTGTACTTTATGTTTGTATGCATCGGGACTTGGAATATTCGACAGCCTTAATTACTCTATGGCCATTACGGCTACCGGTGGATTTTCCACTTATAATGACAGTACGGGGCATTTTCATTCTGCGGCAATTGACTATACAGCCATTGCATTCATGTTCTGTTCAGGCATAAACTTTACCCTTATGTATATGGCAATAGTAAAAGGCAAGATAAAATCTCTCTTCAGGAACTCCGAATTGAGACTATATATAGGTCTTGTCTTATGTTCGACCTTATTCATTACATTCGTTTTGATGAAAGACCTTAACTTACAAACAGCTGACGCTTTCCGTTATGCGTTGTTTCAAGTAGTCTCATTCATTACGACAACCGGTATGTTCAATGCCGACGCAGGACAATGGCCGCATATCACATGGGTAGTTTTATGTATTTGTATGTTTTTCGGAGCGTGTGCCGGAAGCACGAGCGGAGGTTTCAAGTGTATTCGCGGTGTCATGCTTTTCAAGATTGCGCGCAATGAGTTTAAACATATAATACATCCTAAAGCCATACTGCCTGTTCGCATAAACGGTAATAACGTACCGGCAACGGCACAGACAACGCTGCTTGTCTTTTTCACTTTATATATAGCAACATGTATATTTGCCTATTTCACATTGACCTGTCTTGGGATAGACAGTACCAACTCATTTACAATTGCCATGAGTTGTGCCAGCAATGTCGGGCCTACACTCGGACTGGAAATAGGTCCTACGATGTCATGGAGCGTTATTCCTGATACGGGGAAATGGATATGTGCCTTTCTTATGCTTATGGGACGTCTCGAGTTTTTCAGCGTGATAGTTCTGTTTTCCAAAGCTTTTTAGAAAGAAAACTGAAACATAAAGAGGTTTAATTATTTGAATAATCATACATTATATCATAATATCATAACATACAATATATATATTTAAACAGCCAAACAAGATAAAAAACACCATAACAATATATGCAACCATTAAAATTCAAACCGATACTGAAAGAAACCCTTTGGGGCGGAGACAAGATTGGAGCATTCAAACATATTGACAATTGTGGCAACAATATAGGCGAAAGTTGGGAAATCTCAGGCATAAAAGGCAACGAGAGCATAGTTGCAGACGGACCATATAAAGGACAGTCTCTCTCTGACGTAATTGCAGCAGAAAGACATAATCTCATGGGCATGGACAATTACAAGACGTTCGGTAATGAGTTCCCTTTATTAATAAAGTTCATTGATGCAGCCAAAGACTTATCAATTCAAGTACATCCTGATGACTTTACGGCACGTAAATATGGTCTGCCACACGGCAAGACAGAGATGTGGTATTTGCTTGATTCCGATGCCGAAGCAACAATTCGCTGTGGGCTGAAAGAAAAGATAACTCCGGAAACATACAAACAAAAAGTTGAGAACGAGACTATTTGTGATGCCATTGCCGAATATAAAGTCAAAGCCGGCGACTGTTTCTATATTCCAGGAGGACGCATACACAGCATCGGGAAAGGATGTTTCCTGACTGAAATACAGCAGACATCAGACACCACTTTCCGCATATATGACTTCAAGCGTAAAGACAAAAACGGCAATTACCGGCAATTGCATACTAAAGAAGCCGCAGAATGTATAGACTACACAGTAGGCGATGACTATCAGACAGCTTATGTTCCGGTTCTTAATCAAGGCGTGTCGCTCGTAAGATGCGAGCATTTTTGCAGCACGGTGTATGACTTAAATCAGCCTATGACTCTTGATTATAGTGAACTTGACAGTTTTGTCATACTTATAGGCGTGTCGGGCAAGGCTGTAATAACAGACAATGAGGGTTATGAAACTACACTTTGCGAGGGAGAATCAATACTTATACCGGCCACGACCTCAATACTTGATATTTCAGGAACTATAAAGTTTATTGAGACTTACGTCTGACACGTTATGCAATCTACATACAAAAGTCATCTTGTAACAACAATCAAGATGACTTTACCCCCTATCGGTCATTAGAATTATTTATGTTTTAGCCTGCGTATTATCTTCGCCGGATTCCCTGCGACCACACTATAAGGCGGAATATCTTTCACTACGACACTTCCGGCGCCTATCGTACAACCGTCACCTATGGTTACGCCCGGAAGAATTGTCACACTTCCACCTATCCAACAGCTGTTTCCAATAACGACAGGACGTGCCCACTCCATGCGAGAGTTACGTTCCGTAGGGTCTGTGCTATGACATGCGGTGTAGATACTTACATTAGGACCGATAAAACAATCATCTCCAATAGTCACGAAAGCCTCATCAAGTATCGTCAAACCAAAGTTTGCAAAAAATCGTTTGCCTACTTTGATATGCCTGCCATAATCACAATAAAACGGCTGATTGACAAACGTGTCCTCATCACATTGTCCCAAGATATCATGCAGTTTCTTGTTACGTTCTCTTATCTCTGTCGGCTTTAAGGAATTATACTCCTGACAAAGATCCTTTACCTTATTGAGTATCTCTATCAGATATTTATCTGTGGCAAGATAAAGCTCACCGCTTATCATCTTTCTATATTCGGTGTCCATCATATTGGCTTCTAACTGTTATTATTACTTTTAATCAACATCGCAAGTCCTGCATTGACCTGCTCATCTTATATGCTTCTTTAACTATGGCTTTTGTACTTTAAGACAAAAATACGCATAAAAGTCCGTTCAAACAAATTTCAGCCTGTTTTAATATCAAGCGATGCAAATGGCATTAATCAAAAAACAAATCATCTTTTCTATTTTTACAAACAATCACTATTTTCATTAAAAACGCAGCATTAATTGTTAACAAACATTACTATGCATTTTAGGGGTCGCAAATAGGCTATTTACGATCCCTAAATAGCCTATTTACAGGTCGGAAAACGCTATGTTTCAAATCGCAAATAAGCATGCTGATTTATTTAACAAATATAGTCACTCATTCATATAATCAGATATCCGACACGAAATAATTGAAACTTATTTTTCTTTACCACTTTATTTTTATGCCATTATTTTGTATTTTTGCCCTGCAATAATATTTTTTGATTGATAATCACCAATATTGATAATTTCTAAACATCTTACTATGCGACTTAAAACATTAATAAAGGAGATTGAAGACATCGTCATTTCATGCAAGAACTGCAATAATGGCTGTCGTGAATCAGGGAAACATATGTTTAAAACGGGGATGGTTGCTATCACGATATCGGTATTTGCCAATATTTTGTCTTTTGCCCAACAACAGGCAACATATACGGAGGATATGGTAAACAGCGAACTGCAAATCATGAACTTCCTCTTGAACAAGCATGTGGACTATAACAAGATTTACGATGCCCGACAGTTTGGTCTGAAAGCACCCGACTCCCTACGTCTGAAGACATCAGACGGATACAACATCTTTGCTTACGAAATAACGCCGGAAAGGCCACGAGGGGTGGTTATATGTCTGTCCGGCATTGAAAATCCGTCGGTTACGGCATATTACGGTCATGCCGCCAAGTTTTACAAACATGATATCGCCACAATAATGCCTGACTTACGCGGACACGGCAAGAGTGACGGCAATCGTATATGCATAGCTTATGAAGAGGCGGCAGACGTGAAAGCCATAACAGATTATATCAAGGGTCAAGATAAATATAAGGATGTGCCTGTCATAATAATGGGTGTGTCTATGGGAGGAAGCGTTGCCATACGTTCTATCGGCAACAATAAAGACATTGATGCAATAATATCTCTGTCGGCATTTTCTTCATTTGAGGATTTCATAAGTGCCAATCGCGAGGCCTTTCTGCCTAATATTCCGGCAACGGAAATTGACAATGTGACAGCCGAAGCCGTGAGACGCATGTTCGGAAAAGACTCAAGAACAAGCAGTCCGATATATGCTTTAAGAGGGCTTGACAACCGTCCGATGTTGCTAATGCACAGCCGCAATGACTCTCAAGTGCCTTTTTGCTGCTATGAAAAGATATTGTCAGAGGCTGCAAAATATACTAAAAGCATTGACACTTTGGTCGTTGACGGTGACGAACATTTCATTTGCAAAGACTTTACCATGCCTGTCAACGACAAGGAATATCTTGACAAGATATTGTCATTCATAAAGAGAATAACCGCAGACAAGACCTTGTAAAAAGAGGTCTTGTCTTTTTATGACATTCAATCATATATATTGATTTATACCGGCATCGTACCCAAAGATACATGCAGACACTTACCTCTTGTTTTTCAATATATAAAAACGCTTTGAGGCATGTATTGTCATCAACAAAGCAAATAACACACCTATCTTATAATGCATTATACCAACTGTCGTATTGGCTCCCATAATGGCAAGCAAAGAGAGACCTGATATAAAAACGGGAATCGCCACAATTGAAAGCATAGAAGTAAGCATACGTCTCTTACGCAAAGCTGAAGTAAGCACGCTTCTGAACCAAGTCTTGTGAGCAATAATATGACTGACAATAAAAATCAAGAAAACAACGGCAACGATTGTATGTGCAGCCGCCCATAGTTCCCAAACATCATGACTGCATTCGTGTCCCGCTACATGCAACCCTATGCCGGTAATAACGGTAAGCACTCCTGCCGGATATAAAGCACTATCTGTTTTATAAATATGTTTCTTCATTCTGTCGTTTATTATTTTTACACCATTATTGTCATTAAATTGTCCGGTACAGATTATATCACACTACTATAATTCATAGTGTTGAGTGATTGTATTCTTTCTTTATCCATGTCATCAATACGCTCACGGCATACAGCTGTTCTGCCTTTGTCAGCTCCCTACCTGCCGGAATGTGATGCCATTTATAAAAGCAGCCTCTGCAACAACAGCCGGTGGCATGTTGGGCAACAAAGACCGGATGTCCTCGCATGGGTGTCTGCTTGCCGTCGTTGGCCATTTGGGCCGGAGCAAGACGCTTGCGAATAAACTCTTCCGCATGTCTTCGTATCACGTCAAAGCCTTTAATCCTTATATAATCAACGTCTTTGGGAGATAAATGGAAACCACTTCGGAACTCTGACTCTGCCAACCGCTCAAAAAGAGATGTAAAATCAAGGTCAGGAAACGGTTCCGTTGTTTCTCTATCTTCGTCAGGGAAAAGAGACAATTGTATTATTTGCGGATGTATTTTCTTCAACGTAATATAACTTTCTCCTATTTTGTCGACTTATTGACAATATATAATAAGCACAATAGTATAACGACAATGAAGCAAGAATATTGCTTGATTACCCAATCGGCCATTAGATTTCATAACCGATTTGGGACTTAAGAAAAACAATACAAAACATTCAACCGTTACAATAATTATTTTTACATTTGCAAAAATATTATTTTCTCTTGGTTAAAGGCATGACAGACAAGCAGACTTTACCATGATTATAAATGTTATCAACACTTATTTCTAAGGTTATTTATGAAGAAACTGCCTATTGTTATTTTTATTTCCATAATGATAACCTCATTCACTTCAAGTGTTTTAAGTTATCATAGAGCACAATGCATAATAGAAAACGATCTGAATAAAGCATTGGAACTGACACTTGCCCAAATGCCCGGCGATGTTATCAATGCCGATACGATACGCTGTTATCGCAACAATCTGACTATAACAGAGCTGAAAGATACCGCATATATAGCAATAAAGACCGTGAGAAGAGGCAAAAGGCAAGAGACAGAATTGATAGCAGAAGCTAATTGCAGCTTTTTAACTATTTTCAAACTGTCTGACCAGACAACTTCAGGCACTCTCCTATCTGTCGGAATATTATGGATGATTGCCTCACTTTGGTACATAAAGAGATACAAACCCGAACTTGGCATCAAAGGATTAACTTACGGAGGCATCACGTTCATCAACAATCGGTTTCTTAACTCACATGGCAGGCAAATACAACTCACACCCATGCAGCACTCGTTATTGGAGATGTTCATGCAACAAGAGTCTCATTCATTGTCAAAACAAGAGATTTGCGAACGGTTGTGGCCCAAGAAGCCGGATGCAACTGACACACTATATACTCTTATCCGCCGCATCAAGCCTGTAATAGAAGCCAACAGCAGACTGAAAATCACATCTGACAGAGGCAAAAGTTACTCATTGGAATCCAAATAGCCAGATTGTTGTCAGACAAATGTCAGGAAAATGTCAGACAGAATAATTGGCTTTGACGTGACTTGAACGTTTCTTTGCATCAAAAAACAATCATGATGCAAATGAAACGTATTACATTATTTTCAATCATTATCATTTTTACCGTTGCTTTATATGCTCAAAACGAAGAGAAAACAGTTACTCTTGAAGAAGTAACCGTAAAAGGAGCAAAAGTCATAAACAAAGTTGACGGCCGGACAATATACCCAACCGAAGCACAAAAAAACTCTTCGGCAAACGGATATGACATTCTGCAAAAGCTGTCATTGCCAAACATACGCATAGAAAATGCCAACCACACAATATCGGCGATAGACAACAGAGGGATGGTTCAACTTCGTATCAATGGCATTATTATAGGAAAACAAGAGCTGATTTCACTTGATACACGACTTATTTGTAGGATTGACTTCATAGATAATCCGGGTGTGCGCTACGGAGATGGCATAGCCTATGTAATAAACATTATTACTCGCAGGCACGAAAGCGGATATACTATAGGCACAGACTTGTCTTCCACATTAACCACCATGCAAGGCGAAGGCTCGATATACGGCAAATACAATGTTGGCAAAAGCGAGTTTTCGCTGTCTTATGGCATAAACGGACACAAGCTGAAAGGATTGCAGAATATCGAAACGGCACGATATACCTTGACCGACGGCACGATATACACTATCAAACGTAACGATATTGAAACCCTAAGAGAGGGTTTGCAGCATGACATAAAACTGATATATAATATTGCGGACTCAACAAAATATGTATTTCAAGCATCTCTCGGCGCGACAATCAACAAGACTCCATGTGACAACAGCACTAAAATCATAACGGAACAAGCAGACACTTATGTCACGACAAGCAAAGAAAACGGCAGCAATCATTCTCCGGTCATAGACTTATATTACTCCCTGCAAATCACACCCAAGCAATCTGTCACCGCCAATGCCGTCGGTACTTACATCTCGACAAACTCTTTCAGTTTCTATGACGAAGGAAATCCATATCAATATAACGTTGACGGCAAGTCAATGTCTGCCATATCCGAAGTGATATATGAGAACCGCTTGAAGCCATTCACTCTGTCTATGGGATTAAACCACCGTTACAAATACACAAAAAACCTTTATACCGGAGACACTTCCGCTTTGACAAAGATGTTTCAAAACAACATTTACGTATTCAGCGAAATAAAAGGAATGATAAAAACATTAAGATATTCATTAGGCACAGGCGTAAGCTACATCCATTACAACCAAATTGAGCATAAATATAATTATTGGACTTTCAGACCAAAACTTAGTTTAGTTTACAATATTAACAGAGAAATGCAATTCAATTACACATATCAACTGTGGGACAGAGTGTCAAGAATAGCCATGATTAGCGATGCTTCTATTCGCACAAACAGCATGGAATGGACTGTCGGCAATCCTGACTTGAAGCCAAGCCGCACAATGAACCATAGATTGCAGCTCTCTTATAACACCGAACACCTACTAAGCTTTATCGAAGGCTATTACAAGCAATGTCATAAACCCAACATGGCTCATTATGAACGTACATCCGACAACAAGTTCCTATACACACAAACCAACCAAAAAGAAATAGACCTGTTGCACATAAGTGCATATTCCGCCTATTGGATACTGCCGGAAAAACTACAAATAGCAATATATGGAGGTCTGCAACGCTGTTTCAATTACGGCTACGACTATACTCATCACTACTCGTCATGGTTTTATGTAAGCTCTGCCACCGCATTTCTCGGACCTTTCTCTTTACGTTTATACTCGGACAACGGCAATAAGTTTCTTGAAGGAGAACATAAAGGCTTTAACGGAGCATATACCGCCTTGCAAGCATCATATAAAAAGAAGGATTTTCAACTGTCATTGACACTTGCAAATCCATTTGGCAAGAACTACAAATCACAACAATCCGAATTGCTTAACTGCAATCTGAACAAACTAACAACAACATACAACAATGACATAGACAATTGCCTCACTTTTAATATATCATGGAAATTGTCACAAGGTAAAAAGTTTAAATCAAGAAACAAGACAATTAACCTAAAAGATACCGACACCGGCATCATAACAAAATAGCGTGCAGCTCATCAGAGCCACACGCCATTTCTATTATATCAAGCTTTTATTGCTTATAATCAATTATTTTACCTCCTCAAAATCGGCGTCTTGAACGTTGTCATCTTGTTTTGCACCGTTGTTCTGAGCCTGTTGGTCGCCTGCATTTGCACCATTAAAACCTGCTCCTGCGCCCGGTTGAGCACCACCTTGCTGATACATCTGTGCGCTGGCAGCCTGCATTACCTGATTAAGGTTGTTAATTGCATTGTCTATAGCTGCAATATCAGCTGCTTTATGAGCGTCTTTCAGTTGCTGAAGAGCAGACTCAATAGCCGGTTTCTGGTCTGCAGGAATCTTGTCACCATTGTCTTTCAAGAAGTTTTCAGTAGTGAAGATCATGCTGTCTGCTTGATTCATCTTGTCAATACGCTCACGTTCTGCCTTATCTGCCGCTGCATTCTGCTCAGCTTCGGCTTTCATACGGTCTATTTCTTCCTTGCTAAGACCTGAAGAAGCTTCAATGCGGATTGCTTGTTCCTTTCCTGTCGCTTTATCTTTGGCAGATACATTAAGTATACCATTGGCATCAATATCAAAAGATACTTCAATCTGTGGTACACCACGACGTGCCGGAGCTATACCTTCAAGGTTAAACTGTCCTATACTCTTGTTTTGCGAAGCCATAGGACGCTCGCCTTGAAGCACATGTATAGTTACTGCTGTCTGATTATCAACAGCCGTAGAGAAGACTTCACTCTTCTTGCACGGTATTGTAGTATTGGCGTCTATGAGTTTTGTCATAACACCACCCATTGTTTCTATACCAAGCGTCAACGGAGTAACGTCAAGCAACACGATATCTCCTACTCCACCTTCTTTATTTAATATCGCTCCTTGTATAGAAGCACCTACTGCAACTACCTCATCAGGGTTTACACCTTTTGAAGGTTCCTTTCCGAAATAATTTTTTACAAGTGTTTGGACTGCCGGAATACGGCTTGAACCACCTACAAGTATTACTTCGTCTATGTCAGATGTTGACAATTTTGCATCACGCATAGCGTTCTGACAAGGAACAAGACAAGCCTGTATCAGGTTGTGTGCAAGTTGTTCAAACTGCGAACGAGTAAGTGTTTTCACAAGATGCTTTGGAACACCGCCTTCAGCTGTGATATAAGGCAGGTTGATTTCTGTTGATGAAGAGCTTGAGAGTTCTATTTTTGCTTTCTCGGCAGCCTCTTTCAGACGTTGCATTGCCATTGGGTCTTTTGCAAGATCAATACCTTCGTCTGCTTTGAAGCCGTTTACGAGCCAATCAATAATAACTTGGTCGAAGTCATCACCTCCGAGGTGAGTATCACCATTAGTAGAAAGGACTTCGAAAACGCCACCTCCGAACTCAAGGATAGAGATATCAAAAGTACCACCACCAAGGTCAAAGACTGCAATCTTCATATCTTTGTTCGCTTTGTCAACACCATAAGCCAATGCAGCGGCTGTTGGCTCGTTGACAATACGGCGGACATTAAGTCCGGCAATCTGTCCTGCTTCTTTAGTAGCCTGACGCTGTGAGTCTGAGAAGTATGCCGGCACCGTGATAACTGCATCTGTAACTTCTTGACCGAGATAGTCTTCAGCTGTCTTCTTCATCTTTTGAAGTACCATTGCAGATATTTCCTGCGGTGTATATTTGCGTCCTTCTATTTCAACACGAGGATATCCACCATCATTCACTACAGAGAACGGTACTCGTGTTGTTTCTTTTGCACACTGCTCGTATGTTTCGCCCATGAAACGTTTGATAGAATATACGGTGTTGCGAGGGTTGGTGATTGCCTGACGCTTTGCGGGATCTCCCACTTTGCGTTCTCCGTCTTTCACAAAGCCTACAACAGAAGGAGTAGTACGCTTGCCTTCGCTATTAGCGATTACCACCGGTTCGTTACCTTCAAATACAGAAACACAAGAGTTTGTTGTTCCTAAGTCTATTCCAATAATTTTTCCCATAATAGTATTTTGTTTTTGTTATTATCTAATATTTGAATTGTTTGCCAAATTAACAACAAAACGCGTGCCAATATCTGCTATTATGTCTTACTTATGACATTTTGTCGCAATATATGTCAGTTATTTATAATTATAAATAGGTGTATTTGCGACATTACTGACAGTAATTCGGGCGTTGCATCAAGCATAATACGACCGTGAAAGAATGTAGCTTTTATGTCACATATACCTTATAAAAAATCAAAATTAGTCTCTTTTGCATTACAAAACGAAAGTTTTAGTGTGTTCATGTTGCATTTATGTAATAAATCTGCTTTTCATTTCCAACTTTTTGACGTAACTTTGCAGACGCAAAAAGCCTTGAATGCTTTTTTATTCATGACAATGACGTGATGACACATTGCGTTATACTGACAGAGAAGAAGTTAAACACCAATAAAATTAATATAATATGAAAAAGATCAGAGCCGCCGTAGTTGGTTACGGCAATATCGGCAAATTTGCCATAGAAGCATTAGAAGCAGCCCCAGACTTTGAGATTGCAGGAGTAGTAAGACGTAACGGTGCTGAAAACAAGCCGTCTGAGCTTGCCGAGTATGATGTTGTCAAGGACATAGCAGACTTGAAAGACGTGGATGTTGCCATACTTGCAACTCCTACAAGAAGCTGTGAGGAATATGCGCGTCGCATTCTGGCAATGGGAATCAACACTGTTGACAGTTTTGACATTCATACAAGCATTCTTGACTATCGTGCAAGTCTGTCGGAAGTATGCAAGGAACATGGTTCCGTTGCCGTCATTGCTGCCGGCTGGGATCCGGGTTCTGACAGCGTTGTGCGTACTTTGATGGAAAGTCTTGCACCGAAAGGACTCAGTTACACCAATTTCGGTCCCGGAATGAGCATGGGTCACTCTGTGTGCGTGCGTTCTAAGGAGGGTGTAAAGAATGCTTTGTCAATGACAATACCAAAGGGAGAGGGCATACACCGCCGTATGGTTTATGTAGAACTGGAAGATGGCGCCAACATCGATGATGTTACAAAGGCAATAAAGAGTGATCCTTACTTCGCAAGTGACGAGACTTATGTCATGGAAGTGCCAAGTGTAGATGCCGTGCGCGAGATGGGACACGGCGT
>JBJFGK010000159.1:0-2493 GCA_051892655.1 Prevotella sp. | reverse complement strand
GTCAAACAATAATAAGTGATTGTTATTAATTTTGTATTTTTGCAAATATGAAGATATTTACCGGTAGTCAAATTCGTGAGCTTGATAAATACACAATCGAGCATGAGCCTATAAGGTCCATAGATCTTATGGAGCGTGCGGCGAGAACTATCGTCAGAGAAATAAACGCTTTATGGACCAATGACATACCTGTCGTTGTCTTTGCCGGTCCGGGAAACAATGGCGGAGACGCTTTGGCTGTGGCGCGAATGTTGGCGGAGCAAAGATATAACGTAACAGTATATCTTTTTAATATCAAAGGAGTGTTGTCGGAAGACTGTACTATTAATCGCCAACGCCTCATTGACTGCAAACATGTAAAGAACTTCAATGAAATAATTAATGAGTTTGATCCTCCTCAGCTTGAACGCGGCATGGTTGTCGTTGACGGACTTTTCGGCTCGGGACTTAACAAACCTCTTGTAGGCGGCTTCGCTTCGCTGGTAAAATATATCAACCAGTCGCCGGCAACCAAAGTATCAATAGATATGCCTTCGGGATTAATGACCGAAGATAATACCTATAACGTAAGAAGCAATATTATACAAGCAGACTATACCTTTACTTTCCATCAGATAAAGCTGTCGTTTTTGTTCCCGGAAAACCAACAGTATATAGGAAAATGTAAGGTCTTGGATATAGGAATCAGCGAGGAGGCTACACGCAAAACCTCCACTTGCTACCGCCTTGTAGACGAGAACGACATCTTGCCGTTGCTAATGATGCGCGATAACTATTCGCATAAAGGTGATATGGGCAAGGCTTTGCTTGTGGCGGGAAGCTATGGTATGGCAGGCGCAGCCGTTCTTGCCGCAAAAGCATGCCTTAGAAGCGGCGTGGGAAAACTGACGGTTAGGACTCCGAAAAGAAACAACAGTATCTTGCAAGTCTCGGTACCCGAAGCCATGACATCTATAGATAAGGATGACATAATGCTGACAGAGGCTATTGAAGCTTCTGATTTTGACGCTATGGGTATAGGTCCGGGTTTGGGAAAAAGCGAAACTACTGCCATTGCCTTTATTTCCCAGCTACGACGAACACAAGCTCCGATTGTGGTTGATGCCGACGGGCTGAACATTCTGTCAAGTCATCGCGCATGGTTACAACAGTTACCAAAAGGTATCATTATGACTCCGCATCCGGCAGAGTTTGAAAGACTGGCGGGAAACCATTTTAATGACAGTTTTGAAAGGCTTTCAAACGTTTGCGATATGGCGGAACGCACAAATGCGTATATCATATTAAAAGGACATTATTCGGCGCTTTGCGTGCCTAACGGTAATGTAGTATTTAATACAACCGGCAATGCAGGCATGGCAACGGCAGGCAGTGGAGACGTGCTTACTGGTATTATCACCGGTCTCTTGGCTCGCGGATACAAGCAAGCCGAAGCCTGTATGATAGGAATGTTTGTACATGGATTGGCAGGAGACCTCGCTGCCGAGAGGTTAGGGCAGGAGAGTCTTACTGCAGGCGACATAATTAATTTCGTGCCTAACGCTTTCAAGTATCTCTATGATAAATGTAAAAGGGGAAATTTGATATAATAAACATCCCGAATGCGTTGGCAAAGATAAAAACAACTGTTATTCGAACATAAATATGAGAAAAATAATCCTGATAATCATAGCTGTTTTGTACGCAAGTGTGTATGACTCTTTTGCTCAGAAAGGTAAAGGAGAGGTAGAAGGAACTCCCTATTACTTGCCTTGTACAGGACTTAGATTTGCCATGTTGGTGGAAAAGACATCTTATACACCGGGAGAATTTTCTATTTATGCGGAAAAATATCTGAAGAAGAAGGATGTTAAGACCGAGCCATCAGTGATTTATCGAATAGCAGATTTAAAGATAACATCAATAGCAGAGCGTGATACGTCAAAGTGTTATATTGCGCCGACAGACGCAAAACATAATATCCGCTCGTTGAAATGTGATGAACGCGGGCTCTTGCTTGCTGTTAACGCAGAGCCAAAAGCGGTGGCAACGGTTGAAACATTCAGACCGGCGCCGAAGAAACAAGCGTTAAATCCCCGCGATTATATGAACGAAGACATACTGTCTGCCGGCAGT
The DNA here is from genome assembly GCA_051892655.1 of Prevotella sp. Lineage (GTDB taxonomy): Bacteria > Bacteroidota > Bacteroidia > Bacteroidales > Bacteroidaceae > Prevotella. The sequence continues at coordinate 378 of JBJFGK010000159.1, read as the reverse complement.
TATGCCAAAATGGCTGAATTATGCGCATCGGAAATATACGATATTCGAGAAAGCAAATCCTTGCTTAACAAAGGTCAAGCCGATTTTATGCCCAAAGACGGCGAGCAGTTGAGAATAATGCTTGACAATCTTTCTACACAGGAAGCGGCACTTAACCAATTGTTTTGTGGCGTTACAGAAGTTGATACGGTGGAAGTAATCATCCCGTTCATGCCGACAAGTGCCGTTAACAAGCAACTCTTGTTCAGATTTTCCAAATGGCTGGGTATGACGGATGTTGATGATTTGGGAGGCGAACCATATTATATCAAGGTTGAAGACCTCCATCTTTTGCCTTCGGTACAAGACAATATCATAAGCCAAAAACCGCCGAAGGAC
>JBJFGK010000158.1:0-2504 GCA_051892655.1 Prevotella sp. | reverse complement strand
AGGATTGAACTCGTTCTTGATGTTGAGTTTTATGAACGGATATTCTGACTTGGCGAGACCAAGCAAGTAACCGCCTTCATGATAAATCTTGTTTTCGCCACTCTTCCATATATAGTTGGCGTTGTTACATCCACCCACAATCTTGTCGGTTATAGAAAGACCTGCCGGGAAAGTATATTCAAAGACATTTCCTTTCTTTGTTCCTTCCGTTTGCGGATAGACGTTCATATTACCACGGTTACCACCACAACAGAAAGTACCGATTATACAGTCTTCAAGACCGATTCCTTCATCTGTTCCGTTCCATGTCAACTCACCCTGAATGTCCATTTCCACAGGTTGGAAATAGAGGTCAAGAAGGTGTGGATAGACAAGCGGACGCTCATCATTCTTAGTCGGCAGATAGAGCGTACTGATACCTTTGTTTGAAGGATCGTTAAGCCAGTCAATAGACTTACCGAGATCAAGGTCGCCATTCTCTTGGTTGAGGTCACCATTGAGTTTGCGGAAGTTGGTCATGAAGGCATTATCTTCACTTGCGGTAAAGAGAGCGTCACCGTTACATCCCATAAATACTCTTCCTATGGTAACATGGCTGCCGATATTAAGGTTTACGGAACCTACTGTTCCCGTTCCGTCAGAAGAATAGACCTTAAGCACGGTAGCAGAGTTACCGCCTCCATATACATCACCCTTAATTAAAACACGGTCAGACTCGCTGTTATTACCCTCAATATTGATACTTACCTTGTTGGTAAGGGGTCGCCAAGAGTTTATGTTTACAATCTTTGCAGCATCGCTGGCAGACTTGTAAGAAGGCATTGTCTCGCGCATCGGTACGGTATAAACGAGGTCGAACTGTTCGGATGCGGGGTCGTCCGGTTTTAGAGGATAATGCTCGTTCACGGTTACCTTCTCATTTCCCTTACGATCCAAAGCATATAGATAGTCTCCGTTGCCGGCGCCATAGACGTTACCGTCAATATGACCGCCATAGATATTTATCTTTGTTCCGTCGCCTTTGAGATCGGTAAACTCACCGTCTTCATTAAGACCTATATTTACATATCCTGACACATCATTACCTCCGTAGATACTGCCATGTATATAAACATCCGCATTATTGTTAGTACCTGTGCCACTCGTTCCGATTTTGATATTGGTAGTGTTCAATACATCACCCATCAGACCGCCTCCGAAAATATCATGGCAGTCAACCATATCAATGTCTATATTTGTAGTATTTACGGTATTATAGAAACCGCCACCGAAAATACGACGGCAGAAGATACCGCTTACATCAACATAAGTATTGCCCGTTACCTTACCGGAATAACCTCCGCCGACAATATCCATAGCGGAATATTCGCTTACAAAGTGTTTGTAATCTTCACCCTCCTTGAGATCGGGTTTGTTTTCCATGTCCTTATAATCCTGCATGTTTATTGCAACATGAGTATCTTTCTTGACATTTGTATTTTCACCATATCCGCCACCGAAGACAGCGAAGTGAGGAGAACCTACCTTATTATATGTTTCCTTCCATTCGTCAGTTTCAAAGAAATTGGTTTCATCGTTTCCGATAACACGTGTGTTGTCTTTCAAGATACCGCGTGTCATCGTTACGTATGTGTTCCCGGCAATTTCGCAAGCAAGATTACCACCTCCATAGATATTGTGATTAATCTTAAACTTTCTTGCCTCAGGGTCGTATTGTGGAGAGTACACCTTTTTGCCCTTGATAGACGCCGGTTCCCAATTACGTTCATCCGTCAGCCAATAAGAAGTCAACAAGGCGTTACCGCCATTGACAAACACATGGGCATTACCGGTTACATCGGCTGAAGTAATTCTCTGTTCCTCTGGAATAGATTCATTGTCGGTAATATCTCCCCAACCTCCACCAAAGAAGTTATATCCCAAGTTTCCATTTTCAATATCTACGACAGTATTACCATAAACAGTACCATTCTGACATCCGCCATATACACGATTTAGAATGTTTGCTGTGGCATTCGGTGTTGTTACACCTGTAGATTTTTTCATATGATCTGCAGGATCGTATGCCGTACCATCCTCCTTGAGATACGGGTACTTCATTTCATTATGAGGATAATCAATCATGACATGAGTATTGCCATAAACGCCTCCGAGAGTTTTATAGTCTTTACATTGATAATTAAGACGTCCTTTACCACCTGCAAAGATATATGAGAACACGGCACCTCCGCGTATATCAACGTTTGTTGTATAAGTAGCTTCGTCAATATTTTCATTCTTCAATTCTGTGGCGACACTTGCATCTTTACCTACATTAGCAACATCACCGCCACCGAAGACGCTACCGAAGATAATAGTGCGATCCATATCTTTACTGTCAGCTGTAATTTTTTCTCCATAGATATGAACCTTAGTACCATTATTAACACGTGCCATATCGGCGAAATCAACATATTCGCTTGAACTGTTCAATGCTGACATCACTCCGGCACCGCCACCAAAGA
>JBJFGK010000157.1:0-2504 GCA_051892655.1 Prevotella sp. | reverse complement strand
TTTTTTCACTTTTAGTGTTAAACTGCCATGTTAACAGAACATTTTTTATTTTTAGCTGCAAATTTAATCAGATTTCCTTAAAAACACTCTCTTTTCATTGCTTTATTATCTAAAATATGGATAATTTGGACTTTTTTATATTGTTATACATTATTTTTAAGTCCTTTTATGATAATGATTTATGTATTTGATAAAATAAAAAAAAGAGAACGCTATGACTCTCTCACGCCGTTCTCCCAAAAACATTAGCGGATGTTTGTATTTACTAAAACAACAATGCTCAAAATCGTCATTATCGCAAGTAATCCTAACATTGCCGTTGTTTCAAAATCTAATAACATAATCTTTACCTTAAATCTATCAAACTACTAACCTATGAAATATTGTATTCTCACGAATACATTTGCAAAAATAATGCATTGTGTACGTACACACAATATATAAACCATTATTTTTTAATAATACGCATACGTTTTTGATTTATATCAAATAAATGCTTTATATGCCTTGTTTTTAAAGAAGGGTTTGATGTATTATTTATTTGCTTTGCCCGGATATTCAATACAAATAGGTAACTTAAAAAATCAACCGTTCATCATATTGAAGACAAGGGAGGGAAAGCTATAATCAGACAATAACAAAAAGATCTGACATTAAATGCCGTTGTAGATATTGCTGTCTATACCACAAAACATTTAATGTCAGATCGTCAAGAAAGAAATCTCTCAAAAGAATGATTTATATTAGAGCTTCGGTCCTGCAGCGACAAGAGCTTTACCTGCGTCGTTTCCTTCGTATTTAGCGAAGTTCTTTATAAAGCGTCCTGCAAGATCCTTTGCTTTCTCTTCCCACTGTGAAGCTTCTGCATAAGTATCACGTGGATCAAGAATATTAGGATCAACACCCGGAAGTGATGTCGGTACTTCAAAGTCGAACATAGGTATCTTCTTTGTAGGAGCATTATTGATTGAACCGTCAAGGATTGCATCAATGATACCACGTGTGTCTTTGATAGAAATACGTTTGCCTGTTCCGTTCCAACCTGTATTTACAAGATAAGCCTTTGCTCCGCTCTTTTCCATTTTCTTTACAAGCTCCTCTGCATATTTTGTAGGATGCAGTTCAAGGAACGCCTGTCCGAAGCAAGCAGAGAATGTCGGTGTAGGCTCTGTAATGCCACGTTCTGTACCTGCGAGCTTAGCTGTAAATCCTGACAAGAAATAGTATTTTGTCTGTTCAGGTGTAAGAATAGATACCGGAGGAAGTACTCCGAATGCGTCTGCAGACAGGAAAATAACTTGTTTAGCTGCCGGAGCGTGACTTATTGGACGTACAATGTTTTCAATATGATAGATTGGATAAGAAACGCGGGTGTTTTCTGTTGTGCTCTTATCTGTAAAATCTATTTTACCGTTATCATCTACTGTAACATTCTCAAGAAGAGCGTCACGACGAATTGCATTGTAAATATCCGGTTCGCTGTCTTTATCAAGGTTTATAACCTTTGCATAGCATCCGCCTTCAAAGTTGAATACTCCGTTGTCGTCCCATCCGTGCTCGTCATCACCAATCAGAAGACGCTTGGGATCTGTAGAAAGAGTTGTTTTTCCTGTTCCTGAAAGTCCGAAGAATATAGCTGTGTTCTCGCCGTTCTTGTCACAGTTGGCAGAGCAGTGCATTGATGCAATGCCTTTAAGAGGCAAGAAATAGTTCATCATAGAGAACATACCTTTCTTCATCTCACCGCCATACCATGTATTGATAATGACTTGCTCTCTTGAAGTTACATTAAACACTACGGCTGTTTCTGAATTGAGACCAAGTTCCTTGTAGTTTTCAACTTTTGCTTTAGAAGCGTTATATACAATGAAGTCCGGCTCGAAGTCTTCCAGCTCTTCTGCTGTCGGACGAATGAACATATTCGTTACGAAATGAGCCTGCCATGCAACCTCCATTATGAAACGTACAGCCATGCGTGTGTCTTTATTTGCACCGCAGAATCCGTCAACAACATAAAGTTTCTTGCCTGAAAGTTCTTTCTTTGCGATGTCTTTAACAGCAACCCAAGCTTCTTGTGATGCGGGTTTGTTGTCGTTTTTATATTCTTCTGAGGTCCACCATACAGTATCCTTAGAATTCTCATCCATAACGATAAACTTGTCTTTAGGAGAACGTCCTGTATATATACCTGTCATGACGTTAACCGCGCCAAGTTCTGTTGTCTGACCTTTGTCAAAACCTGTTAGGCTCTCTTTTGTTTCCTCTTCAAACAATACCTCATAAGATGGATTATAAACAACCTCTGTGGTTCCTGTAATTCCATACTTTTCCAATACTGACTTATCAAACTTTGCCATTTTTAATTAATATATTAAAAGTGAATATTATCTTTTATCTTTTTATAAATATGTTGCAAAGGTAGCAATTTTTGTATTTCCGGCAAACATCGTTCGTTATAAAAAACATATTCTTGAAGTATTTTAGGTTAAAGTATTAAAAAAACA
>JBJFGK010000156.1:0-9986 GCA_051892655.1 Prevotella sp. | reverse complement strand
AATGTCCTGAATGTGGACATCAGATTAGTGACAAGGCTCCGGTATGTCCAAGTTGCGGAGTTGAAATTGCAGGTAACGTTATTAAGTGTCCATATTGTGGAGAAGTATATTTAAAAGGATAGGCAGTATGCCCAAGTTGTCATAAACAATCGGTAACTTTTGAAAAAGAAAAGACCTTGAAAGAAGTTTCTGACAAGAGCATAAAAACGGAAAAGACGGTTTTGCCGACAAATAATAATGACAATAATAAGAACACAAAGAAAGGCAATAAGGCAACTATTATCATTTCAGTAATTCTTGCAGCTGTAGTATTGTGTGTATTCTTATATAAATATAATGATGCCAAGACAGATAAGGAATTGGAAGAATATGAAATTGCAATGAAAAGTGATGATCCTATGATATTGCAAACGTATCTTGACAATTACAAGGATGCACCTCAAGCACATATAGATTCGGTCAGCACTCATCTTGAAAGGATAAACAAGCGTGAAAAAGATTGGCATAATGCGTTGATGAACAAGTCAAGAATAGCTTTGACTGACTATCTTAGCGCTTATCCAAACAGTCCTCACGAGCAGGAAGCAAGAGAGAAACTTGATTCCATTGATTGGGCTCAATGTCAAAAAGATAATACAATTGAGGCTTTGCAGGCATATTTAGACCAACATCCAGACGGAAATCATTATGATGAAGCAGAAAGTGCGATTAAAAAGGTAAAGGCAGAGTCTGTCTCAGTTGATGAGAGAGGTATGCTGAGAAGCTTGTTTCGTAATTTCTTTTTGAGTATTAATGCCAAAGATGCAGCCGCTCTAACAAACACAGTAGCTGATATTACTAATTTTCTCGGTAAGTTTGGTGCCACGAAAAATGATGTTGTCACCTTTATGAACAAGTTATATAAACCGGATGTTAGAAACATGACATGGTCTATTGATGATAATTATAATATTAGCAAGAAGGAAATAGGAGATGAAGAATATGAATATTCAGTATCTTTTGTTGCCCGTCAGAGAACAGAAAAGACAGATAACAGCGTTATAGAGAACACATATCGTATTAATGCAAAGGTAGGACCGGAAGGAAAAATATCAGACTTTTCTATGGCGCGTCTTACAAATGAGTGATGAAAAAATATTGGTTTGTTTTTATAGGGAATGATCTTCTGTTGGAGAAGATAGAAGACGGAACTTATACTATACCTTATCAAGAGAATCCGCCTATACCATATCAATCAAAGGATAATGTACATAGCATAACCCCGATTAATGGCAAGGAAGTTCGTACATACAGGTTGTCTACTGATATACAACTTGATGATAGATTTGAAATATGTAATTTGAGGGCTTCGTTTCATAAATTGCCGGAATATTTATATCTCAAAGCCGGCAAATGTGAAGAGATTTTATATTGGGATTCAAATACATGTTATTGTGGGGTTTGTGGGAGCAAACTCCACATGCATACAGACATATCAAAAATATGCGATAACTGCGGTAAAGAGATATGGCCACAATTATCAACGGCTGTTATTGTCCTTATACACAAAGGTGATGATATACTTTTGGTACATGCCAGAAATTTCAGAGGAGACTATTACGGTCTTGTTGCGGGATTTGTTGAAACGGGTGAAACCCTTGAACAGGCTGTCGTAAGAGAAGTGCGTGAAGAAACAGGTATAGAAATTAAAAACATAAAGTATTATGCTTCTCAGTCTTGGCCTTATCCTTGCGGACTGATGGTAGGCTTTTATGCAGAGTATGAAAGTGGAGATATTGTTTTGCAGGATGAGGAGTTAAGTGCCGGAGGTTGGTTTGATATTCACAATTTACCCGCAATACCGGACAAGTTATCCATAGCGAGAAAACTTATAGATAACTGGTTGCGTATAAAAAATATTTTATAAAGTTGCTAAAAGAATAATTATGTATTAGCGCATTTACCTATTTCTTTCATGTAAAAATATTTCCATAAAGGTGCAGCCATAAGACTTTGCTTAATGCAGTCATCTAATAACAACCGTTTAACTTCATCTTCCGTAAATAGAAAAACTTCAATATCCTCCGTTTCATCAAGATGTTGGTCTGCCACTTTTTCAACACCTGTGGCAAGGAAACAATGTGTCAGATTGTTCATGGTACTGGAATTGGCTGATATAACAGTAAGTTCTTTCCATTCTCCACCACAATATCCGGTCTCTTCAAGAAGCTCTCGTTGGGCTGATTCAAGAGGTTCTTCATCTTTTTCGCTAACACCTGCAACAATCTCATAACATGTTTCTCCTAATCCATGCCTATATTGTCTGACAAAAATGAATTTACCTTCTTGAGTAATTGCTATAACATTGATCCATGTTGGATATTCCAATACATAATATTCATCATTAACAACACCATTAGGCAACATGACACAGTCTTTTCTTGCTGTCAACCATGTCCGGCGAATTAAGTATTCGCTTTTCAATGTCTTCCATTTCATGTCTCTTTCCTTAGTCATAGCTGTTCGTATTGAAAATATTTCGGATGGATAACTATAGTCTTTATAAGCGATAAACATACCGTTTAGCAGCCGTTAATATAGTGTTTGTAATATGAAAACACTATGTTTACATATTACAAACATATAGTTGCTACTCACTAAAGCGTTCCTTTTGATGAAGGAAGTTCGTAGTGGTAAATGTCACGGCGTACCGCCATTTTTAGAGCACGTGCTAAAGCTTTGAATATTCCTTCAATTTTATGATGTTCATTTGCACCTTCTGCCTTGATATTGATATTCATTTTGGCTGCATCACTCAAACTTTTGAAGAAGTGTAGAAACATTTCAGTCGGCATTTCTCCTATCTTTTCTCGTTTGAATTCAGCATCCCATACGAGCCATGCCCTACCTCCGAAGTCTATAGCAACTTCACAAAGACAATCATCCATAGGCAGACAATATCCATATCGTTCAATACCCCTTTTATCTCCTAATGCTTTGAGTAAACATTCACCGAGAACAATGGCGGTATCTTCTATTGTATGATGTTCGTCAACGTCAAGATCTCCTTTTGTTTTAATTGTCAGGTCCATCATTCCATGATGTCCTATTTGCTCCAACATGTGATTAAAGAATCCAAGTCCCGTGTCAATATCACATTTCCCTGTTCCGTCTATGTTCAGTTTTACATAGATATCAGTCTCTTTTGTTGTTCTTCTTGTTTCGGCGGTGCGTTCTCCTGCAAACAAAATCTCTGTTATTTTGTCCCATGTAAGTCCGTTCTGTCCTAAAATCAGAGCTTTACAACCAAGATTTTCTGCCAATTGTCTGTCTGTATCACGATCACCGATTACGAAACTGTTTTTTATATCATATTCAGGATTGTTGATGTATTTTGTCAACATTCCGGTTTGAGGTTTTCTACAAGGATGATTGTCTTCAGGAAAATGGTTGTCTATAAGGATATCTTCAAAAGTTATGCCTTCTCCCTCAAGTGTTTGCAGAATGAAATTATGCACTGGCCAGAAAGTTTCTTCGGGAAAAGAACTTGTACCCAAGCCGTCTTGATTGCTGACCATTATGAATTGGAAGTCAAGACGTGAACGTATAAAACCGAGATTACGGAATACTCCTTTGGTAAATTGTAATTTTTCAAAAGAATCAATCTGCTCGTCAGACGGCTCTTCTATCAATGTGCCATCTCTATCGATAAATAATAAGCGCTGTTTTTTCATATTTGTCGTTTAAGAAAATCTTCTCTACCTTTTTCTCTTGCCTCAATACTACCATATATAAGATAATAAACGAGAAAAGCAAATACGTTTATATAGATGCAGATAAAAGAAGTAAATGTGAAAGTTGCAAATGTCAGTATGTCAAAATATGCAGGTAATCCGGAAAGATCACCAATAAAGTTCTCTCCAAATGCAGATAATCCCTTAGCTATAAGTATGACAATTGCAGGCATAGAAGCTAAAATACAACAAGAGGTAATGATGATAGAGATTATCATCCATGTTATAAATAAAAGCCCCCAGTGACGTATTCCTACAATATAGCTTTTGAAGAATATTCTGTGAAGCTTGCTTTCAGGTTCCATGAAATACTTAACGGATATATAAGTAATAGGTAACATAATGATGTTTAATATTATAAATAAACCTATTGATAGTGCAAATACCTTTTCTGTACTATCAATGTTGTCTATCATCATCGTTCCACCGGATACTTTATAATAAATAAAGCCTGTGCCTATAATATTAATCAACAGGACAACAATGTATATGATAGATGCTTTTACACTCCTTATTATATTGTATTTCATGGTTTTGCCATTGGCAAGATACATGATACGTGCAAGTAAAACAATTATGGCTGTTAAAAGAATGATTATTGAAGCAAAATATCCCCAAGCCATCTGTCCTCCATAGTCATTGGTTGAGATATCAATATGAAAGTAAGCATAAAGGGCAACGGCAAAAGCTGTCGCTATTGCATATAGCCAGGTTTTTTGTATAATGGTTTTCAGATTGGTAAAAAATATTTTATGAGCTTCAGCTATACATGCTGTGTAGCTACGGTTCTTATATAATTGTATTTGTTCAAGCTCTTTCATATTGGAATTGTCTTGTTTTTGTATGCAAAAATAGATAAATTATCGCATATTTTATCTACTTTTGCAGTTAATAAAGCCTATGGAATATAATTTACTGTAAAGAAGTTATAAGAAAAGTAAGGCTTTGATGAATTATATATTTAGTCTCAGCTATAATAATATAGTGTGTGGAGCGTGTGTTATAATAGGCATAAGCACATAAAAACATCTTATTTTGATATAATATGAAGTTTCTAAAATGGGGATTTGTTGGCTGTGGTGAAGTGACGGAAAAGAAGTCTGGACCTGCATTCAGTATGGTTGATGGTTCTGAAGTTGTAGCCGTAATGAGCCGTGATGAGTATAAGGCCCGTTCTTATGCAGAGCGTCATCATATAAGTAAGTGGTATACGGATGCTATGGAGTTGATAGAAGATCCTGATATTAATGCTGTGTATATAGCAACTCCGCCATCGAGTCATGCTACATTTGCCATTATGGCTTTACGTGCGGGCAAACCGGTTTATATAGAAAAGCCTCTTGCTTCAAATTATGATGATTGTGTACGTGTCAATCGTATAAGCGAGCAAACAGGAATTCCTTGTTTTGTTGCCTATTACCGTAGGTATTTGCCTTATTTTATTAAAGTAAAAGATATAATAGAAAGCGGAACCATAGGTAAAATACTTAATGTTCAGATCCGTTTCTCTTGTCCTGCGCGTGAATTGGATTATTCTTCAGGCATTTCTATGCCATGGCGGTTACAGCCGGATATTGCAGGAGGAGGTTATTTCTATGATCTTGCTCCTCATCAGTTGGATTTACTTCAGAACATTTTTGGTGTAATTGTTGAGGCAGAAGGTATGTGTGCCAATAGAGCGGGGCTATATACAGCTGAAGACAGCGTAAGTGCTTGCTTCCGTTTTGAGAGCGGGCTGACGGGAAGCGGCTCATGGTGCTTTGTAGGTCATAAGTCAGCAAAAGAAGATCGTATAGAAGTTATTGGCGATAAAGGTATGCTCAGTTTCTCAGTCTTCAATTATGACCCCATACAACTTATTACAGGCGAAGGTGCTTCTAATATTGTTGTGGCAAATCCTAAATGTGTACAATTGCCACTGATAAGATCTATGATAGAAGATTTGCAGGGTTTTGGCTCCTGTTCTTGCACAAGCGTTTCCGCAACACCCGTTAATTGGGTTATGGATAGAATATTGGGTAAGTTCTAAAATGTATTTTTTATGATGTTTCCATTGTCGTATATAATAATGAAGAAAAGGGTTTGTACCTGCATACTCTTGCTTCTTTTTTCCTTATTGTCTTACGGAGGAAATTCTGATACGACAATGGTTGCAAGCGATACGTTGACGACATTGCAAAATCAACAGGTAAGAGTTAAGAAAAATACTGTTTTCAGACGCATAGGCAAGGTGTTTACAAAAATATTTAAAAGCTTTAATGAAATAGATACAAATTATATTGAGCCACAACATTACAATTACACGGTAATGTTACAGAACACTCACACCTATGAAACCTATAAATTAAAGAGCAAATCAGGACAATCTATTATGTTTTCTCCCAAATCAGCAGTCAAGATAGGCCCATATGTTGGTTGGAGATGGGTGTTTCTGGGTTATACGTTTGATATAAACCACATTTCAAATGACAAGATGAAGAAGGAGATAGAGCTGAGTCTCTACAGTTCTCTTTTTGGTATAGACTTGTATTATAGGAAAACAGGAAGTGATTATAGGATAAAAGCAGCTGATTTGGGTGACGGTATTGACCGCTATGCATTAAAGGACGTACCTTTTTCCGGGCTGTCTGTTGGTATCAAAGGCTTTGATATATATTATATATTCAATCATAAGAAGTTCTCTTATCCTGCTGCGTTTAGTCAAAGCACCTGTCAAAAGCGTAGTTGTGGCTCTTTTTTGGCGGGGATAGGATGTACTTCTCATGATATAGAACTGGATTATGACAAGCTAAAAACGGTTATACAGAACAACATGCCTGCCGGACATGAAGTCGAATTAGATGAAGGACTTATGTTCAATAAGGTTCGTTATTCTTCTTATTCTTTATCCGGAGGATATGCATATAATTGGGTTTTTGCCCGTAACTTTCTGTTTGCTGCTTCTATCTCTGTTTCCATGTCATATAAGAAATCAGAGGGAGAGAGAGCTTATAAGGCGGATTTTTTCTTGAAAGACTTTAATTTTAATGATTTAAATATTGATGGAGTCGGGCGTTTCGGCCTTGTATGGAACAATACAAAGTATTATGTTGGTACAAGCACAATACTTCATTCCTATAATTATAAAAAAAGTCAGTTCTCTACAAATAATGTATTTGGCTCCTTTAATCTGTATGTCGGTGTAAATATAGGAAGAAAGAGATAGAAAAAAGCTGTGTACGATGAAAGGGATATATTCATTCAGTCTTAAATTATATATTATGCGAAGGTTTACATGTTATGTCAAAAGAATGTCAATGTCTGTAATAATGTCGGCAATCATGCTGACAATGGCTCCTGTTATGGTATTTGCTTATGAAACACAATACACAAGAGAAGACAGCGTTAAGGTTATGTCACTTATTAATAAAGCCAGGCAACAGAAGCAAGGTACGAATATGATAATCTTTTTTGCCCGTCAGCTTTTGGGAATCCCTTATGTTTCACATACTCTTGAAGTAAACAAAACCGAGCAATTGGTTATTAATCTGAGGCAACTTGATTGTACTACTTATGTTGAAAATGTGTTTGCGTTGTACCTATGTATGAAGGATAAGAAATACACGTTTGATGATTTTTGTGATAATATTCTAAAAATACGTTATCGTGGAGGCGGTACGCCTCACTATACTATACGGTTACATTATTTTACGGATTGGATAGAAGATAATACTTCAATGAAACTTTGTGAAGAAATACAGTCTCCGGTACCTCCGTTTACGTCAATACAGAAGATAAAAGTCGGCTTTATGTCTGCAAATCCTTCAAAATATAAGATGTTGAAAGACAATCCCGGTTATATTCCTGATATAGTTAAGAGTGAACAAAAACTTAATACAAAGACATATAGATATATACCCAAAGCCTCTGTTACTAATTCTTCTTTATTGAGAAAAACCATTCACGATGGTGATATTTTGGCTCTTACAACAAATATTAATGGTCTTGACGTACATCATGTAGGTTTTGCCGTATGGCATAAGGACGGTTTGCATCTTCTTAATGCTTCAAGTTTGAGGCATTATACGGTTGAAGAGCCTCAGACTTTATATACTTATTTGCAGAAGCAGCAAGGCATGACAGGTGTCAGAGTTGTACGACTGTGCAAGTGAATAGACTTTTGCGTGGTGTCAAGTATTAAGCTTTTTAAGTATGTTTTTGTTTAATACTTGTATATGACGGCTTTGTTTGCTGATATCGGCACGCATGATACTGATATCGTTGAATATGTCACTGAATACTGTCTGTAATATATTGGGTTGCCGTTTTGCTTTGTTGGCGTTAGGATTTACGATGATGTTAATCCCTTTGTTGATTATTTTTATATCAACATCGGCAGATGACATGACCGGATCACCGTCATAATGTATCAAATCTTCATTTTCTCGCTTGACATGTATGTGCGTGGTTTTAAAGGTCTTGATATTTGGATTCTTGTCAAGCGTCTTATTGAACATGTCAATGCTAATCTGAGGAGCGTCGATAAGGTCGAAAGGGTCCATTATTATAACGTCGAGCAATCCGTCACTCATTGATGCCTGTGGCGCAATATATGCATTGTTGCCATATTGTGAGGCATTTGCACATGAAATGAGAAACGCTCTACATTCTATTGTCTCCCCTTCACATTCGATTATATATCTTTCGGCTTTGTATTTTACGCCTTCGCGTAGAATGTTCTCTAAATAAGTCACTGCTCCACGTTTGCCGGCTTTTGCGAATTTCATGCTTATATAGGCGTCAAACCCCATGCCGCAAGTGCAAAAAAACGGATATTCGTTAATCATTCCATAGTCCAACTTGTGGATAGTGCGCTTGTTTATGATTTCAATAGACTTTTTTATGTCGAGAGGTATCATGAGATGCCTTGCCAAACCATTACCGGAACCGCACGGGATGATGCCCATTGCAGTGTTTGTATGTGTCAATGCTCGTCCTATTTCATTTACCGTTCCGTCTCCACCAACGGCTACAACATAGTCATAACCCTCGTTGGCAGCCGCTTTTGCTATCTCGTAAGCGTGTCCGGGATATTCTGTCTCCTTAATACGATAATCAAAAGCTTTCTTGTCAAGGGTATCTTCAATGTGCTTCGGTATTACAGACTTGTTGTCTGTACCCGAAACAGGGTTCATGATAAATAATATGCTACTTTTCTTTTCCATTATTTTTCGGTTGCAAAAATAATAATAAGTTGATAAAATTGCTTTTCACTATTTGCAATATTTTACCTTATAGAACACTTTTCTTTGTTTTTTTCTTATTATTTATATAAAATTACTATCTTTGCAAACTGTAAAAAAAATTGTTGGTGACTTTGTAAATTTATCAAAGTGCCAATGCTTTAACTTAATAATATGGGATTATTACAAGAAAGGTACAAGAAATACCGCGAGCCTCAAAGGTTTATGGAGGCCGGTGTTTATCCGTATTTTCGTGAAATCACAGGGAAACAAGGCACAGAAGTAGAGATGGGCGGACACAAAGTATTGATGTTTGGCTCCAATGCTTATACAGGTTTGGTTGGCGATCCACGTGTAGAGGCAGCGGCAAAAGCCGCGATTGACCAGTATGGTACAGGTTGTGCCGGCAGTCGATTCCTCAATGGAACACTTGATATCCATGTGAAATTAGAGAAAGAACTTGCAGCTTTTGAACACAAAGACGATGCTTTATGCTTTTCCACAGGCTTTACTGTCAACTCCGGTGTAATATCTGTAGTGTGCGGTCGTGAGGATTATATAATATGCGATGACCGTAATCACGCCAGCATAGTTGACGGAAGAAGACTCTCGTTTGCCACATGTCTGAAGTACAAGCACAATGATATGGAGGACCTTGAGAAGCAGTTGCAGAAGTGCAAGCCTGAGTCTATCAAATTAATTGTCGTTGATGGCGTTTTCTCAATGGAAGGTGATCTGGCAAATCTGCCAGAGATAGTACGTTTGAAGAAGAAGTATAATGCTTCAATCTTTGTTGATGAGGCTCATGGACTTGGTGTGTTCGGTAAGGAAGGACGCGGTGTTTGCGATCATTTCGGTGTGACTGACGACGTGGATCTTATTATGGGAACATTCTCCAAAAGCCTTGCCAGTATAGGAGGCTTCATTGCGGGTGATGCCGATACTATTAATTATTTGCGCCATACATGCCGTACATATATATTCAGTGCAT
>JBJFGK010000155.1:4058-10019 GCA_051892655.1 Prevotella sp. | reverse complement strand
AGCAGGGTGTCTTAACGGTTTGCAGACAAACCTGATGACATCTTTCGCGCGGACGTCCATGCATGGATTGCAACTCTCCTTGCTTTCAAATGTTGCCAACAACACTGTCGGAGCACAAATATCCGCCTTTGGCAATGTGTCGCTATCGCCTCTCAACGGGGCGCAAATCAGCGGTGTCACTAACATTTCAAGGGGTATAAGAAAAGGTTTGCAGCTGTCGTTGTTAAGCAATATCAGTTCCAACACCATGAGTGGAGGACAAATAGGAGCATATAACTATGCCGACACCCTTAGTGGAGCACAGGTGGGATTAGTCAATGTAAGCATAAAAGGTCACAAAGGCCTGCAAATAGGATTGATAAACTACAGCCGTGACACATTATCTCACAAAATCGGGCTTGTCAGTATTTCGCCCAAGACACAAACAGACATATTATTATATGCCGGAAACAGCAACAAGCTGAATGCAGCAATCCGGTTTCGCAACCGCTCAACATACAGCATATTCGGTTTCGGAACCCATTATCTCGGACTTGACGAAGATTTCTCCGGCTCTTTATATTACCGTATAGGACGATATATCCGACTTAACAAACGCCTGTCACTAAGTGCCGATGCCGGATATTTCCATATCGAGACATTCCGACATAATTCGGAAGAAAAGCCTGACAGGCTGTACTCCTTGCAGCTACGGGCAAACGCAGACTATCGTATCGGTGATTACACATCCGTTTTCGGCAGTTTAGGCTACGGTAACACGAGATATTATAACCATCATCGTCACTTCCGCCAAAAAATGATAATAGAAACAGGGCTTGCTTTCTCCTATCTGCATGACAAGGTCAGCAACACAGGCAGACAAACCAAGTCTTCCACCGCCCCGACAGACACGTCTTCAATATATATCTGGGATTGTCCGTCAGTCGTAAAAAAACGTACTTGGATAGCAGCAGCGGAGACGTTTGGCATAAATATGCTTGTTAACGGTTTTGACCGGTATATCTGCAACGAAGATTTTGCAAAAATAAATATACACTCCATAAGACACAATTTCAAGACAGGCTTTGTTTGGGACAACGATTGCTTCTCAACAAATCTTTTTGCACATCCTTATCACGGCGGACTATATTTCAACACAGCACGCAGCAACGGGCTATCGTTTTGGGAATCGGCTCCCTACTCTTTAGGTGGCAGCCTGATGTGGGAGTTGACATGCGAGACAGACCCGCCTGCCATTAACGATCTTATGGCAACAACATTAGGAGGCGTCTGCATAGGAGAGATTACCCACAGGGTTTCCAACTTGGTTTACAACGACAGCGAGTGTGGTATCAGAAGATTTCTCAGAGAAGCCGCAGGTCTGATTATCTGTCCCGTAAAAGCTTTCAACCGTATTGTCAGCGGTGAAGCATGGCTTGTGCGCAACAGACATTATAAATACCATGATTACAACCGTATTCCCGTGACATTCAGCATATCTGCCGGCAACCGTTATCTGGCAGATGAAGGAGCGATGTTCAAAGGAGAACACAATCCTTATCTTGACCTTTTGTTGCTCTATGGCGACGCTTTTGACAATGACGGCAGCAAGCCTTATGATTATTTCACCGCTAATATCACATTCGGATTCAGCAGCAACCAACCGCTAATCAACGGCGCACATCTTCTGGGGCGTCTGTGGGGCACCAACTTCTATGAAGGCAAGGAAATGACGGCCACATTCGGAATATTCCAACATTTCAATTATTATGACTCCGAACCGGTAAGAGACGGCTCGTCAAAAGTACCTTTCCGCATATCGGAGGCGGCGGCTTTCGGTCCGGGTCTGATATATCGGTTCCCAAGTATTGGCAATCTCGGCAGAATGGAGCAGCGTCTGTTTCTTGACGCCATACTTCTTGGAGGATCGCTGACAGACCATTACAATGTCATAGACCGCGATTATAATCTCGGCAGCGGCTTCAGCATGAAGATGCAGACAGCTCTGGAATTTCCGAAATTCGGCATATTCTCTATCAGCGCTGACTATTACAGGATATTTACATGGAAAGGATACGATGAGGAAAAACTATCTACCGCTGACCCGTTATACCTCAATGCACAGGGAGACAAAGGCAACGCTTCTTTGTTGGTAATCAATCCGGCCATGCGTATTTTTCTTGCCAGATCATTGAGTCTGGATTTATACACAGCCTACTACGTGAGAGCATCCCAATACAAAAAGCATGAGAATGTGAAATCAGAAACTTATGAAGTAAGAGTGGGGCTCTCCTACAAAATCTAAAACGTTACTTTTGCATGAAATGTCATGGTCTTGCCCGTTGCCGGATGCCTGAATGTAATGCTTTCCGCATGAAGATACAACCTGTCCGCACCATATCCGTACAGTCTGTCACCATGTATAGGCATACCGAGTCCCGACGGATGAGCACAATGCACCCTAAGCTGATGAGTACGACCGGTAAGGGGAAACAGTTCCACACGCGTCATGCCAGCCGACATTCCGACAACTGAATATTCGGTTTCAGCCTTCTTGCCCCTGACACTGTCCACTTTCTGATATGGTCTGTCCAGAGGATCTGCGTACAACGGCAAGGATATACGTCCGCTACCGGCTATCCGCCTGTTTCCGTCAAGCAATGCCACATAACGTTTCTTGATACCGTGACATGCAAACTGCCGTTGCAAATCGACATAAGTATCGCGGTCGTATGCCAAAACCAATATTCCAGATGTATCCATGTCAAGACGATGCGGCATAAAGACATTACCTTTATGACGTTCGGTCATCAGAGAACATACATTGTCTCCCGACTCCTTGCCCTGCACAGACATCATTCCGGAAGGTTTGTTTACCACACACAACCACCTGTCCTCATAAATCACTTCCAACGGCTGTGTCACCACAGAGTTAATCATCGGTCTTTCCACATCAAGTCCCTGCAACATGTGCCCAAGTATCGGCAGACATTTGCCTCGACAAGCCGGATAATAATGACCATGATGACGCACTTCGTTACGTGGCGAGTCGCCATACCAGAACTCTGCCATGCATATCGGCTTCATGCCATGTCGGTAAGCGTATTGAAGCAATTTGGGAGCACAACAGTCTCCGGCACCTGATGGAGGTGTGCCGGAAGGCGTTTCAGAAAAAATCTCTCTGATGTTTTTCTTGACACCATTGGCATCAAGCATGTCATATTGGTCAAAGAGCCATGCCTGCAACTCATCCGACATGGTATGTCTTTGTGATTTCAAGAGCGATATTTTCTCTTCCATACGTATAAAGTCCGACGTCTCCTCCTGCATCTTCAAAGCAAGACGTTTTTTAAGACGCACCAACTCGGCCTTCATAAACTGGCTTTCACGTATCAAAGCCCTCGCCTCCTCATCAGACATTACGCCTGACGTCTTTCTCTTTTCATCACGTCTAACCTTCGCTTCCTGCATCTGTCGGCGCCATTCGGACAGTTCCGCATCACATTCGGCGCGGCTGTCATCGCATTTATTGCGGGCAAGCCGATATTCTTCGCTGTTTACGATAGTCTTTATGGTGTCATTAATCGCCGTGATTTTCTTCTCGTGTGTTTTGAAATATCCTTCAGGATCTTCAATATCCACTATCGGCGGTACAAAAAAATCATTGCCGTAACAGCCCGCCAAAAAACCGGAAAACGCAGCGAGATATCCAAGAGTTTCATCTGCGGTTTTTACGACCAAAACACCGAACATCTTGCCATTTCTCGCATTTTGTTCTATGTCAGGATGTGTCTTGATATATGTAAATACATCGTCTCTTGACATGACACACAACCGATGAGGAACATATCCAAACGGATTGTTAAACCTCTCGGGCAACCGGATACCGGATTTATCAATATTCAAGACATGTAAACAGTGCATCATCTATATATCAAAACAAACACAAAGGTAATAAAGATGTGCATAAAAATGAAAATACGAATAAAATAGTTTAACTTTGCAAAGTGAAAAAGCTTTGATATGACAACAAAACAAGGATTACGGGCATTAAGCCCTCTTTTGGTATTTGTGGTGCTTTATCTTGTCACATCCATAGTTGCGGGGGATTTCTATAAAGTTCCTATTACCGTAGCTTTCATGCTGTCATCAATATATTCCGTCATCATATTCGGCGGTATTCCTCTAAAAGAGCGGATAGATGCATATTGCAGCGGTGCCGGTACTAACAACATGATGTTGATGTTGTGGATATTTGTGCTTGCCGGAGCGTTTGCCGGAAGTGCAAAGGCTATGGGTAGCATAGACGCGACCGTCAATCTGACCCTTAACATGTTGCCGTCAGGACTGTTGTCGGCAGGTTTGTTTGTCGCAGCTTGTTTTGTTTCATTGTCAATAGGAACGAGTGTAGGAACGATAGTAGCCCTTGCTCCTATTGCCGCCGGTGTGGCACAAGAGACGGGAATGTCTGTGCCTATGCTCACAGCCGTCATTGTAGGAGGTTCGTTCTTTGGAGATAATCTGTCGTTTATATCAGACACGACCATAATATCAACCTCAACTCAAGGTTGTCGTCTAAGTGACAAGTTTCACGTCAATTCCTTCCTTGCATTTCCGGCTGCAATAATCGTACTCATAATCTATACACTGACAGGTGAAGGAGCGTCTATACCGGAAAACATGGAAGACATCAACATCATAAAAGTGATACCATACATTATCGTCCTTGTAACCGCCCTTGCCGGCATGAACGTATTGGCAGTGCTTACCATAGGCATTATCACAACGGGAATTATCGGTGTCATAGACCATTCTTTTGATGTTTTCGGATGGTTTGCTGCGATGGGAGAAGGCATAAGCAATATGGGCAGTCTGATTATCATTACCATGATGGCAGGAGGAATGCTGGAATTGATAAAACGACAGGGCGGCATTGATTTCATCATCAGCACGATGACAAAACATGTAAACAGCAAACGTGGTGCGGAACTTTGCATTGCCGGACTTGTAGCTTTTGTCGATCTGTGTACGGCCAATAACACCGTTGCAATACTGACTGTCGGCTCTCTTTCAAAAAAGATAGGCGACCGCTACGGTGTTGACAATCGCAAATGTGCAAGCATATTAGATACGATGTCATGTTGCGTACAAGGTCTCATCCCTTACGGTGCACAACTCCTCATGGCTGCCGGTCTTGCCTCTGTCAGCCCTGTCAGCATCATTCCATATCTATATTACCCTATGCTTATAGGTATTGTTACTTTGGCTTCGATAGTATTCAGGTTCCCCAAAAGATTCTCTTAATTTAAATTTCTAAGTATATCACTAATCAAAGAAATAGGATAGCATACATGCACAAAATATAAGTATAGCCAAAAAACACAACAAAACAAACGTCCATCTTGCAAGTGTTTTTCTTTTATGTCTTAATGTAAGGCTTTTTCTTTTAAATTTTTCAGAGCCATCAACATGCTCTTTCTTTTTCCTACGATTCATATTTTCATCATATCTTTTTCATTCCTTAAATGCAAAAGTAAATAAATATTATTACTTATATTATATTTTACCCATTCACATTAATATTTTTTAATAATGAGAGGGGTAAAATGGGGAGTTTATATTTTATTAACAACAATACGGATATCCATAAAAAGTTCTCAGAAACAAATAGGATAAGATTGTATTTCTCCTTGAAAACAGCGTGAAAACCCCAAAAACTCATCATATAAAAAATTGAGATGTAATCATAACATTTAATGATGCAACATGCAACACATAAGCTAATTTAAGTTAAATATGAATGGGGGGGGTGTAAAATTTGTTAATTTGTAATATTATTGTTTTATAGCGGACACATAAAAATAATAATTTTATGTGTCCGCTATAAAACAATAATATTACAAATTTGTTAATTTGTAATATTATTGTTTTATAGCGGACACATAAAATTATTATTTTTACGAGCTTTATCTATTCCATCGA
>JBJFGK010000155.1:0-3958 GCA_051892655.1 Prevotella sp. | reverse complement strand
TTTTATAGCGGACACATAAAATTATTATTTTTACGAGCTTTATCTATTCCATCGATTGAAATTTTATTTCAAATAGGAATCTATTAAACAATATTAACACGGTCAAACCTGTTTTTTTGATGAATGTCTTGAGAATTAATGATAAGATACTAATGATAGTACTATGCCTTGTCGTCAGCGCAAACATTGGGGCGCAGACGACAAGAGGTAATGCTATATTAAGACAGTTTGAGCAGAATTTTCTTATGCTTGACAGCCTTATTCTTGGCAGTAATACCGGGAACAATGCTAATATACCATCTATACCCATAATAATTTCTGGTAATATTCACAACAAATACAACTCTGAAATATCATCTTGCGACAGTGCTCTTGCAGCCCGCTCAACGGAAAAATTGAAAGAATTGTCCGGAGCGACCGGTCTTAAATTCACGGGACAGACCTATTACCGCCTTGACGAAGGCTTAGGGTTTGACGATGATGATGCATTATCCGGATACAAAGGGAAGTTACAGGCAGAAGTAAGATGGGACTTTTTTAAAAGTGCATTATACAACCGTAAAGGGAAAGCCGAAATTGTAGCCATAGAAGAACAGATTGACAAACTGAAATACAGAAAAGAAGATGCTACAATCAGGAATATAGGTCGCAAAAATTTGATTCAAGAGCGATATGACAATGCTTTAGCTTCTGTTCTTCTACATCATATCGACAATTTGTCTATGTTGTGTAACGCTCAGGAATATCTTCTTTCCAATGAAAATATAAGCAGCGACATGCTTCTCGGTATTCTCAATGAGAAAGCCGAATGTGAACGTATGCTTGCCACACTTGATAACGACGCTTCAACATGGCAATATGCAACAGATCTGTCTGCTCCACAAAACTCAACGATAAAAGTAGATACGACAACTCTATTGGCCGCTATACGGCAATATAGTTTTGATGCAAAAGAAATAGACTTGAAAATGAAGATGCTTGAGCGTCAGGCCTGTAATTCAAAATATTGGAATGACGCTACAATAAGCCCATTCATGAGATATTCACTCTATTTGCGCAGCGAGCTGCCAAACTCATCAAACCTTGATGCAGGAGTTGCTTTTACATTGCCTTTATCGACAGATGCACAGCGTCATAAAAAGACACTCCAAGCCGAAAGAGACTTGCTTGAAATAGAAAAACGTCATGTCAATGACAAAGTGGAGATGCAGGTAAAACTCATTGTCAATGAGATAGAACGCATGAACAGAGCGGCAGAAGGAGAACTAAAACGTTTGAAAGAATTAAAACAATATATAGCAATGCGTGTTAATGCCTATAATCACAGACGCGGAGGCTACAATCTCATGGCAAGAGCCAAAGAGTATAACAATTACTTCGCATGTTGGGAAAAGCTTTTGGCATATCAATACAAACGCAATTGCCTGATAGCAGACTTGCAACTGTTTCTTGACAAGGCACAGATAAACAGGTTTCTGACTGTCAAATGAATTTGAACAATGAAATCATTTCAATTTAACCAGTCACAAAGTAACGAGGATTTCGAGAAAATCTTGAAATACCGCAGACGCAAAGTGGCAAAGCAGCAGATAATATTCTTGCTTATACTTGCTTTCTTGGGTCTGCTGTTCGGTATATACGTATACAACAAGGTCGTATATACAGAATTTGACGGTTATGCTAAAAGTGATGTGATAATACAACGTGCTCCTGATGACTTGTTCATAAAGAAAATGTATGTCAATGCAGGGAACTTTGTAGTTCCCGGAGACACTCTTTTCTCATACGTATATACCAAACCGCTCATTGCGAGTGTAGACATAAATACAGAGTCGGAGATAATAGGGAAATACAGGGAACTTAATCTTAAATACACCACCGTGGCCGCCGAGTTACAGGTGCTAAACGTAACAATAGATAATCTTCGTAAACAGATAGCGGTCGAAAACCACAACATATCATTCGGTTTAAGCAGCAATTCACACAAACTTGATTTGCAGCGACAACTAAAACAGGCAGAAGCTGAACACGATGCAAAACGCAATATATTATCCACACTTACCAATGACAAGATAAAGATAAAAGACAAGATTTCAAAGTCATTACATGAAAAAGGCATATCAATGGCACTACACGATATCCTGTTTGATAAAACCGGTATATATGCTTCCATGATAAACTATCGCCTCGCGACAGACTCCGCCGTAATAATAAACGTACCATGCGTAGAAGGTTCATATATGGTACATACGGAAGAAATCATGTCATTGCAACCTGTCAATTTGGAAAAAGGCAACTATGAAATTTTTGCGTATGTGCCACTTGATCAGATAAGCAAGATTTACCGTAATACGCCCGTTGACATCGTCTACAATGACAATATGATTTTAAAAGGACGTTACGGCATGATCGGAATGAGAACAGAAGAATTGCCCGAACATTTAAGGAGCAATTTCGCACGACAGGGACGAGTGTCGATAGTACAGATAAAAATAGATGAAGGACAGCAGATTCCTTTCTGGGTACTAGCAGACGGCAATCCCGTAAAAATAAGAATGTCAAATTTCGATATCAAGAAACGCCCTGTATCCAAAGATACGACACACCTGTTCTTCCAAACAGGCAAAGGACTTATCAATCAGTCTAAGAACCTCTTTGACAGCATACACAAAATACAGTGGAAGAAAGTCAAGACAACTAAAAAAGAAGTCTTAAACGACAACAACAAACAGCAGAAAGACAAATGGCAAAAAACCAGATAATAACCAACCGCTACGGACGTCGCATATTGGTACTCATCGAACCTGCATATATAGAAAAGATTGACGAGATACAATATGAGGACTTTGATGCCACGTTCGTCAATTTCACACCCGGATACAGTGTAAACATATCTATCGTGTGGAGTGTGCTTCCCATGCTCAAAAACAAGACATGGCTTAAACCAACCTTCCTGCATAGCAACTTCAAAGAAAGGTTTATGCACTTCGCTGATGTAGTGGACGGATTTGCCGAATCGCCGTTAGACGAAGAGATGACCAAACGCATAGAAGAGATAGAAGAACTTATTGAAAACTCCGGTGTTCCAAGAAAACGAGAAAAAGTAAGAATTACCGAAGACTTGTTTATCAATTTCTGTCGTTTCTGTCTTTCAAGAGGTATTACAAGTATGTATAACAACTCTATGAAATACTATGGTAAGGGTTATACGCAGATGCTATATACGCTGTTTGGAGAAAATTACTTTATCGATACGGCAATACGCTTTAACCAGATTCTTAGCGACATGGGATATGTCAGGGAAAAACGCTTTGTTGAAAGAATACATATCTGCCCTATCTGCAACAACTCTCACCTGTTCTTTATAGAATGTTGTCCTACATGCAAAAGTTCTGCCATAAAGAACGAGCCGGTAATACACCATTTCCGGTGTGCAAACATATCACCGGAATCATCATACGAATTTGACGGCGAACTACGATGCCCGAAATGCAAACGTTTCTTACATCATATAGGTGTAGATTATGACAGACCGGCATCTGTTTATACATGTGAGACATGCAGCAACACATTTGCCAACCCAATGATGAGAGTCATCTGCACATCATGTAAAAGAACTTTTGTGCCTGAAGATCTCGGAACGTTTAACATACGAGAATTTGAGTTTACAGAAGAGGGAATAAGGGCTATGGTCTCTGACGAGATAAAACTCAATATGTCAAGAAATGTCTTTATAGGCTATTCGGACTTTGAAGGTTTTACCCGCACAATGAGGCTTAACATTATGATGAAATCAAAGAGCCCGGGGGCATCTGTATTGGTTGCACGCATGCCATTGCCTAAAAGCAGTGCCATTGACGATCAACAAAGACATGAAGTAATAATACAAGTGCTGCTCGCACATCTTACCGATTATAAGATAACTATGAACAACGGATTTGCATATGCAATGAAGGTG
>JBJFGK010000154.1:0-2522 GCA_051892655.1 Prevotella sp. | reverse complement strand
GGCTGCACAGATCTTCAAGAAGAAACCATTCTCCCTTATCCACACGCACTTCCTCGACCACATCATAGCCGTCGAAAGCCACAAGTTTGGCACAAGTATTGCCTATATCTATTACAAGGTTCACCCTTCTGAGAATTTGAAATTTTGTTGCAAAGATATATTTTTTTGATGAATAAAGTATATCTTTGCATCGTGAAATATTCAATATACCTTATACTATTAGTCTTTTTATCATTGGAAGCGACATCTATTCACGCTGCCAATATGTCAGAAACCGAGCGTAATGACAGCGTAGAGATAAGTCTGCTGACATGCTATGCCGGTGACGAGGTATATAGTCTGTATGGACATACCGCCATAAGGTATACAGACAACACCAAAGGACTTGACTTGGTAATCAATTACGGTGTTTTCTCTTTCCAAAAGCCCTTTTTTGTTCCTAGATTTATATTGGGACTGACAGACTATGAAATGGGAATAATACCTTTTTTTATATTTTGTGAGGAATACAGCAGGGAAAACCGCAGCGTAATACAACAGACTCTCAATCTTACAGATAAAGAAAAGCAGGCAATAATAGCGGCTCTTGAAAAAAACTACTTGCCGGAAAACAGGTGTTACAGATATAACTATTTTTATGACAACTGTACAACAAGGGCAAGAAACATCATAATTGAAAACTTAAACGGAACTGTTGAATATGTTGACAAACAGAAAGTTTACTCATCATTCAGGACATTGATACATGAATACAACGAAGACTCCCCATGGGCTCGCTTCGGTAACGACTTGTTATTAGGGTTCAAGTCTGACCGTAATACAGACATATCAAGTCAGCAGTTTCTTCCGATAAATCTAATGAATGATTTCAGCAAGGCTAAAATTATAGATTCCGATGGGAAAAGCCGCCCGTTGGTAGCCCGAACGACAATGCTTGTAACAGCTCCAATACATGAATGTAAACAAGCATTTCCTCTAAGGCCATCGGCATGTGCGTGGATAATACTTGTATTAACAATATTCATTACGGCAACAGGGTTTTTCTCAAGAAAAAGGATGTGGATTTATGACACGGTTTTAATGACTTTAATTGGATTGGCAGGCATAATTCCTTTTGTCATGCTTTTCTCCCAACTGCCCACAACCAATGCAAACTTACAACTTATATTGCTAAATCCTATTCCTCTGTTTTTTGTATGGAAAGTCATTAAACGAGTACGTCACAAAGAAAAATGCAACTTCTGGATAATAGCAACAATCTTTATAATTTTATTTCTAATTGCCGGATTTATACAAAATTATGCAGAGGGTATGTATATTTTGGCATTATCTTTGCTTATAAGAACATTGAGTAACATTGCTGAAGAGCGTAAATATATCAAAAAACAATCACACGCAATATCAAAAACAAGATAAATATAAAGTAAACCAAATAAACTGAACCTGTATGAACTGCAAACTTGGCATAGGTCTCGTTATGGGATTAATACCTTTACAAACTACGGCTTTACCGAAAATCGTAGTAAACATAACCATTGACCAATTACGCAGTGACTATATAGAAGATTTCATGCCCTTTTACGGCGAAGGAGGGTTCAAGAAAATGCTTGGAAAAGGCACTGTTTATCACAATGCCTACTACAATTTCACTCCTGCCGACAAAGCCGCATCGATAGCGTCATTAATTACAGGCACATATCCGGCATATAATGGTATTACAGGTGAAAAGTGGCTTGATAAATCTACCCTGATACCTGTAAACTGCGTCGATGACTTTACGGTGTCCGGCTTACTGACCACAGAGAAATCTTCACCAAAAAACATTGCCACAACAACAGTAAACGATGAACTTAAGGTTGCCACAAACGGAGAAGCTATAATATATAGTATAGCTTATGATAGGGAATCTGCCGTTTTAGGTGGCGGACATGCGGCAGACGGAGCTTTATGGTTCAATAAAAACAACGGGAAATGGTGTTCTTCTGACTATTACTTTAAAAAGATTCCAAAATGGATAGAGTCATACAACCTTTTATATGCAGATGACTTTGTCAGCTATAGTAATAACAGAAACGTTACGGAAATGGCATTACAATGTATCATGTCCAATGGAATGGGACTTGATAATGTTACCGATATGCTAAACGTAACATATAACGCAAAAACTGATGACATCAAGAACCGTAACACCAAACAACTTATACAAGATACATATATTGGCATAGACAAAGAATTAGAAAAGCTGACATCCAAGATAGAAAGCCGCTTCGGGACAAACAGTATCTTGTTTGTCTTGACTGGAACCGGGCTATGTGATGAGAAAGAAGCTGATTATGCCAAATACCGTGTGCCATCAGGAACATTCTACATCAACCGCACGGCTAATTTACTGAACATGTATCTTAGTGCCATATACGGACAAGACAAATACATAGAAAGCTGTTTCTACAACCAAATCTTCCTTGATCTAAAACGCATAGAAATAAAACGTATCAGTATGGCGGACATACTGAGTCGGGCAC
>JBJFGK010000153.1:0-10054 GCA_051892655.1 Prevotella sp. | reverse complement strand
GTTCATCCATTATTGTACGAATGTATTTTATGCGGTCTGACACCTCAACACCCATTCCCTCTTCAATTACTGATACAAGAGCGTGTCTGTTCATCATTGCAGAGAGGTAGTCAAGACGGTCTGTAAGAGCAAGTGTTTGTGGATATGTATAGCTCTCGCACATCTTTTCTATTCCTCGATGTATATATCCGCAATGCGGATATATCTTTCTTATGGTCTCACCGTCCAAGATTGTCTGAAGACGCAGCACACCATGTGTGGCGGGATGTTGGGGCCCTATGTTTATCACATAGTCATCATCGGTATAGAGTTTGTGTTGTGTTTCTTTCAGAGAGCCGTCCTCATTGAGTGTGTACTCCAATGTATAGTCCGGTTCGATATCATCTTCAAGTGTATAGGTGTTGTTTTCAGGACTCATGTCATAGTCTTTCCGCATTGGAAAGCCTTTGAAGTCTGAACGCAGATAGAGGCGTCTCATGTCTTTGTTGCCTGTAAACTTGATGCCATAGAAATCGTAGACTTCGCGCTCAAGTATTTCCGCACTTTTCCATAAATGACTTACTGAAGGAATGAAAGCGTTGTCACGGTTTGTGTTTACCGCTTTTACACTTGTGCGTTCGTGTGTTTCTGTGTTTTCGAGAATATATACAGCACCGAGTCCTTCTTCTCCGAAGTCTTCTCCTACAATGGTAACGAGGAAGTCGAAATGCTTCTCATTCTTGAGTTTTGCCATTTCGTCGGCAAAACCATTAAGTTCGAATACTTTGTTTTCTAATTTCATAGCTTCCTTAATTTATTATTTAGAGAGTGTGGTGCCTGTTGCATCAGTTTCTTCTGACAGTTTCTTCAGCATTTCGCGATTTACGTTTTTCCCATCTATGATGATTGGCTTCTTTTCTTTGTGGTTTGCACCGCCGAAGAACTTCTCTACTTTGACTTTTCGTTGCAATTGCATCATACCGTAAAGTATGGCTTCAGGTCTTGGAGGACATCCTGGTATATACACATCTACAGGGACAATCTCGTCAATACCTTTAACTACGTGATAACTGCTCTTGAAAGGACCTCCGGAAATGGCGCACCCACCAACTGCTACTACATATTTGGGCTCTGCCATTTGGTCGTATAAACGTTTCATTACAGGTGCCATTTTGTGTGTTATGGTTCCTGCACACATGATAAGGTCGGCTTGTCGTGGAGAGTTACGTGTTACTTCAAAGCCAAAGCGTGCAAAGTCATAGCGTGCACAACCGACGGCCATAAATTCAATACCGCAACAGCTTGTTGCAAAGGTAAGTGACCAAAGAGAGTTTGAACGTCCCCAATTGATAATTTGGTCTAAAGACCCTACAACTACATTAACACCACCCTCATGAAGCTCCTGTACGATCTTCTCAAGAGAGTCATTGTCCTTAAAGTCTGCATAAGGAATGCTTTTGATTACAGGTTTTTTCACTTCCATTCCAATGCTCCTTTCCGCCATGCATAGGCAAGGCCAAATACTAAAACTAACAAAAAGAATCCGATGCTGACCATTGCCATTGCTCCAAACTCCTTAACTACCACAGCCCAAGGATACAGGAATACTGTCTCCACGTCAAAGATAAGGAAAAGGATTGCAAACAGATAGTAACCTACATGTACAGGAATCCATGATGAACCATGAGTGGGAATACCACACTCAAATGGTTCGCCTTTCACCTTATTATATGTACGCGGTCCTATCAGCTTGGCAATGACATAAGCAGCCATCACTAAAAATACTGCCGTTATCAGAACGGTAACAAACAAGATAAAATACATATATTATATATAATAAATAATGTGGTTTGCAAAAACGACTGCAAAGGTACAATTATTTTTGCAAAGTTTAAGCATATTTCTAAATTAAATATTCAGACTATGGTTTTAATGATGTCAATAATGGAGAATGGTTATTGCATGGTTACGTTTATGCAATCTTTATATTGCAAAACATACCATAACTTGTTGCGCTATTTTGGAAGAGAAATAGTAAGACACATGTGATAATGGTTGTCTGATGACAACTCCAACTGTTCGTTATCGTTGGTTATTGCACTACTTGGAAGGCAATATCTCAATTAATGAAAACGCATGCGCGGGTGATAACTGCACATTGCGGCTTTATAACAATATCCAATTAACGGTTATTGCTTTCTACATTCGGGTAATCCAAACAAGTATAACATCTACTCTCTATAAAAAATAAAGTTTGAAAACATCCTTCACCTTCACACGTGTTGTTAATCTTATTGACTATCAATAAATTGATGATTTTGAATGGTGAAGGATGTTTTCAAAAGCGGCGATTTGCCCCCCAAAAATCACGTTTTTTTGAAAAGATGGGTGCTTTATTCGTGCTTGTTTTTGTGAAAATCCGTGAAAACATGAAAGACTCAATATGTTTTTAGGCTAAAAAGTCATGATTTTAATGGTTTAGGGCTGCATTATAGAGCAATTATTTATGTTTGCAGGGAGCCGAAATTTTTGCGAACAATCGTTAACCTACAAGATAAGCGAGGCAAAAATTAAAAGTTAGCAGAGCAATCTACAAGTTTAGGAGAGTAAAAATTAATTTTGACACAGTTGTATCTATGCATTGAATAGTTTTTTAAACGTGAGATACAGTTGTATCAAAGGCTTCGACACAACTATGTCAAGGCTTTTTGGTGTCTTTCAGTTTATAGTCCGGGTAGATGAAATCAAAAGAAAGTGTTCATGTTCTACGTTGACGGTTATAGACAAACGCTGACAAGCATTCTAAAAACTATATGGTAATGGCAGGTAAAAACTATGTTTACGATATGCGGAAAGTATGTTTATGACTCTTATCTCATATCATTTTGAGAGGCGTGATAATTAATGAGACCTTCCATTGGACTTTTTATAATCTTTGAAATGCTATATCCTTCCGTTCGGGCGGATTTTTTCAGTTGCTCGCCATAATGATAGGCTATACTTCCTATGGCTCCTATGGCAATGTCTTTTCGTTGATATTTGTTGATGTTCCTTCTGAAGAAATCTGTGAAATTACCAATGACAATGTTTTCGATGTCTTGATCGTCTATATGTCTTGCTATAAAAGGAGAGAGACTTGCGAGAAATCTGTTGGCAAGGGGGCGTCTATAAACATTTTCGATAATGTCAGTTAATGTAAGTCCTGTCTCTGTTTCAAACGTATTAACTATATTGTCTGACAGACGGCCTTTATAAAGTGCATTGACAAATAGTTTGCCAAGTACGGCTCCACTGCCTTCGTCTCCGAGTATATATCCGAGAGGAGAGATGTTGTGTCTTATTTCATATCCGTCATAATATCCGGAATTGGAACCTGTACCCAATATGCATGCTATTCCCTCTGTTTGTCCGAAAAGAGCACGTGCGGCGGCAGTGAGATCTGTCTCTATATCTATAGTTTTTACATTTTTCAGTTTGTCTCTTAATATCTCGGCGAGTATATGTCGCTTTTCCTCCCTGCATCCGGCGCCGTAAAAATAGACTTCCGTTATGTCATTTACATTTTCCAAATGGCTTATTAACTCATTTGAGATAATATCGTTAATAGTGTCTGCTGTTTGCATAAAAGGATTAATTCCCTGTCCGGATAAACGTTGTGTCATCTTACCGTCGCATGTCACACACCAGTCAGTCTTTGTACTTCCACTGTCGGCAATGAGTATCATATAATGTTTTTACTAATGTGTATGATAAAAAGAAATTCATTTTTTATCGCAAAATTACGATAAATGTTGGGAAAATGGTTACATTTGCATAAAATTCTCACGCTCGGCAAATTGAAAGTAAACTCTCTTTGCTCTCGCTACATCGAATTTTTGCATAAAAACCTCATGCGTGACAAGATGAAAACATGTTTGGTTTTGTTGTCTTACATTGAACTTTCTCATAAAAACTTAGAAACAAATGAATAAAAAGCTGCTGCTTATACTATCGATAGTCATATTGTTGCCGATAGAAATCTTTGCTGTTCTTAATGAAAAAAATCTGGACAATACGTTGTCTATATTGCGTCAGGAACTTGTAAACTCGCATAAGGAGCAGTCACGTGCCTTGTCTAATGCCAAACAGCGTAGGGAACAGGTGAGAAAGGAACTTCTTGGAATATTGTCAAAGAGCAATCAGAATGCCCTTATGCTCTATTCACAGAAGCCCGACTATGTCTTTGATTTGGCATATGCCTGTCATGAAGCTACAAATCAGTTCAAGCATTTTCAGTCGAACACCGTACCTTTCAAAACTCTAATATCCAAAATGGATGGTGAAGTCGCCCGTTATGACAGTCTGATAGCAGCATTGCAGGCCATGCCTCCGATGGCGTTGAGTGAAAAAGGAAAGATAGACCGCAGTGTTTGTCTTGCTTTGGCAATTAACGTAAGGAGGTCTATTAACGAGAATAATGCAGCGATGACAGAATACATATCGTATTATAACATGACAGAGAAGCGTCTGCGTTTTCTTAATGACTATGCCATAAAGCGTTATGGCGAGATACAGAACAATATCTTTGTGAATGGTGGCGAGAACTATTTTGCAATATTATCATCACTGAAAACCAATGTAGACAAGACGGCAGAGACGGTAAATGAAAAATACCGCTCTTCAAGAAAGATAAAGTCGCAATGGGACAGCCGCATGATATTGGGTCTGTTTGCTGTGATATTCTTTTACGGCATATTATCTGTAATAGTGAATGTCGCAATAATACGTTTCCTTATGCCTAAGCGTTTTCGTACTGATAAATTCATGGCAAAGCGCACTTGTATCATCATGGCTACGACGGTTGTAACTTTTGCCGTGATACTTGGAATTATAAAGAATACGGTTACGCAGAACTTTATCTTAATGGCAAGCAGTCTGCTTGTGGAATATGCGTGGTTGCTTGCTGTCATATTGATATCATTGTTGGTCAGAGTGGACGGACAGCGCATAAAGAGTGCATTTCGCATATACGCCCCTCTTATAGTTATCAGTTTCTTGGTCATAACATTCCGTATCGTACTTATACCTAATGACCTTGTAAACCTAATATTCCCTCCGATATTGTTTGTATGTTCGATATGGCAATGGTATGTCATACGTCGTCATAATGACAACATACCACGCAGTGATGTGTTTTATACTTATATTTCGCTTGTCGTATTCGTTATAAGTGTCATAAGTTCTTGGTTCGGTTATACATTGCTTAGTGTACAGATGCTCATCTGGTGGACGATGCAATTGACATGTATACTCACAATAAGCTGTATGGCAGGATTGATAAAAGACTATGCAGACGCACACCGGTTGCTTGACAAGCCGATAACAAAGAGGTGGTTGTATCATTTGATAATGAATGTCGTGTTGCCACTGATGTCCATATGCTCGATAATGGTATCAATTTATTGGGCGGCAGATGTTTTTAATCTTAGTGATTTGACACACCGCATATTCTATATGCGCTTTATTGACGTAAGCAATTTCAGCGTAAGTCTGTATTCGATAGTGCTTGTTGCATCGTTATGGTTCATATTCTCCTACATTTCACGAACTTCGATAGCGTTCATGAAATACCATTTCTCACAAATAGACTGCAAAACGGCGGAGAGCCGCACCGTCATGGGAAAAAATCTTATACAGGTTTTTGTGTGGGGTATATGGTTTATATCAAGTCTTGCCATAATGCATGTAAGCAACACCTGGCTTGTTGTAATTTCCGGCGGCTTGTCTACAGGTGTGGGTTTTGCTTCTAAGGACATAATTGAAAACATTTATTATGGCATATCACTTATGGCAGGACGCATAAAGATAGGCGACTGGATAGAGTGTGACGGCACTCGTGGTAAAGTCAGCAGCATTTCTTATACAAGCACTATGATTGAAGCCATAGACGGTTCGGTCATTGCATTTCAGAACTCCCAACTTTTTACTAAAAACTATAAGAACCTGACCCGCAATCATGGTTATGTACTTTCTACTGTTACATTCGGAGTGGCTTACGGTAGCAAAGTCAATGATATATGCAACATAGTTGAGACGGCGGTAGCTAACCTTGAAAGTCCATATATAGATAAGAAAAAAACAATAAAAGTCATTTTTACCAATTTCGGAGACAATAGTATAGATTTTAAACTGATATGTTGGATTGATGTAATAAGGCAGGGAGTTACAGAAAGTGATATAAGAGCATGTATTTATAATGCACTTAATGAAAACAATATAGAGATACCGTTCCCACAGAGAGATGTGTATATAAAGAATTATAGCTCAGAATAATTTTCACTATTGTAACCGGCTTTGACGAATAAACAAACTAAGTCACAGTCAAAATACGATGAGATACATCAGAAAACTTTGATATAACGGTCTAATTTTTAAGTTAGCTCTGATGACCTTTAATGTTTGCACCACTTATGTTGTAGTGTATCAATTTAGGTTGACTACTTTATGTCTCATTTCTATAGTAGGTTTGCGGTTTGTTTACTTATTTAACGTGAGTCTGATGAATTATAAGTGCTTGTTAATAGTAATTAGCGAAATTGTTGTAACTTTATTATTGCTGTCCGGTAAAACACATAAAACTATGTTCGTTATTGATAAAACGACAGCAAGGATCACCTGAAATGCCTTGCTGTCATTCTTCTGTTTTGTGACGAATGTTTTTTGTTCCAATAAACGGAGTGTAGCACAGTTATTAGTTGCACCCACACCCTTTAGGAGCGTTGTTGACATTCCAATGTCTATAGTGTTTGGGTCCGTAAAGCAGTCGACCGCAAACGGAACATTTGTACACGTTCTGTATACTCCATTTGTATCCTATCTGTATAGCCCGTTCCCCAACGCTTATCTCAATGCATTCCTGATCCTTGTCTTCATTACTTGGCACGGGGTCGGCAAATAGACGGAAGCCAACGTTTTCTTCGCCTTTGTCAAGATTGTGGTAACGTACTTCTTTCGGCGTTTTTATGCCACAGTAGCTATTGCCTGCAACAGCAGTCCAATATTCGTATTCCCCTTCATCAACTTCTATAGATGTGTTATTGTCGCATATCTCAGATACGTTTCCGAGCATGTCGTAAAGTCCCATCTCGTCCTTTTCCTTCTCTGCCACTTTATGGACTGTAGGACAGTGTGTCCATCCTTCCTTGTAATCTCCGCCGAAATCATAGGCGTAGAGCCATTCGTCTACAGTCGGAAGTCGGAAGCGTAAAGGCCAGTTCTCTGTCTCTGCCTTGTAGTTAAGTGCAGATATGAAGCCTTTCACGTCGTTGAGTGTTACGTTGGTAACAGGATATTGGCTGTTTTTCCAGTTTTCATTCGTACTTGGATAAACGGCTTCCCAAAGGGCTTCGGTGGTTTCGGTCTCCGCTATATAGACAGCCGAGCTGTCAGAATTGTTGACCGCTATGTGCATTTTCAAAGGCACACCTCCTACCTTGGCACTGAATGGTTGAAGCCGTTGGCAGTGTACGTAGGCTTTCTCTTTTTTGTGGAAATGGTTTTCCTTACCTTCCCGATATTCTTTATATCCGCAGTCTGAACATTGGTATTCGTAAAGAATATCGGTTGTGTGATAGAAACGGTGAGGAGTATTTGCCACTTCCACTTCGTTTACGAGCTTCATGTTCGGATGATTGCATGGTAACTTTTCCCACCGTGTTTCCGTACGAGTTCCGAGAATAGTCTCAACACCTTCACAGTTTCTTAAGGTTTCGATAGTGTTTGTTATCACCTTATATCGTTCTACGGTTTTGCTGCTTATGTCCTTTATACTTTCCGACACCCAACATTTACAGTTGCGTTGCCAATATTGTTCCACTATGTCGGTCTCTTCAATCTTGCCGCATATGATACACTTTCTTATCACATTTGCCTCTAAACATTTTCTGACACAGTCACCGTCAATAGAGTCTAGGCCCTCATTGAACTTAGATGAACCCAAGTATCTTTCCCAAAAGTGTGGCGGACAGAAACCGATAGTTCTCTCTTCTTCTCCTGCAAAGCGAGTCAGATTCTTTGTTGTATTTTCATATCCGCAATCTGGACATCTGCTGACTACATCGTAGGTTTCAATTGTTTCTGTGTCCGACAATTTCTCTTTTTTTATGTTAATTTCTTCATATATCATATTGGGATGATGACATGATGTGTCCTTTTCCGACTCTCTTACCCAATACAGATAACAATGGCTCACGCCTATTTCCTGGTTATTCCTGTATGCTCTTACATCAGCGAAGATGGTGTCGTTAAGGCCTTTTGCTTTCCTTTCCTTATCATATTCGGCGAATTGAATTATATAGGATGGCATGAAGAATATGAAATCCTCCATGTTGGAGCGTGAGCGTTTGATGCTGTTGGTTCTTCTTATGTGTGGGGCAATCTCTTTATCCCAGTCTTTAGAGAATGCATTATTACTCAACAGTACAGGATGTCCTTTTGTATCCTTTTTGTCTATATACTCATAAAATATTACAGAGTCGGTCATTTCCACATTGTGCCAAAAGCATATCCTTATTTCCATGTTGTCCGGTGCAGTCAACCGGTTGTTGTATTGGACTTTTATCAGCGACCCGTCATCCTCATTCACTGCGAGATCTTCTGTACTGTACTTCCGTTGCATTTCCGCCCTGTAAGGCTCGTTCATGATACTGAAGTCAAACATGTATTTATCGATTATTTTCATTTCTGCATTCAGTAGGTCGTAAGTCAGCAGGGATTTCCATGAATAATAATGTTCTTTACAATTCTTTTTGCTTGTAAGTTTTGCATAGTATGATATTTTCATGTCAAATACTCCTGTGGCTTGCAGATGTTGTTTTGCACGGTTCAGAATGATATCTTTTGGCAGGAAAAACCTGGTTGCCTTATGCCGTGAAAACGTTGTGTTTACGCTGAAAAAGGGAACCGATACATCCGTATGTTCATAAAAGCTGATTTGCAGATTGGAATAGCTGTCATCAAGAACACCGTTGTTGTCGGTTATGATACAATCACACCAGTAGCCAGGCTTGCCGTTCACTTCCTCTATATCGTAGTGTAAAATCAGACGCATCTTAATACCCGTAGAGGTTTGTGCGATGCCGGCAAGACAGACTATTGCCGTGAATACAAATAAAAAGATATATCTTTTCATCATATTGGGGTATTAAAATCGAATGCAGATGAGAACGACCATGCAGGCAAGTAGAAATATTCAGTTTTGCCCTTTTCAATCTTTTCTTTGAATATGACATAAACCATTTTTTCTGTAAGTTTTGTTAGGTCAAGGTATTTAATGGGTTCATCACGGTATTTCATGTTTAAAGGTATAAGCATGGATTTATTCGGAATAAACCAAAGTGATTTCCCATCCATGTTGCTTTCTTTGACAAACTCAATTTTGTATTTGCCTAAAGGTGCAAGTTCTTCATCACTGTATGTGTCATTACTATACATATGAACCTTGTATTTGAAAACCAGTACGTTATCGACCATCTTGCCAAGCATCATAAATCTCGAGAATCCGTCACTGTATATGCAGACATATAATCCAGAGTTACCCTTTATTGGAGCAACTCTCCAATCCATAAAGTCATTAGGGTCTTCTTCGCATCCAAAGTTGGGACCCGTGTAGCTGTAATATTGGTTGTAAACGGACGGAGAGATTGGTGTATTGTCGCATTTTACCATCACACTCTTGTTTATGTAAGCAGTCTTGCCGTCAATTGTTGTTGTCACCCACTGTGGGTTGTTCCCTTTGTCTTCCACTACGATACCTTTTCGGAGAATGTACTCCCAGCCGCCTTCTGTCTGAAACTTGGCTGCCTTCGTACTCGGTTGTTTACGTACGTTGGCTGTGTTGCCTTTCACGTGATATAGAGCCTTTGGCGTTTCAAATGTCAGGCTGTTAAGAACTTCACTTGCCGTGTTTTGTGCAAAAACAGAATTACTCCCAAGACACAGTGTTGTGCACAAAAGGAGATACATAATAGTCTTTTTCATCTTTGATTATTAATGTTTTTAGTTATAGTCTCTACAAATATAGGTGAAAATATCGAAT